>NZ_JBEIAC010000025.1:0-48329 GCF_040240335.1 Brenneria sp. L4-2C | reverse complement strand
TGTTGTAAGGCGGCAGTAATTTAGCCAGTGCTGCTGATTTTCGTTCGGGTGAAATGCGTTTCATGGTGTTTCCCCACCGCCCCATTAGCGTTTTTGATGGGGGTGACATCTATCCTGACAGAGGGGGTAAGTAATGTCATTACAATTTAAATTTACAGGCATCATAGGGAATCGAACCGAAGGAACAAACCGGGATTTTTTTATCATATACATCCCATCATTCTGATCTATCTATGAAAATACGGGTCAACCTACGGGTCTTGACAACAGCTACGGTTAAAATTTATGCTGTATTTCAACTTAATAGAAAGCTGAATGATTCCGAGTCCGGCACCATAATTTAGTTTCAGGATGTCCTTATGCGTCCGAGAACATTGAAAAAATCAGTAAGTTGATAAGAATCTGGAGTACCAATGGGTACTACCAGATTTTTTTATATCCGTAGTTTTTGGGGCTTAATTAGGGGCCGTCGGTTCGATCAACGATGGAGCGCCCTCAATGCCACCGATACAACCATCCGCAGCGCCAAGCCACTCGATAAACCTTACAAACTCAGCGACGCGCAAGGTTTATACCTGCTGATTAAACCTAACGACCCCAGGCTCTGCCTCCTTATACTAATATTCATTTTGATGATAAAGTTTCAACTACAACGTTGCTGTTTAATTCAGCATGCTTTCAATATTTCTGCCATGCAGCAGATTAAAAAGAGGGGTAACCAATGGCCTGGGATACCGAGGGTACGAAACGAAAAATTTTGAACGCGGCAGTCGTTCAGTTTGCGGAGCTGGGGCCTGATGGAACAACCGTTGAGTTGATTGCGAAAACCGCAGGCGTTAACAAAGAAAGAATTTATAAATATTTTGGCGACAAACAATCCTTGTTCATGACCGTCCTGAGCGAAGAGCTGGCAAAAGTCGCGCAGGCGGTGGCGATTAAGTCATTGACTGTTGAAGATATCGGTGAATATGCCGGCCGGGCTTATGATTATCATCTTGAACATCCGGAGCTCAACAGGCTTCTGCGCTGGGAAGGGTTGGTGCTGGATGGAAAAGTACCCGATGAAGATGTGCGGCGTCAATTTTATACAGTCAAAACGCAGGCCATCAAGGATGCCCAGGAAGCCGGGATACTTACCCGTGATGTTGATGCCGATCACCTGGCTTTCCTGATTATGGGGCTGGCCGGCTGGTGGGCGGCGTTACCACAAGTGGCGCGTATGTTTGCGGGAGCGGATGATGCTCGCGAACATGTCCGACGCAGAGCGTCTGTCGTGCTGGCGGCGCGTCGTCTGGCGCTGGCGCCCTAGATTAACCTTGGGCAGGTTCCTCAAGGCGTGAAGATCGCGCCAAAGAGAGCCAGACCTGCCTCCCCCAACGCCCAGAAGCGTGCGGCTTTTTCGCCGACGCCGATGTTGTAACTCATAACAAGAATGCGGGCGCCGTGACCCTGACGCGATCGCCCCGCCGTTCACATCCCCGCTTAACCTCTTTATTTTCAGCCGAAATCTGTGCCGCAAAGCACTTATTAGCCTCTATCAGATCAAGGTTCTCCCTGCCCCAGCCTGCACGCGCCAGTGCCAATCAAGTCATAGGGACCGGGCCTATGCCGCCGGCAATAACAAGATCCGCATTCCCGTTTTCGATGGGCTGCATCGGCTTAATGGATAGTCTTCAGGCCTGAGCCGCACACTTTTCTGTTCAAAGGGAGTTGTCATTTATTGAAAATAGCACTAAATTAAACTCCAACGTTGTAGTTGTTTTTTAATAAAGGAATTGAAACATGAAGATCAGCATTGTCATTTGCGGCTACCGGATGGTCATTTCAAGGCGGTGACGCCCTAGAAACCTGCGCGGCATCGCGTAAATTTTTTAATCTTCTTTCAGGTAACCCTATGCCACTCCAAATTTGCCGGAGGCTTACGCCGCTGTTTGCCGTTTTAATTTTGGCCGGCTGCGCCTCCGATAATCATATTGCTCCCCAGTCGTCGCTGCTCGATACGCGACAGCTTCATCTGCATCAGGAGAAAGTCAGTTCTCTGTCCATCAGCCCGCAGTGGTGGCGCGGTCTAAATGACCCGCAGCTCGATGAGTTGATGACCACGGCGTTGCAAAACTCGCCATCATTACGTCAGGCGGCCGCCCGGGTGCGTGAAGCGCAGAGCGTGATGGAAAAGGCCGATGCGGCCAACGGCCCTTATCTGGATTTGAACGGGTCAATGCGGCGTGAACGCGTGGCGAAAAACACCATTCCGCCGTTCCTGAGCCGCTATCCTGACGCGCCGATTTACGACAACAGCAACAGCCTCGGGCTGAATCTGAGCTATGAATTTGACTGGTGGGGTAAATACCGCAATCAGGCGAATGCCGCGCAAGCACAGGTGGATTCCTCCCGCGCTGAACAGGCGGAAGCCGCGCTGACGCTGACCTGTTCGGTGGCGTCGGCCTATTATCAATTGCAGGCCAATCTGGCGTTGCAGGATGTCCTGCGAAACCAGGTGGATAACCATCGGCGTCTGGCGGATTTGCGTCAGGCGCAATATCAGGCCGGCGTGTACGGAATTGAAATCCCCCAACAAACCCGGGCTCAGGCCGACGGCGCCAAACAGCAGCTCATCGTGCTGTCGTCACAGAGCGAACAACTGAGACATCAGCTTTCCGCACTGGCCGGACGCGGCCCGGATGCGATGAACGGGCTGCGCGCCGTTACGCCGCCATCGGCTGACGCGCTGGCGCCGAAAGGCGAATTGACGCTGGATTTACTGGGCCAACGTCCTGACATTACCGCGCAGCGCGATCTGGTGGAATCCTATTCCCAACGCGTCAGCGCCGCGAAAAAAGCGTTTTATCCCAGCCTGGCTATCAGCGCCTTTGGCGGTCTGACGACCACCAACAGCCCGAATCTTCTGGAAGCCGCCAGTAAAGCCTGGAACATCGCGCCGGCCATTTCGCTGCCGATTTTCCACGCGGGGGCCTTGCGCGCCCAACTGGGCGCAGAGTCCGCGTTATTCGACCAGTCCGTCGAGTCGTATAACCAGACCATCCTGAACGCCATCCAGCAAACGGCGGATGCCATAACCCTTTCGAAAAGCAGTGCCGAACAATTGCAGCAGGCCTCTTTCGCCGCGAAATCGCTCGAAGAGGCGTATCGCGTTTCGGAAGCAAGATACCGCGTCGGCATCATCGGAAGGGATGAACGCTTAAGCAGCCAGTTAGCGTTTCAACAGCAGCAGCAGGCGCAACTTCGCGCCGGCAGTCAGTTGATGCAGGCGAAAATCCGTCTCATCCAAGCGCTTGGGGGCGGCTATCAGGCCCCTGCCGCGGACAAAAATCATAATAGACACATGTGGAGAAGATCATGAGCGCCAATGCCGAAACTCAGGCGACACCGCAAACGCCGAAGAGTAAAAAGAAAACGCGGAAAGTCGCGATGCTGTCGTTAACCGGGATTTTCATCATTATCGCCATCGCCTGCCTGTTTTACTGGCTGCTGGTTTTACGTCATTTCGAGTCTACTGATGATGCCTATGTCGCCGGTAATCAGATTCAGATTATGGCCCAGGTGTCGGGCAGCGTGACCAACGTTAATTTCGACAGCACCGACCTGGTGAAAGCAGGCGACGTGCTGGTGTCGGTCGATGCGACCGATGCACAACAGGCTTTAGAACGCGCTAAAACGGCGCTGGCAAACAGCGTGCGTCAAACACATCAGTTGATCATTAACGGCAAACAGTATCAGGCGAATATCGCGCTGCGTCAGACGCAATGGCAACAGGCGCAAACCGACCTGAAACGCCGCCTTGTGCTGGGGAATGTTGATGCGATTGGTCGTGAAGAGCTGCAACACGCCCGCGATGCCGTGGAAACGGCCAAAGCGCAATACGATGTCGCCGTTCAGCAATACAACGCCAATCAGGCGATGGTGCTGAATACGCCGGTTGCTCAGCAGCCGCTGGTTTTACAGGCCGCCGCTCAGGTTCGTGATGCCTGGCTCGCTCTGCAACGCACCAAAGTCCGCAGTCCGATTGATGGCTATGTGTCGCGCCGCGCCGTACAGATTGGGCAGCGGATCACGCCGTCCACGACGTTGATAGCCGTGGTCCCCGCCCGCCACATTTGGATTGACGCCAACTTTAAAGAAACGCAGTTGGAAAATATACGCATCGGTCAGACGGCCACCGTCGTCAGCGATATGTATGGCGAAAACGTAAAATATTCCGGCAAAGTGGTCGGTATGGACATGGGTACCGGCGGCGCGTTCTCACTGTTGCCTGCTCAGAACGCCACCGGTAACTGGATCAAAGTGGTTCAGCGTCTGCCGGTACGTATTGAGCTCAACGATCGGGAAGTGGCGGAACATCCGCTGCGCATCGGTTTGTCCGCGCGAGTCACGGTCGATACCCAAAACCGGGATGGTCTGGTGCTGGCGAATACCGTCCGTACGGAACCGCTGTATCGGACATCCGCTCTGACGCTGGATCTGGCGCCGGTCAATGCCATCATTGCAGACGTTATTCATGCCAATGCAGGCTAAAATCTTTGGAGGCCGCTGTGGCAAATAAACCGCTGGTAGGCGCCCCGCTGGCCTGGATGACGGTGGCGTTGTCTATGGCCACCTTTATGCAGGTTCTGGACTCGACGATCGCCAACGTGGCGATCCCGACCATTGCCGGGAATCTTGGCGCCTCGAACTCTCAGGGTACCTGGGTCATCACGTCGTTCGGGGTGGCAAACGCCATCTCAATCCCGATCACCGGCTGGCTGGCGAAACGCATCGGCGAGGTGAAACTATTCCTGTGGTCGACCGGGCTGTTTGCCCTCGCCTCCTGGCTGTGTGGTATCTCCAACAGCCTGGGAATGCTGATTTTCTTTCGTGTGGTACAGGGTGTGGTGGCCGGTCCGCTGATCCCGCTTTCGCAAAGTCTGTTGCTGAATAACTATCCGCCGGCCAGGCGAAGTACCGCGCTTGCGCTCTGGTCGATGACGGTGATCGTCGCCCCGATTTGCGGGCCGATCCTCGGCGGATACATCAGTGATAACTATCATTGGGGCTGGATCTTCTTTATCAACGTGCCGATCGGCATGGCGGTGGTATTCCTGACGCTGAAAACGCTGAAGGGCCGCGAAACCGCGACGCAGATCCGTCCGATCGACCGTGTCGGCTTAATGCTCCTCGTTCTGGGCATCGGCGCATTGCAGGTGATGCTCGATCAGGGTAAGGAGCTCGACTGGTTTAACTCGAGCGAAATTATCGTGTTGGCCATCGTGGCGGCGGTCGCGCTTTGCTTCCTGGTGGTCTGGGAACTGACGGACGACCACCCGATAGTCGATCTATCGTTGTTTAAATCGCGAAATTTTACCATCGGCGTGCTATGTATCAGCCTGGCCTTCATGCTCTATGTCAGCTCGCTGGTGTTGCTGCCGCAGCTATTGCAGGTGGCCTATGGTTATACCGCCACCTGGGCGGGTCTGGCCTCGGCGCCGGTCGGGATATTGCCGATTCTGATATCGCCGATTATCGGCCGCTTTGCGCACCGTCTGGATATGCGCAGGCTGGTGACGTTCAGCTTTATTATGTACGCCTACTGCTTCTTCTGGCGTGCGTATACGTTCGAACCGGCGATGGATTTCGGCGCGTCTGCGTGGCCGCAGTTTATTCAGGGTTTCGCCGTGGGCTGCTTCTTCATGCCGCTGACCACCATTATTTTTTCCGGCTTAGCGCCGGAACGAATGGCGGGAGCATCCAGTCTGTCGAACTTCATCCGTATTCTGATGGGGTCGATTGGCACGTCGATCACCACGACGATGTGGTCAAACCGTGAGTCGCTGCATCATACGCAGCTCACGGAAAACATCATGCCGTTTAATCCGGCGGCGACGCAGATCTACCAGCAACTCGAAGGCAAGGGCATGAGTCACCAGCAGGCATCCGGCTGGATAGCGCGAGAAATCACCAATCAGGGGCTGATTATTTCGGCCAACGAGATCTTCTGGTTATCCGGCGGGGCGTTCCTGGTACTGCTGATATTAATCTGGTTCGCTCGTCCGCCGTTCAGCAGCGGCGGAGGCGGCGCTCGCTGATGCCGGCTGTCTGAAAGCAAAAGGGGCGGCTTTGACGCTGCCCCAAGCTTACAATTCCATATGCTTTTCAGGTCATACGACTTCTTCGAGCATATTGCGCAATTCCGTCATAGCATCAAGAATTTTTGCCATCTGTCTTTTTCCTATTCGCTCTTCAAGTTTCCTTGCAAACGCGGCGTGTTGCGGATTGATTTTACTAACGGCCTCGTACCCCTTCTCTGTCGGATGGAGCATTAAGCGCTCTGAAACGTTCCTCGTCTTCGATTTATATATACAAAAATGGCATTAGCTTTTGAGTAGTATTTTCTTTACATTACGTTAACTCATGACATGATTATGTTTTTCATAATTCTTTACTTTTTCAGGTTTCTTAATGAACGGCAGGACCATGAATGTTGTTATCTATTGACGCCCAATCCACGTTACAACCGTTCATTGCTTATCGCCCCGCGACAACCTGGCGCGGCGCGGAACGGGTGCGTATCCCTGCCCCGGTGAAAAATCCTGCCTGCCGCTAATGTTCATCGCTGCGGCCGTTAAAATGGAATTGATCGTGAAAAACCACATAAAAAATATGAGATGCCGTTATTAAAACCTCGTATGCCTTCTTGAAACGACAGACAAGCTTTTCGTTCTGATTATCGTCATTTATCCCAATTGAAAACAGAGCCTTAAAGGAAGGGAGTATTACTCGTGAATAACAAAAAAAGAAGCCTCGGGATTAGCGCGGCGCTTGCTTTCATCACTTGTTTTTTCAACGGGCCAAGTCTGGCCTCGCCGGCGGAACCCGTCATCATTTACGTCTCCCCTCAGGCTCTGGGCGTTAATGATTTTCTGAAGCTTGGCGGCGTTGGCGTGCAACGTGTGGCAAAAGAGTCCGGCGGCGTTGCCAAAATATTTGAAAGCACCGATCCGACAACCCGACGTCAAAACCTGGAAGCGGCGGCCAAAGAGGCCGACATCGTGGTTTCCGTCAGTTTTGAATTCAACGACATTATCCCCGACGTGGCCGCCCGGCATCCGAATGTGAAATTCCTGCATATCGACAGTTGCCCGTCCAAAGCATTGCCGAATGTTTATTGTGCGGTCTTCCGTGAGCATGAGGCTAATTTCCTTGCGGGCGCGGTGGCCGCATGGACCAGCGAAACCGGCAAAGTCGGCGCTATCGGCGCCCTCGATATCCCTTTCGTTCATCGCTATAACGATGCGTTCCTGGCCGGGGCGAAGCATGCCAAACCGGAGATCAAAACCGCCGCGAATATGTGGATCGGCGGGGACAATCCCTTCTCCGATCCGGCGCGCGGGCTACAGCGCGCCAATGCCATGCTTGCCGATAACGTGGATAGAGTGCTTGCGGCATCATCGGGTTCAAACGGCGGTATCTTCAAAGCGATACATGACTTTCCGGGCGCCGCTGCGTTCGGCGTCGACACCAACCAGTGCAAACAGGCGCCTGGGGCGGTGATGGATAACGTTGAAAAATTTACCGATGTCGCTATTGAGCAGGGCGTGAAAGATATCCTGTCCGGCAAACGGGAGCCGTTCGTTACGCTCGGCCTGGCGGAAGGCGGCATGACGCTAACCGGCCTGCGGCCGGACGTCGACAAGTCGCAATGCCTGATCGCCAACTATCCGGACGTCATCGAAAAGGTTCGCGCGCTGCAAAATGACATTATCGCCGGAAAAGTCGTCGTTTCCGATCCGATGCAACAGCAATGAGTGAAGGGTGCTTAACGTTAAGCCGAGAGCATAACCATTTTTCCAGGGCTAAAACGCATGCAAACTATTGAGCTCGAAGCGCGCGGTATCGTCAAACGCTTCGGCAGCCAGTTGGCCAATGACCATATCGACCTGAGCGTGTTGCGCGGAGAGGTTCATGCCGTGATGGGCGAAAACGGCGCCGGCAAATCGACATTGATGTCGATCCTTTATGGCATGCTGCCGCCCGATGAAGGCAGCATTATCCTGCGCGGCGAAAAGGTGAAATACCGCTCGGCCCTGGATGCCATCGATCGGGGGATGGGCATGGTGCATCAGGCATTCAAACTGTTCGATTCCCTCTCCGTCTGGGAAAACGTGGTTTACGGCTGCGAGCCGCGGCGTTCGGGCTTTATCAGCCGTAAAACGGCGGTGGAGCAAGTGTCGGCGCTGGCCGCGCGCTATCGCTTGCAGATTGATCCGCTGGCGCGCGTCGGCGCCTTATCCATCGGCGTGCGCCAGCGGGTGGAAATCCTCAAGGCGCTTTATCGCAATGCGCAGATCCTCATTCTGGACGAACCGACGGCGGTGCTGACGCCTCAGGAGCGGGACGGCTTATTCGACGTTATCCGTCATCTCACCGCGGATGACAGGACGGTCTTATTCGTCACCCACAAGCTGTATGAAGTAATGGAAATCACCGATCGCGTCACGGTGCTGCGCAATGGCAGCGTGGCCGATCGTATGCTGACCAGTCAAACCAGCGCGGACGAAATTATCCGCGCGATGACCGGTCGCGCCGTCGCCGCCTCCGTGGTAAAGACGCCCGCCGCGCCCGGCGAGGTAGTGCTGGATGTTAAAGATCTGGTGGTCGGCGCCGGAACCCGGCCGACGGTCGACCATCTGAGCCTGGAAGTCCGGGCGGGCGAAATCGTCGGTATCGCCGGCGTCGCCGGCAACGGACAGAATGAACTGATCGAAGCCTTGACCGGTCTTTCCCGACCGGCTGCGGGTAGCGTGAACATCGCCGGTACGGACGTGACGGCAAGCGATGTCGCCAGTCATCGTCGGGCGGGTCTTGCTTATGTCCCTGAGGATCGCGCCGTCACCGGTACGGCTAAATCCGCACCGGCCGCCGATAACCTGATTATGGGACATCAGCGGAAATCGCCTTTCTCATCCGGCTTTCTTATTAACCGCCAGGCGGTGGCCGAACATGCCCGCGCATTGATAGCCCGTTTCAGCGTCAAGATCGGCGGCGATACGGTTCCGGTCGGCACGCTTTCCGGCGGCAATCTGCAAAAACTGGTGATCGCCCGTGAACTCACGCATAAAGCGCCGCTTTTGATTGCTGAACAGCCGACGCGCGGCGTTGACGTCGGCGCGATTGAATTTATCCATGGCGAACTCATTGCCGAGCGCGATCGCGGCGCGGCGATCCTGCTGGTGTCGGCCGAGCTGAGTGAGATCCTGGCGCTCGCCGACCGTATTCTGGTCATGTATGAAGGGCGTATCCTTGCCAATCTCGCGCTTCAGGACGCCACGGAAGAGAGGCTTGGCCTGCTGATGGCCGGCCGGCAAACGGAGGCGGCATGAGCGCGATAATATCGACAATATCCCGCCTTCCCCGTCCGCCGGCCATTCTCCTGGCCATCCTTTTCGGCGTGGTCAGCGGCGGACTGCTGATTTTGCTGTCCGGCGGCGATCCGATCGCCGCCTATTGGCAAATCGTTGTCGGCGCCCTTGCGCCGGCGAACTGGCCCAACACCCTGAACTGGGCCGTACCGCTGGTCGGCATGACGCTGGCCGCCGCCATTCCACTACGCGGCGGCATGGTTAATCTTGGCGGAGACGGGCAGCTTGCCATCGGCGGTCTCGTCGCCGCCATCGTCCCGCTCTATCTGCCTGGCCCCGGCCTGCTGATTACGCTAATCGCCGTTCTGCTGGCGATGCTCGCCGCCGGTCTGTATGCCGCCGCGGCGGCCATCGGCGAAATTCGTTTCGGCATTCCGATGATTATCCTGAGCCTGCTTTTGTCCTATCCGGCCATCGGCATTACCTCCTATCTGGTGGGTTTTGTGCTGCGCGATACCACGACGGGTCTTGCCCAGACGGCGCTTGTTCCCGAAGCCGCCCGGCTGATAAGTCTCTATGGCCCGCTTAATATCGGCATCCTGCTGCTGGCGGCGGTCATTGCGCTGGTGCTGTTCTTCGATCGCCGGAGCATCGGCGGCTACGAATTACGCCTGCGCGGCCTTAATGCCCGCTTCACGGCGTACGGCGGCGTGAACAGCGCTCGTCAGATGCTGACCGCGATGTTCGCCAGCGGCGCCATTGCCGGTTTGGTCGGGGCGATCATTGTGCTCGGAACGCTTTTCCGCTTCCAGGAAGGGGCGCTGCTGTCGCCCGGTTATACCTGGTCGGGTCTGATGGCGGCGCTGCTCGTCGGCGGCGAACCGCTGGGCGCCATCGCGGCGGGTCTGTTTTTTGCGGCGCTTCAGACCGGTGGATTTGCCATGCAGCGAGAAACACAGATACCGCGCGTGTTAACCATGATTTTGCAGGCGGTCATCATCTTATTTCTGGCCATTCGCCACGGCGTAGGCAGGCGAAACTCATGATGGAATTATTCAGTCCCTTCTTAATTAATTCGACCGTACAGGCGATTACCCCCATCCTGTTTGCTTCTCTGGCGGGTACGCTTTGCGGCCGCGTCGGCGTGTTCAACATCGCGATGGAAGGCCAACTGCTGGTGGGCGCTTTCACGGCAATCGCCGGCAGCTATTACACCGGCTCCGCCTGGGGCGGGGTCATTATCGCCCTTGTCGGCACAATGACTTTCTCTTTGATCCTGGCTTATGGCGTCACGGTATTCCGCGGCGACCCGGTGGTCATCTGCATCGGTATGAACCTGCTGGCCTCGGGTATGACGGCGTATCTTCTGCGCCAGATGTTCGGGGTGAGCGGCGTATTAAGCGATCCGGGGATTGTCGCGCTCGACAAAATTCGCATCGCGGCATTCAATTCCATTCCCTGGCTCGGCGCGATTTTTTCCCGGCAGACGGCGCTCACCTACCTCGCCTGGATTGTGACCGCGCTGGTGGCGATCGTCCTGTACAAAACCGCCATCGGTTTGCGGCTGCGCGGCGTCGGCGAAGATGCCGGGGCGGCAGAAAGTATGGGCGTGAACGTCAGGCGCTATAAGATCGTTACCGTGCTGATCGCCGGCGCGCTGTCGGGACTCGGCGGCGCGCAGCTTTCTCTCGGCACCGTCGGTATTTTCTCTGAAGACATGAGCGCCGGCCGCGGCTGGATCGCGGTCGTCGCCTGCATGCTTGGCCGCGATAATCCGCTTTACGCCGCGCTCGCCTGTGTGCTGTTCGGCGTTGCGGATGCGCTGTCTATCAAATTGCAGAGTCAGGGTCTGCCCAATCAGCTTACCGACGTTCTGCCCTACGTGGTCACGCTGCTGGCGTTAATCCTTTCCTATCGCAAGAAAAGCGGCGGGCTGGCCGGAAAACTCAGCGCGCAGCCCTGAGCCGCCGACAATAAATATGGAGACCTGACATGGCACCCACTCGTGTGATCCTGGATGTTGATACCGGTATTGATGACGCCATGGCGATCTTTTACGCCGTGCGCCATCCCAACATTAAGCTTGAGGCGCTGACGACTATCTACGGCAACACCGAGGTCGACATCGCCACGGAAAACACGCTCAAAATACTTGAGCTGCTCGGACGTCCCGACATTCCCGTGGCGAAAGGCGCCGGCCGTTCGCTGTTAAAACCGTTCAGGCGCGAGGCTGATTATGTGCATGGCGCCAACGGCATTGGGGATGTGGCATTGCCGGCGCCGTCGATCGCGCCGGTGAATGAGCACGCGACGGATCTGATCATCCGTCTGGTCAAGGAAAACCCCGGCGAAATCACCCTGTGTCCGGTCGGGCCGATGACCAATGTCGCGCTTGCCCTCGCCAAAGCGCCGGAAATCGCCGGGCTTTGCAAACAGATCGTCATCATGGGCTCGACATTGTTCCATCCGGGCATTCATGGCGTCAAAAATCCGATGGTCGACGCCAACCTGCATAACGATCCGGAAGCCGCGCACATCGTGTTAAATTCAGGCGCCAAAATCGTGCTGATCGGGATGGACGTCACGATGAAGACCCTGCTCTCTTCAGCGATGATCGACGAGATCCGCGCCAGGGGCGACCATGCCGCCCGGACCATGATGCGGATCGTCGATTTTTACGTCAATTCCTACAACCAGATGCATCCCGACAATGACGGCTGCCCGCTTCACGATCCGCTTGCCGTTGCGGTCTGCGAGGATCCCGGCTACGTCTCTCTCGAACCGTTATACGCCCATATCGAACTGCACGGCGAATGGTCGAGGGGACAGGTCATTCCCGATCGTCGGCCGGTTTCCCGCCACCTGTTTAATGCCCATGTGGCAATGGATGTGGATGCGACGCGCTTCCAGACCAAGTTCCTGGAAGTGATGCTGAACGAAGCGACGCCTTAGCGACTAAATAATCGGCCGCGCACCACAAACACGGCCGGACGCGTGGTGCGTCTGAAAAAGACGCCCACCGATATGACGTGCGGTGTTTAGAAAGGCGTCCGGCGTTTTCAGCTCCGGCATCAGCAGGATTTCAGATGTCGCCACCGGCGCGCCGCAATAGTCGAAAATCCCGTGAACTATCTGTGCATTAAACGCGTCGAAATAGCCATGTTTTTCGAATGTCCTTTGGTTGGCGCCGCCCAGCGCAATAATATGTACCGGCAAATGTCCCAGCTTTTTTATCACGCTGCCGTCAGGCGTGTCTTCATAAGCCCAGCCGTTCGAAAAAACGCGATCGATCCAACCTTTCAGCAATCCCGGCATTGACCACCAGTAAATCGGGAAGACCAGCACCAACGCATCCGCATTATCAATACGCGACTGCTGCGCAACGACATCAGGCGGCGTCTTGCCGGTTTGCTGAAAAGCGTCCATATCAGGCGCAGAAAAAACCGGATCAAACCCCTCCTGCGCAATATCCGCGATTTCATACGTATTTTGCGGGCTTGATTTTGCGATCCCTTGCGCAATTTCGGCTGCGACACTGTGAGTCAGTGAGGTATTAACAGGGTGAGAAACAACGATTAATGCATGCATTGCGTATACTCCCATTGCCGTGAAACGGTGTCAGCGTTAGTCTTATATACTAACAGTAAGATACCAATAGTAAGTTACCTTTAGTATATAACCAGGTCAACAGGAAATGCCGGCCATGTCCAAACCACGCGCACGACAGCGTTTAGCCAGAGAAGAACGTTATGTACAACTGATGGAAGTCGCATGGCGGATCATTCGGGAAGAAGGAACGGACGCGCTTACGCTGGGGTATTTAGCGCAGCAGGCAGGCGTGACGAAACCGGTGGTTTATGATCATTTCACGAATCGTTCCGGACTTCTTGCCGCGCTTTATAAAGAATACGATCGGCGCCAGACGGCGCTGATGGATGAAATCATCCGTAATACAGAGCCAGAATTAGAGAAACTGGCATCGGTTATTGCCAACTCATACATTGAATGTGTACTGCTCCAGGGACATGAAATGCCTAATGTCATGGCGGCGCTCAACGGAACCCCTGAACTTGAGCAGATCAGACAAGAGTATGCCGCAACGTTTACAGAGAAATGTCGCGCGCTGTTTGCACCTTTCTGCGCCGGTCGAACACTACATGAAGCCGCGCTATGGGCCATGCTCGGTTCCGCCGAAGGGTTATCTTACGCCGCGGTTACAGGCGTCATTACCGAACAACAAGCCAAGGACGAACTGCTGCGAGTGATTATCTCGATGGTGCGATAATGCGGCCGCTGACCCGCCGCTAGTCGACGATTTCTATGCGAATCAACCGGCTGTCGGCGCGTCCGCGATCGTCCACGGCGCGGATCCGATACTGCCCGTTATCGATCGGCCGCCAGTCGATGGTCGATTTGCTGGCGGAACTGCCGAGATAAATATCATCCACAAACCAGTACACCGTTTTGCTGTCGGCATCCGTCACCGCGTTGAAGGAAATCCGCTCGCGTCCCTGCTGCGACTGCCGCAGCGTGTAAACGGTATTTTTTAGTGGCGACGTGATGCGCGGCGGATTGCCGCCGATCTCCACGCCGCCGTCTTTGCAGCGATTAACCGGCGGCTTACGTTTCGGCAGACCGGCCTGCGCAAACACGTTCGCCAGATCAGAGGGCCAGAATTCGAACACCTCGGTGCGGATCGCATCTTCATCGTAAGGCGGACAAGCCACTTCGCCGGTTTGTTTGTCCAGCCGCACCGGGCGATAAACCGTATCGACCTTGATCGGCGACTTGCCGGGAATAAACCAGGTTTTGCCCCGTTGCCGGCACCACGGCGTCGGCAAATCGCCGCTGGCAAGACAGATATCCACCCGCTTGAGCCGTTTCGGCAACGGATATTTCGGCGCCTGTAGCGTCGGATAACTGGCCTGTAGGCTGTCGATAAGATTGAAAAACAGCGGTGCGGCCGCATCGACGCCGACAAACGCGTTATTGCCGCTGCCGTCGAAATTCCCCACCCAAACCACCAGAGCATAAGGGCCGTAAATGCCGACGCTCCAGGCGTCGCGAAATCCCCACGACGTGCCGGTCTTCCAGTATACCGGCAGCGCGGAACGGGCCTGCGCCAGCGTATCCCCGGGACGACGATGCCGGCTCAGCATATCCAGCGTCATAAAGCTGGCTTCTTCACTGAGCAAACGCACCGGCTGCGGCGTCGGATCGTTTTTTTGCATGCGCAGCGGTTGCAGCACACCGCGGTTCGCCAGCAGCGCATACAGCCTGGCCAGTTCCTGCATCGTCACTTCGCCGCCGCCCAGCACCAGCGACAGGCCGTAGTGATTCTCACTGGACAGGTTGGCGACGCCGGACAGGCGCAGGAACTGATAGAAGGTCGGCTGACGCAGCTGCGCGGCGATAGAAACGGCGGGGATATTGCGGCTGAAGTTCAGCGCGTCCGTCGCGGTGACCGGCCCGAGAAAGCGGCGGTCGAAGTTCTCCGGCGCGTAGGCGCCGAACACCGAGGGTACGTCGCGCAGGATGGTCATCGGGTGCAGCACCCCCTGCTCCATGCCCAGCGCATAGATAAAGGGTTTCAGCGCCGAGCCCGGCGAGCGCTTGGCGTTGGTGCCGTTCACCTGTCCTGAAATCGCGCGGTTGTAATAATCGGCCGATCCCATCAATGCCCGCACGCCCATATCGCGGGTATCGACCAGCAATACCGCCGCATTGTGAATGCCGTGGCGGCGGTTGCGGGTGATAAAGGCGTTCACCTGACGCTCGACGAGCTGCTGCAAACCGGCGTCCAGCGTGGTGTCGATGCGGGTATCGATTCGCGCCAGCTGTTGATTTTGCAAACGCAGTTGCTCAATAAAATGCGGCGCGATATACGGCATGCCTTCCGGCTGACGCAGCGCCAGCGGCAGTTTGAACAAAGCAAGCTGGCCGCCGTCCGCCCCGTAGCGCGCCCGCCAGCGCAGGAACAGGCGATTACGCGCCTGCGTCAGCGCCGCGCTCAACACGCCGAGATTGCCGTCGATGCGATAACTCGGCGACTGCGGCAACACCGCCAGCGTCAGCGCTTCCGGCAGCGTCAGATCCTGCGGCGCTTTGTTGAAATAAATCAGGCTGGCCGCGCCGATGCTTTCAATATTACGGCCATAGGGCGCGTAGTTCAGATAGGCCTCAAGAATATCGCGTTTGGAGTAGCTCAGTTCCAGCTGTATCGCCCGCAGAACCTGCATCAGCTTGCCCGACGGCGTGCGGGTATTCAGGCGCCAATACATGCGCGCCAGCTGCATGGTGATGGTGGAGCCGCCCATCATTCGCCCGCCGGCGATATAGCTATGCCAGAAGCCGCGCAGCAGGCTGAACGGATTGAAACCGGGATGGTAATAAAACCAGCGGTCTTCATGCAAAATCAGGCCGTTGACCGCCAGCGGCGAAACCCTCTCCAGCGGCGTCCACAGGCGATAGCGGTCGTCGCTGGCCAGCGTGATGCGCATCAGCGCGCCGTGCCGATCGTAATAAACCGACGAAAAGGGTTGGCCTTGAGAAAGGGGCGGATGGGGCCACAGGCGACACGCCAGCGCCGCCAGCGCCAGTAACAAGACGGCCATGGCGATATTTTGCAGCAGGCGTTTCGCCGCGTTGAAAAATGCCGGCGCGCTACGCATCTTAAGACTCTGCACAGGTTACGCCCCGCCGTTTTCGGCGGAGCGCGGACGGCGGGTGATTATTTTTTCGCAACGGGCGCTTCATCGGCAGGCACGACCACCAGTTTTTGCTTGCTGACGGACAGCGCCTGAACCTCGCGATCGTACATGGCCTCGCCGTACGCCGGCGGGATCGCGAAGCTGCCGGTGTTGGTGGCCTTGATTTGATACACGAACGTCTGCACGTCGGTGCCGGCGCTGCCGTAAATGATCACCCGATCTTCGCGAATATCGCTGTAATCCGGCGCCCAGGTGGAACCGGCCGCCGCCAGCGGCGATAGCCACGCGCCAGACGCCTGCGCATCGCTCTCTTCATCGCCGTCGTCGGATTCCGGCGCCGGCGGCGTTTGCTGCACCACCTCGAATCCGCCCGGCAGCAGGTCGACGATCGCCAGATTGCTCAGCCCTTGCGTCGAATTCGCGCGCACTTTCAGATGTACGTTAATCTTCTGCCCCAACGTCGCCTGCGTAACCGGTTTGCCCTGCTCGTCGGTGTAATCGCGGGTGATCTCCAATCCGCGGGAGACGGCCTGCTCCGGCGGCGCCAGATCGTAACCGGCCTGCGTCACCACATACCAGGCCGGCGCGTCATTGCCGTTGTCGAAACGGATTGATTTGGCGTCCGCGGTGAAATCGCCTTTGGCGAACAGCCCCTGCAAGGTGGAAATCAGCTGCGGATCGACATTGGCGGTTTTAGCGACCTGGGTGATTTTCAGCCCGTCCGGCGCGGCGGATTGCGCCGCGATCTGCGTGGAATAACTCTCCAGCGCCAGAATGCTCATGGCCGAGGAATACGTGGTGTAGCGTTCCTCTTTCAGCGCCCTGAGCATATTTTCCAGCACCTGCGGCGGAATGGCGGACGTTTTTTCCGGGAAGTGACGCGTAATCAGATACAAACGCGTCGCGTCCTGCGCCAGCGGATCGAAGTAGTTTTGCGTCCACCAGGCTTTGTCATACGCCTGACTCATCTGTTTCCAGGTCGGCTGCAACAGCGCGTTGGCTTCATCGTCCATTTTCAGCAACCGGTACGACGACGCCAGATACAACGCGCCGAGATCGGTTGTCCAGCTATCCGGATACTGCCGCTGCAAGGCGTTTTGCACCGAGGCCAGCGCGCTGGTGGTGATTTCGCCCTGACGGGTCAGCAGATACACCGCCCATGCGCGCAGGCGCAGCGTATACAAATCATCGGACGGATTGGCCGCCAGCTCGCGCAGCGCCGCATTCGCCTCGTCCAGCATACCGACCGGCAATGTAAAGCCTGCGGCATTGGCTTCCAGCAGATATTGCACCGTGTAAGGGGTAACGAAAGGATCGGCTTCCGGCGACGAACGCCACAGGCCGATCGCGCCGCGATCGTTCTGGCGCGAACGCAGCACCGCCAGCATATCTTTCAGCTGTTTGGCGCTTTCCGTCGGGTTCAGATCGCCGCGCATTTCCGGGTGCGCGCCTGCCAGCATCAGCGGCACCGAGCGGCTGACGATCTGTTCGGAACAGTAGTAGGGATAATCCGCCAGATACTGCGACAGCCCGCCGGCCAGCACCAGCGGCGAGTTGGAAACGGCGGCCTTACGCACCGCATAGGCATCAAACATCCGACGCAGGTTATCGACGTTCTGGCTGCGGTTCATACGGCCCATAACCGACTGGGTACGGAACGGCATCGCCGGACGTACCGACGTGCTGATGGCGCGGCGGCTGGTTTTGTCGCCGTATTTGGCCTCGAACGCCAGCGGCGCATCGCCCAGAATGGATTTGGCGCGCAGGCGGAAATTAATCACCCCTTCGCGTTTTTCCGCCAGCGACAGGTTTTGCACCGCGTTGCCCACCACTTCCAACTGCGGCGGCACGTTCAGCCGTACCGCAATCGCGATGCTTTGACCGTGCAAATCGCTAAGGTTATTGCTGACGCCGACGCTGACGTCGAACTCATCCCCCGGCGCGACCATGGCCGGCACGTTGGGCGTCATGATGAAGTTATCGCGCACGGTCGCCGACGTTTGCGCTTTACCGATTTTGTCCGGGGTGACGGAAATCGCCATGACGCGGATTTTGCCGTTGAAATAATCCGGCACCGGATAATTGAACTGCCGCTCGCCGTTCACCTCAGTAATGCCGGACCAGTACGTCACCGGCTTATCCCGTTTACGTTTAAACGGATTCACGCTGAGATCCAGCCCCTCGCCGCCATCGCCGCCGGGCGCGGCCGTCAGTTGCATCAGCTTGCTGAATTCCGGCAGAATCAGATCGAGGATCTGCGCGCTTTCCACGCCCAGCGCGCGTTTGCGGAAGAAGTAGTCGAGCGGATCTTTCAGCCGATAGCGCGCGACCTGCAAAATGCCCTCGTCGACGGCAAACAGCGCCACCTGCTGCGGGCCGTCGGTCGTCACGGTAATCGGCAGATTTTCCCCCGGTTTAATCACCGGCGGCACGGCGACTCGCAGATCGTTTTGCCGCGCTTTGGTACTGATTTTAAACGGCATTACGCCGTAGCTCAGCGGGCTCATAAAGATTTCATCGGAGTTCACGTCGCGCACAAACTGCACGTTGATATAGCCGTTGCCTTCCATACCGGCCGGAATACGGATTTTCTGCACCGAACTGGTGGTATCGGTGTGGAACCACCGCCAGCCGTAAACCTTGTCTTTCTCAATGGTGACAAGCCCGCTGCCGGTATAAGGCGCGTTGATCGAAACTTCGATTTCATCGCCCGGCTGGTATTCGCCCTGATTGAGTTTCAGCTTGAGTTCGGCGTTGCGGTCCAGCGAACGACTGAGGTTGGCGTTGCCGGCGACGCTGTAAGCGATGCGGTTCAGCGCCTTGCCCTGCGCGTCTTCGATCACCAGCACGAAATCGCCCGGCTTATCCGTCGCCAGCGTCAGATCGCCGCCCTGCTCCGCCAGCGACAGCGGCTGTTCGGACAGCGGCACTTCCTTCATCTTCGACTGGTATTTGTAAACGCCGGAATCCTGTTTGGTCAGCACGGAAAAGTATTTCTGCTCGAACAGCGTCACTTTCAAATCCGACAGCGCAATTTGCTTGAGCGACGGATCGACGGCGATGATATTCACACGACGCGCGGCGTCGCGGTTGATGTAGCCGAGATCGCCGTCCGGCTTCACGCCGATCAGATAATCATTCGGCGACACCAGCGCGCGCGCGGTGGCGGCGACGGAACGTCCGCCGCCGGCGACAAAGGCTTCCGACAACAGTTGCAGCTGATAGGTCGCGTCGGCATAGGCGTTAAGATCCAGCGGAATAGCCGCCGCGCCCTGCGCATCGGTGACGCGATCTTCCAGTTCGGTTTCAAAACTGTCCCGGTTCTGCCGGTTCTCGTAAAAGGCGTAATCCGGAAACGCGTCGAATCGCGGGTATGTCGGATGCAACGTCAGTTTCGACGCCACGCGACGATCCTGCGCCGGCGTGCCGAACAGGTTCTGCACATCGATATTCGCCTGTAGCTCGGAAGGTTTCACCCAGCCCTGCTTGCGCTCCGGCGTCAGTTGCAGTTTCACTTTCAACTGATCCGGCTCGAACTCTTTGACGTTGACCGTGGTATAGCCCAACAGCGCGGATGCTTCATTGTCCTTACCGACCAGATAGAGATAAACGGACCACTCGCCGGTGGGTGAATTCTCGTCGGTGGCGTAACTCAGTTCGTTGAAACCCTCGGCATTCAGCGTCAGCGGAATGGTGCTCATCAGCCTGGCGCGCGGATCGTGAATTTCAGCGCGCACCGGCACGCCGGCCAGACCCGTACCCCAATCGGCGGCGCGGGTAATCAGGCCGATGTTAAAGGTATCGCCCGGACGATAAACGCCGCGGTCGGAGAACAGATAGCTGCCCAGCGTGCGCGCATCGTTCGGCGCTTCGTCGCCGCCGACGTCAAAGCGGGAGAAATCCAGACCGCGGTCGTTATAGCGATCGGTCGGCAGGAAGGACACGTCGCCCTCTTTTTCCACCAGGAACATCACCGGCTGGCGTTCATTGACGTAAACGTCCAGCGCCGGGAAACGCGCATGGCCGTCGGCATCGGTGAATTGCGTCAGCAGCGTGACGCCGTTTTTAGCGATAACCGAGACTTTGGCGTTGCCGACCGGCGCGCCGCTGTGGATGGACTGCACAAACAGGTCGCGGGTTTTATCCTGCGACCGCTTGGCGATAATCCCCAAATCCGTGACCACCACGAAGCGCGAATCGCCGATGGACGACGCCTCTTCGCTTTCATCTTCATCCTGATAGCCATCGTTATCGACGGCGGCTTCTTTTTTCTGCGGATCCCATTCCGACAGCGTCAGCAGGAAGATGCCGCGATGCGAACGCGGATCGGTGGATAAATAGCGCGAAAGATCCACGCCGCGATAATTCACTTCACCCGGCTTATCGTTATTCAGCGCCGTCTGATAGTGAAAGCGCTCGGTAAAATATTCGTCATTCAGCCGGTTAAACTGCGCCGATGAATACTCGCCGCGCTTGAACGACACGATATGTTGCAACTGGCTTGGGATCACGCGTTTAACGTCAACGCGCAGCCCCGGCACGTTGCGCGCGGCGACGCTGATTTGCTTATCGCCGTTAACCGATAATAGCGAGCCTTGCGACATAAATTGCAGCAGTTTCGGGTAGTCCGGCACCTGTACGATGCGGTAGAGGGGTTCCGGCATTTTATAGCCGCCGGACGACGTCAGCACATTGTCGATTTTCACCAGCAGCGATCGATGCGCCGGCGCATCAAAGCGGAAACTGAACTGCGGCTGATAGTCGTTTTCCGCCTCGTTCAAGCGGATATTCAGCGGCGTGGACTGCGCCAGCACGTTATTCTCCACGCTGTCCACATCCCAGGAATAAAACTCGTCCGGATCGCGACTGGCGTCCGGGTCGTTCGGATCGTGCTGCGGCAGCAGCCAGACTTTCACCGCCCGGCGGATATCCTGGTCTTTTACCGCGTCGCTGAAACCGATGATCAACGCGCGCTCGCCTTTCGACTCCCCGGCGTCGACCACCTGCGCGCTGGCCTCGCTCACCGTCAGGCTGTACAGCGTCGGCACGGCGACCCAGCCGTCGCGGGATTGCGCGGTCGCGTTGGACGGTACCGACGCTTTTACCCCCTCGCCGATGGCGAGATGCACCGAACCGCCGTGATCGAGGGATTTCAACGGCTCGGAATGCACCCAGGCGTTGAGCTTCTTCTGATCATAGACCACGGAATAGTTGAGTTTGGTCTCTGATTTGGCTTTCGCCACGTTCAGGCCGAGAGAAATCTGCTTTTCGAAACTGGCGGCGTCCACCGGGGCGTTGAATTTAACGTTAAACACCGCGTGGCGTTTTTGCGGATCCTGCGGGTCCTGATAATACTCGGATTCGCCGATCTGATAATCAAAAGCGGGAACGGTGAAGGAATAACGCGTGGTCGCCAGTTTGATTTGCGGCGCAAGCAGCGCTTCGGGCGTGAATGCCACTTCATATTTGGCGCCCATCGGCAGCGGATTTTTCGGCGTGAAGAGTAAGGTTGTATCGCTGGCCCATTTCCACTGGCCTTCGGCGGCCGGTTTCAGCGAGATCCCTTTCGCGACCGTTTTACCCACGTCCGTCAGCTGCGCGGCGGAACTGCTGAAATAAAAACGCACTTCCGGCGGCGTAATTCTCTGCGCCGCGTAATTCACCGCGTCCGGCGCGCCGACCGACACGCGGGTTTCCTGATACGCCATCGGCGCGGGTTCGATGGGCTGCGGCCGATTCAGCCACCAGTGCCAGCCATAAACCCCTGCGCCGGCGGCGCACAGCAACAGCAAAATCGCCGCGCTGACGGCGAGCGGGTATTTATCCACCCCGCTCTCCAGACGCTGAAAACCGCATTTCAGCCAGCCGCGCATCGCCGTCCACCAGCCCGGCGCGCGCCAGTCGATATTGCCGACGATCGGTTTAACAACGCGGCCAAGCAAACCGAGAACCAGGCCCAGCGCGTGAAACAGGCCTTTTATCAAAATAAAAGGCAGGCGAAGTATAAATTTAAGTAAGTCCATTTGTCGCTGTACACCCGGTCTCTGTGCTTGATAAGCAAAATGATATTGAGTTCGCTGACAAAGTCCGACGAGCGGTGATAGGTTTGTCAGCGGTCTGAGTTAGATTGTTATTAAATACAATATATTGTGCAGAATAGCGGCTGAAAAAAATGCAGAGTTCGCGCCAAAGTGTAGTGAGTCTACCGCTAAAAAGCCATCGCACGATATGCATAACAACCTGTTTTAAATCATGGAACGGCCATTTTTCTCAGCCTGGAAAATCAGCCGCGCCGTCATTTCACCTCGCCCGTCATCGGCCTCGAACCGCCCGCGCGGCCGGACTCGCACACGGTGGACTATCGCCGTTCTACCGGCATCGGCGTGGTCAATCCTCACGTTAACAAACTGTACCGCAAGGCGATTATGTGTTTACATACATCGGTTTAAGATGTTATTTGTGATCGATTTCACTATTTTACAAAAATTAAGTTCACTATTTTATACCCGAAATAATTCGAGTCGCAGAAAGGCGGCGACGCCACGACAAATTCGTGTGGAACGAATTTGACCAGCCAGCGGCTGGCCTGCGGTGAGAGACAGGAAGTCTCTCATAATCCCCGGGAGCTTACTCCAGTAAGTGACTGGGGTGAGTGAGGAAAGCCAACGCACCTGCGGCTCGAAGTATGACGGGTATATAAAGCTAAAGTTTTCGAGGAAGTTCATGGATTACAAGCAGGTAGCCCGGCAGCTCGTTCCGCTGATGGGCGGCAAGGATAATATTGCTTCGGCCATTCACTGCGCCACACGACTTAGGATAGTACTGGAAGACGAATCAAAGCTGGATCTGAATGCAATTGATGCGATCAAAGGGGTAAAAGCAAGTTTTCGCAAGGCAGGACAAGTACAGGTTGTCTTCGACAGCAGTGTGATTAACGACGTTTACGACGCGTTTGCCCACGTTGCGATGATCGATGACTCGACGCAAAAAGAAGAAGCCTCGCAAAACGCCGCCAAAAATCTCAGCTACTTCCAACGCATAGCCAGCACCCTGTCCAACGTTTTTATCCCCATTATCCCTGCGATTATCGCCTCCGGGTTGCTGATGGGACTGATGAGCCTGATCAAAACCTACGGCTGGCTGGATTCGCAAAACGCAGTCTACGTGTTGCTGGAAATGTTCAGTTCCTCCGCCTTTATCATCCTGCCGGTGCTGATTGGCTTTACCGCCGCCCGGGTCTTCGGCGGCAACCCGTTTCTCGGCGCCACCATCGGCGGCATCCTGACGCACCCGACGCTGGCGAATATCTGGGGCGGATTGGGAAGTTTTCATACGCTGGACTTCTACGGTCTGCAAATCGCCATGATCGGCTATCAGGGAACGGTGTTTCCGGTGCTGCTGACCGTCTGGTTTATGAGCTTTCTCGAAAAGCGCCTGCGCCGCATCGTTCCCGATATCGTCGAGATCATTTTCGTTCCCTTCCTGACCCTGATCATTTCCGGTTTTGTCGCACTGCTGGTGATCGGCCCGGCCGGCCGCATGCTCGGCGACGGCATCGCCTATGTGCTGACCACGCTGATTGCGCAGACCGGCTGGATTGCCGGGGTGATTTTCGGCGGCCTCTATTCGGTGGTGGCGATGACCGGCATCCAGAACAGTTTCCATGCCATCGAGGCCGGACTGCTGATTAATCCCAATATCGGCGTCAACTATCTGCTGCCGATTTGGTCGATGGCCAACGTCGCCCAGGGCGGCGCCTGTCTGGCCGTCTGGTTCCGCACCCGCGACAGTAAAATTCGCAAGATCGCCATTCCGGCGGCCTTCTCGGCGATCATCGGTTCGGTTGAGGCGGCGGTATTCGGCGTCAACCTGCGCTTTGTGAAGCCGTTTATCGCCGCCATGGCCGGCGGCGCGATCGGCGGCGCCTGGGTCGTCTACAGCAAGGTTTACGCCACCGGCGTGGGCCTGACCGGTTTGCCGGGGCTGGCCATTATTCAGGCCAGTTCGTTAGTCAATCATTTGATTGGTCTGGCCATGGCTTTCGGCCTGCCATTTTTTATTACTTTATTGTTCAGCTATAACGAAAAGGGCGACCAATGAGAGAAAAACACCTCCTGAAGCAAACGCTGCTCGCGGTGATGAAAGGTCATCAGCGTACCCCATCCGACCACCACCGACCGCTGTGGCATTTGTCCCCGGTGGTGGGATTAATGAACGACCCGAACGGATTTATTCAGTTTAAGCAACGTTACCATCTGTTTTATCAATGGAATCCGCTGGCCTGCAACCATGACGACAAATTCTGGGGCCACTGGAGCTCGGCCGATCTGGTGAACTGGCGGCATGAGCCGGTCGCCCTGCTGCCGAGTGAAAAATTCGATATCGACGGCTGCTTTTCCGGTTCCGCGGTGGACGACAACGGGCAGTTGGTGTTGATCTATACCGGCAACGTGATGCTGCCCGGCGATCGTACCGCCTGGCAGTGCATCGCCCGACAGAATGCGCAGGGCGAGTTCGAAAAACAACCGGTATACGCTCAACCCGAAGGCTACACCGGCCACATCCGCGACCCGAAAGTCTGGCGGCATGAAGATAGCTGGTACATGGTGCTGGCGGCGCAGGATCCGCAACTGCAAGGTAAAGTGCTGCTGCTGAAATCGCCCGACCTGACGAACTGGACGTTGATCGGCGAGATTGCCGGCAGCCAGGTACGGGGCAGCGCGGCATTCGGCTATATGTGGGAGTGTCCGGACCTGTTCCACCTCGACGGCCACGATGTGCTGATCAGTTGCCCGCAGGGCGTCGCCGCCGAAGCGCGCCGCTATCTGAACCAATACCAGTGCGGCTATCTGCTCGGTACGCTGGATTACGCCACCGGCGATTATCCGCACGGCGAGTTCCACGAGTTGGACTGCGGCCACGAATTTTATGCGCCGCAAACCACCCTTGCCGACGATGGCCGCCGCCTGCTGATAGGCTGGATGGGCGTACCCGATCAGGATGAGTTTGAGCAGCCCACCCTGCAACACGGCTGGGTGCATATGATGACCTGCCCGCGCGAACTGAGCGTGCGCGACGGCAAGCTCCGCCAGGTACCGGCGCGCGAACTGCAAACGCTGCGCGGAACCCGCCGGCAGGCCAGCGGAACCGCCGATGCGCTGCCGACGCTGGATGTCCGCAGCGCCGAGATCCAATTACAGGTGGCCGGAAACTTTCAGTCGGAGTTCGGCGAGACCATGCGGCTGACCTGCGATGAGCAGGGCATTACGTTAAGTCGTAAGGGGTTGCGCAACGGCGAGGAAGAGATTCGTTACTGGCAGGGCAAGGTTGAGAAGCTGCAAATCCTCTGCGACAGCTCCAGCCTGGAGATCTTTATTAATGACGGCGTGGGCGTGATGTCCTCCCGCTACTTCCCGGCGGAACAGCCGAAGGTGACGTTTAGCGGCGGCGCGCAAATCGCGCTCGACCACTGGCCGTTGAAGGCAAGCCAAACCGGCGCTGACATTGAGCAGTAAAGCCGCCTCCCCGCACGGGGAAAAAAGCTAGCGGCTTAATCGGCCCGGCAGATGGCGGGAATCGCCCGCCATCTGTCCCCAGACTACCGCTGGTTATCTTTCAGCACGATCAGCGGCTCGATATCACTCTCTTTTTTAATCACCAGCGAATCATCGCCGCGCAGGCAGGTGCCGCCATAATTGCCGCCGACGGTAAAGGTACAGACCTGAATGTACTTGCCGGCGACCTTAGGCAGACACCACAGCTGCTGGTAGATATTTTTCCGATCGACGAACTTGCCGGAAGTCTTATCCAGCACTTCATCATGGTGGCTGACCAGGTCGATGTTGCTGCCGCAGCGTCCGGAAATCGGCTTGATCGCATAACCGGTTTTCGCCAGCTCTTCGTTCACCGTAAAATCGGTATCCAGCAGATAGCGATGATGCGGGAACAACGACCAAAGCACCGGCAGAATCGCTTTATTGCCGGGGATCACCGTCCACAGCGGCTCGAAGACCATCACTTCGGGACGCATCAGCACGTCGATCAGGCGCACTTCATTATCCGGGTGGCCGGTACGGATCGGCACCGCCGCGAACTCGTCCGCGCTGACCTCGCGCACCTGTTCGATAACGGTCTCCCAGGCCCAGGTTTTCCAGACGCAGTTGACCAGCCGGCCATCGCCGTCGATAAGCCGCCCGGCCGCATCCCAGCGCAGCTCGTCCAGCCCGTAGAGGATTTTGCTCTCGAAACCGGCCTGCGTCAGCGCGCGTTGCATAAACCCGGCGTGGTAATTCTCCTCCAGATCCTTGTCCTGCATGATATGGACGAAAGGCCGCGCCAGGCTGTGCTTCCATGCGCCGGTCAGCTCGTCGAGCAACTCATCCGCCGGGTTATGCCCCTTGCCGGGATATCCCTGCCGGAGCCACTGTTCAAGGATCAGTCCGCCTTCGGTGTGGCAGGAGGCGGAGTCGGCATTATATTCATAGACTTTCAGACCGCGCTCGTCCATGCAGAAGTCCATACGCCCGGTGATCATATCGTGTCGGCGCTGCTGCCAGGAGAGCCGTAAACGCGGCCAGAGAATTTTGGGAATATCGAACAGCGCCAGCAACTCGTCATCTTTCATCACCTTGTCCGTGGCGTGCAGATACATCAGATGCAGCTCATTGGTCGCCTTGATCAGCTCCTGCTCGGCGTCTTCGGTGATGGTGAAATATTGATAGGGATCCTGATTGATAATATGGCCGCCGTTCGCCTGCACATAGGCCAATTGCAAGGGATCGCGCTCGTCCAGCCACTTGCCGTCGAACTGGCCCTGCTGGTCCAGCCGCGCGCCGCGAATAACCAACGCCTCGCCGGGGATAACCGGCTGCGGCAGGCTGTGCTCCGTCTCGTCGGTCTGTATCATCCAGCCGAGGATGGCGGTGTCGTCGAAGGTATCATGAATGGTGTAACGGCCGTCTTTCACTGCCAGCTTCAGCTCGCGCGTCCACTGCTGCCCCGGCGGCAACAGCTGATGAACCACATTCTGCTCGGCGACGCGAACTTTATTACCCACCAGTTGAGTAATCACCGCCACATGGCCGGTCTGGCAAAATTCGCCGCCTTTTTGCCAGATCAGCAGCGCGCCGGCTTCCGGCGGCCGCTGAGAGCCGTTGGCAAACGCCTGTAAAGGCAGGATATTGTCATTAACGACCTGGCGCAAAAAGCGCAGAGAGAAGATTTCATACGCCATACCGACATCGGTAAAGACGAAACCATGATTCAAAAACAGAAAACGCCGGGCGAACTCGACGCACTGCCACTTATGCCCCATATATTCGTTGTCGATATAGCTGCGAAACGAGGCGTCGCCCGGCATATTTTGCGGGTCCAAACTTTTGTAATTCGATGAATAAATCGCTACGCCGCCTGGCGCATACCCCAACAAGGTGCCGAATGGGGCGTCACTATCTGTTGTTCCTTTGCTCATTGCCTGACCTCAAATTAACGCTGCCCGGACGGTTGGCTGTAGAAAACCCCTCTATTATCCCGCCCAGGCAATACCCGACAGAGGTGGCTTCATGATAGCACTCATTGCGCAGGGCATTGATGCGAAGCCGAAAAATTCGCTGTCTCCACCGCCGTCAGGCTTCACCCGGCAGGCGCAATTAAACGTCTTCGCCGGCAACTGCTAAACTGCTTCAGTACATCCACCAACAAGGCAGGTCAATATGTCAGAGAACCGCTACCAACCGCCAAAAGTATGGGAGTGGAAGCAAAATGACGGCGGCGCTTTCGCCAACATCAACCGTCCGATCTCGGGAGCAACGCATGAGAAAGCGCTGCCGGTCGGCGCGCATCCGCTCCAGCTTTACTCGCTGGGTACGCCTAACGGCCAAAAGGTGACGATTATGCTGGAGGAGTTGCTGGCGCTCGGCGTCAGCGGCGCGGAGTACGACGCCTGGCTGATTAACATCAGCGAAGGCGATCAGTTCTCCAGCGGTTTTGTCGACGTTAACCCTAACTCCAAAATTCCCGCGCTGCGCGACCATAGCGTCACGCCGCCGATCCGCGTGTTTGAATCCGGCAATATCCTGCTTTATCTGGCGGAGAAGTTCGGCCATTTCCTGCCGCGGGATCCCGCCGGACGCGCCGAAACGCTGAACTGGCTGTTCTGGTTGCAGGGTTCCGCGCCTTTTCTTGGCGGCGGTTTCGGCCATTTTTACAGCTACGCGCCGGTAAAAATCGAATACGCCATCAACCGCTTCGCCATGGAGAGCAAACGCCTGTTGGATGTGCTGGATAAACAGCTGGCGCACGGCAGATATGTGGCGGGCGACGAGTACAGCATCGCAGACATGGCGATCTGGCCGTGGTACGGCAATCTGGTGCTGGGCAACGTCTACAATGCGGCGGAATTCCTTGATGCGGGCAGCTATGCCAACGTGCTGCGCTGGGCGAAGGATATCGGCGATCGTCCGGCGGTAAAACGCGGCCGCATCGTTAATCGCACCCATGGCCCGCTCAACGAGCAGTTGCATGAACGCCACGCCGCCGGCGACTTCGATACCAATACCGAAGATAAACGCCAGGCGTAAGCGCCGTCGGCCGGGTGTTTATCACCCGGTTGCTTTTATCGTGAGAACCTGAAAAGTCGCCGCCCCCTGACAGCGTCGCGCCATAAATTACCCGCGCCGATTCAGGCAGGCGTTCACGCAAACCGCTTGCTTAAAAAATCCATCACCGGGCCGCTGAGCGATGCATCATCAGTATTGACCGAGTACATCTGGCTGAGATGGTTATGCCCATACACCACATGCAGGTCAGGCGTAAAGCCATGCTGCGTGACCAGTCGGGCAAAGAGTTCTCCGGCTTCAACCTGCATCGGTATCGGATCCAGCTCGGTATAACTGATAAACAGCGGAAACGGCGCGGCATCGATCAGCTCGACGGTCGACATATCGGCCCGATCGTTGATGTCCGAACCGAAATAAGCGTCGCCGAAAGGATCGGGGGTGGGGATGCGCAGTTGTCGGCGAGCCAGATATTCCAGTCGCGCGTTATAAATCCCGGAGATCAGCACCGCGCCGGCAATGTTGAGCCCTTCAACGGGATGAAAACGACGAATCAGCGTGGCGGCGGCCACATGCGCGGCGCCGGCGGACTCCCCGGCCAATACGATTTGCTGCGGATCGCCGCCGAATCCGGCGATATGCGCTCGCGTCCATGCCAGCGCCGATGAGACGTCTTGCGCGCCTGTCGGCCATTGGTGCGCCGGCGCCAGACGATAATTGGGGATGACGACGACCATCCCCTGACGCGCATAAAAATAGCCCTGATTGCTGAGCGAAGATTTATCGCCGCGAATGAAACCGCCGCCGTGTACAAAAATCAGCACCGGGCTTTTTTTGTCCGCGCCAGTCGTTGGCAGGTAGATATCCACGTTCTGTCGTTCATCGTCGCCGTAGGCGATATCTTTGTGGACGCTCACGCCTTCCGTGGGTTGGTCTGCAAGCAGCGACATATAGAGCGCTTTCGTCGCCGGCACATCAATCACCGGCCCCAGTTGTTTTATCTGTCTTTCAATCTCTGCCGGAATGCTCGCTTTCGATGGCATGATCCACTCCCTTAATCTTTGGTATCGTTAATAACTTAATAATCATTACAGAAATCATTTTACGGCGATTAACGTTTAACGACAAAGTCTCTCCTGCAAATCCGCCATGCTGGCAGGCATCAGTCGATGACTATACCCCTCCGTCATGCCCGCGCAGGCGGGCATCAGTCAATGGCTATTCACGGTTCCAGAGACTGATTTCCGCCTACTGCCGCGGAAATGACGAGTGTGAAGCCGCGGAAATCACCCCGCCGTCATGCCCGCGCAGGCGGGCATCAATCAATGACTATTCACGGTTCCAGCGGCTGATTTCCGCCTACTGCCGCGGAAATGACGGATGTGGAAGCGCGGGAATTACCCCGCCGTCATGCCCGCGCAGGCGGGCATCAGTCAATGGCTATTCACGGTTCCAGCAGCTGATTTCCGCCTACTGCCGCGGAAATGACGGATATGGAGGTGCGGAAATGACGGGTGTGAAGGCACGGGAATTACCCCGCCGTCATGCCCGCGCAGGCGGGCATCAGTCAATGGCTATTCACGGTTCCAGCGGCTGATTTCCGCCTACTGCCGCGGAAATGACGGATATGGAGCCGCGGAAATGACGGATGTGGAGCCGCGGAAATGACGGGTGTGGAGCCGCGGGGATGGCGGAGTTGGAGTGCTGGGAATAACGGAGTTACGGTTGGCCTCACTGGGTCGATATTCCATCCCAGCCGCCGCCCAGCGCGGCAATCAGCTCAACGCTGGTTACCCACTGCGTGCTTTGCAGCGACAGCAAATTTTGCTGCTGGTTAAGGCTGGTGTTTTCGGTGGCGGCGACATCCAGGTAGTCGATCATCCCTGCTTCGTACTGGTTGCGCGTCACGCGCGCGGAATCTCTGGCGGCGTCGGCGGCGCGCTGCTGCGCGGCAAGCTCATCGCGTAACGTGTTCAATTCGACCAGATAATTCTCAACCTCGGTGAAGCCCTCCAGCACCGCCTGACGATAGCTGGCGACGCTGGCGTCATAGGCGGCGCGCGCCTGTTCGACCTGCGCCGACGTCGCGCCGAAATCCAACAGCGTGCCGCTCAGTTCCGGGCCGAGCGACCAGACGCGATTCGGCAGCGAGATCAGATTATGCAGCGCGGAACTGCTGAAACCGCCGCTGGCGCTTAACGTCAGGTCTGGATAGTAGCCGGCGATGGCCACGCCCACCGCCGCATTCGCCGCCGCCACATTACGTTCGGCGTAGGCGATATCCGGTCGGCGCTGTAGCAGTTCCGCCGGCAGGGCGTTGGGGATCGCCGGCATGGCGGCGGTCAACGGCGCCGCGGCCAGGCTGAATTCCGCCGGCGCTTTGCCGATCAGCAACGCAATCGCATGTTCCAGTTGCGCGCGCTGCCAGACGACGTCCAGCGCCGACGCTCTGGCGCTTTCCAGTTGCAGTTGCGCCTGTGCCAGCGTGCCGCGCGATTCCGCGCCCGCCCGGTACTTATTGTCGATGACCTGCAAATAACGCTCATAGGTCTGTACGCTCTGCTGATACAAGGCGATCTGCTGGTCCATGATGCGCAGTTGGAAATAATCCTGCGCCAGCGCCGACTGCGCGCTCAGCGTGATATTCGCCAGCTCCGCCAGACTGGCCTGCGCGCTGGCCTTGTTCTCTTCCAGCGTGCGCCGGTGTTTTCCCCACAGATCCAGTTCCCAACTGGCGCTGGCCTGCGCCGAGAAGCTGTTGTCGACGCTACGCTGGCCGGCGCTGGTTTTACTGCCGCTGCGAGCGCCGGAACCGGTCGCGCCGACGGTCGGGAGCAGATCGGCGCGCGCCTGCGTCGCCAGCGCTTTCGCCTGGCGATAGCGCGCCTCATATTGCGCGACGTTCTGGTTCGAGATGCTGACCTGACTGAGCAGCGACGAGAGCGTGGCGTCATGGTAAACCGACCACCATTCGCCTTTACCGACCTGATCCTGCGGCGTGGCCGGCCGCCAGCCTTGCGCTTCCTTATACTGCAACGGCACGCTGGTCGTCGGACGCTGATAGTCCGGCCCCACGGCGCAACCGCCGAGCGACAACGCGAGGAAAAGCGGGCTAAACGCGATAGTTTTCAGTTTCATAAGTCGTTATTCAGCATGGCGCAGACGCTGCCACTGACGACGAGTGGCGCGGCTGACGCGATCAAGATAAAGGTACACCACCGGCGTGGTGAACAGCGTAAGTAACTGGCTGAGCGCCAGACCGCCGGCGATCGCCAGACCGAGCGGACTGCGCAGGTCGGCGTCGCCGCCGCTGCCCAGCGCCAACGGCAGCGCGCCGAAAAAAGCCGCCAGCGTGGTCATCATAATCGGGCGAAAGCGCATCAGACACGCCTGAACGATCGCCTGCTGCGGCGACATCCCCTGCTCGCGCTCGGCCATCAGCGCGAAATCGATCATCATAATGGCGTTCTTTTTCACGATGCCGATCAGCAGCAAAATGCCGATCAGCGCGATCACCGTCAGTTCGGTATTGGTCAGCAGCAGCAGCAGCAGCGCGCCGACGCCGGCCGACGGCAATGTCGACAGAATGGTCAGCGGATGAATATAGCTTTCATACAGCATGCCCAGCACGATATAGACCGCCGCCAGCGCGGCCAGAATCAGCCACGGCATGGACGCGGTCAGTTCGCCGAACTCGCGCGCGGTGCCGCTGAATCCGGCCTGTACGTCGCCCGGCAGGCCGATCTTCGCCATGGCGTTTTTAATCAGCGCCTGCGCCTGCTCCAGCGAGACGCCGTCCTGAAGATTGAAGGCGACGGTGCTGGCGGCGGAATGCCCCTGATGCGCCACCGACAGCGGCGCGTTGTCGCTGCTGAAGCGGGTGAACGCGGAGAGCGGCACCCGATCGCCGTCGTCGTTGATCACGAACAGTTCTTTTAGTATATCCGGGTTGCCGGTGAAGCTGTCGTCCAGCGACATCACCACATGATACTGATTAAGCGTATGGTACAGGGTGGCGATCTGCCGCTGGCTAAAGGCGTTGTTCAGCAGGGTGTCGAGCATGCTGACGTTCACGCCCAAGCGCGTGGCTTTATCGCGGTCGATGTCGATCATCACTTCCTGTCCGCCGGTCTGGGAGTCGGAATCCACGCTGGTCAGCTGCGGGATCTGCGCCAGCGCCGCCTGCACCTTCGGCGTCCAGACGCGCAGGGTATCGAGATCGTCCGCCTGGAGCGTGTACTGGTAGCTGGCGTTGGCGCTGCGTCCGCCGATGCGCAAATCCTGCGCCGCCATCAGAAACAGCTGCATACCGGCCAGATGTTGCGCTTTGGCGCTCAGGCGGTTGGCGATTTCGCTCGCCGTCGCGCTGCGCTGGTCGAAATCTTTCAGATGGACGAAGAAATTGGCGCTGTTGCGTGAACCGAACGCGCCGCCGCCCATCGACGCCATCACCCCATCGACGTCCGGATCTTCGGCGATCAGTTTGGCGGCCTGTTCCATCTTGGGCTTCATCGCCTGAAACGAGATGTTCTGGTCGGCGCGCGCCATGCCCATCAGCAGCCCGGTGTCCTGCGTGGGGAAAAAGCCCTTCTGCACCACGGCGTACAGGAAGATGTTGAGCGCCACGGTGAGCAGCAGGCTGAACAGCGTCAGGCGCTGATGCTTCATTACCCATTCCAGCCCGCGGGCGTAGGCCGCCAGCAAGGCGTTGAGCTGATTTTCGATCCACTGGTACAGCGGATGCGGACGCCGCGTCACCGCCGGCTTGCGCTTCAGCAGCCGCGAGCACAGCATCGGCGTCAGGGTCAGCGACACCAGCATCGAGATCAGCAGCGACACCGTCAGCGTCACCGCGAATTCGCGGAACAGCCGTCCCACCACGCTGCCCATCAGCAGGATCGGGATAAACACCGCCACCAGCGACAAGGTCATGGACAGCACGGTGGAGCTGACCTCCCGCGCCCCTCTCAGCGACGCCCGCACCGGGCTGAGTCCCGCTTCGATATAGCGGGTAATGTTTTCCAGCACCACGATGGCGTCGTCCACCACGAAACCGGTGGCGATAATCAGCGCCATCAGCGACAAATTATCGAGACTGTAACCCAGCAGGTACATCACCGCGCAGGTGCCGATCAGCGAGACCGGCAACGCCAGCGCCGGGATAATCATCGCCTGAACATTGCGCAGGAACACGAATACCACGCCGATCACCAGCAGCACCGCGATCAGCAGCGTCTCTTCGGTTTCATACAGCGAAGCGCGCACGGTGGAGGAGCGATCGACCACCAGCTTCAACAGCGTATCCGCCGGCAGTTCCTCCTGAAGCGTCGGCAGCAGCGCCTTGACCGCATCGATGGTCTCCAGCATGTTGGCGCCCGCCTGCCGCGTCACGCCCAGCATCACCGCCGGCTTCCGGTTGTAGTAGCCGGCCTTGTATTTATCTTCTATCGCGTCGTACACCGTCGCCACATCGCTCAGGCGGATCGTGCGGCCATCCTGATAGCTGACCACCAGATTGCGGTACTGCGCCGCCTTGTTCAATTGGCCGTTGGCATCCACCACCCACGACTGGCTGGCGCCGTTCAGGATGCCTTTCGGCAGATTGGTGGTGCTGGCGGCGATGGCGGCGCGTACGGTATCGAGCGAGATGCCGAAGTGGGTCAGCTTCTGCGGTTGCAGATCGATACGCACCGCCGGCAACGCGCTGCCCATCAGCGACACTTCCCCAACCCCTTTCACCTGGGCGATTTTCTGGGCGATCTTGCTGTCCGCCAGATCGTACAGATCGCCGGGGGTACGGGTCTCCGAGGTCAGCGCCAGCATCACGATCGGCGCATCCGACGGGTTGGCTTTGCGGTAGGTGGGCAGCGAGGCCATGCTGCTCGGCAGCATGCTGCGGGAGGCGTTGATCGCCGCCTGCACGTCGCGCGCCGCGCCGTTGATATCGCGGTTCAGTTCAAACTGCAAAATGATATTGGTGCTGCCGGAGGAACTGCTGGACGTCATTTCGGTAATGCCGGCGATCTGCCCCAAAGCCCGCTCCAGCGGCGTCGCCACCGTGGCGGCCATGGTTTCCGGGCTGGCGCCCGCCAGGCTGGCGGATACCATAATGGTGGGGAAATCGACCTGCGGCAGCGGCGCCACCGGCAGCAGACGATACCCCAGCATGCCAAGCAACAGAATCGACAGCGTCAGCAATAGCGTGGCGACCGGACGGAAGATAAACAACCGCACCATATTCATTCCCCGCCCTGCGACGGCTGCCGCGCTTTACGCATGTAGCGTTTGCCGCGCTGCGCCAGACCGTCGAACCACAGATAAATCACCGGCGTGGAGAACAGCGTCAGCACCTGGCTGACGATCAAACCGCCGACGATCACCAGCCCCAGCGGCTGTCGCAGCTCCGCGCCGGAGCCGGACGCCAGCATCAGCGGCAGCGCGCCGAGCAGCGCCGCCATGGTGGTCATCAGGATCGGTCTGAAGCGCAGCAAACAGGCCTGATGGATCGCTTCGCGCGGGCTGAGGCGCTGATGATTCTCCGCCTCAAGCGCAAAGTCGATCATCATAATGGCGTTCTTCTTGACGATGCCGATCAGCAGAATCATGCCGATCAACGCAATCAGACTGAATTCGGTGTCCGCCAGCAGCAGGATCAGCAGCGCGCCCACCGCCGCCGACGGCAGCGTCGACAGAATGGTCACCGGATGAATAAAACTTTCATACAGAATGCCGAGCACCACATACATGGTCAGCAGCGCCGCCAGAATCAGCCACAGCGTGTTGCCGCTGGCGCTCTGGAACGCGGCGGCTTCCCCCTGATAACGCAGGGTAATGCTCGACGGCAGCGCCAGTTGCTTGCCGACGTCGGCGATCGCCTGCTGCGCCTCTTCCAGCGAGTAGCCGTCGTTCAGGTTGAACGATACCGTCACCGCCGGGAACTGGTTCAGCCGCATATGCATCAGCGAGCCGGTGCGCTGGTGAATATCGGCGATCGACGTCAGTTTCACCATGCCGGCGGTTGAAGATGAAGAAGATGAAGCGGAGGACGTGTCGCCGGCGGCCAGCCAGATATCATCGAACGACGCCGGGGACTGCTGATAGTCCGGCGCGACTTCCAGCACCACGCGATACTGATTCGACTGGGTGAAAATGGTCGAGACCAGCCGCTGCCCGAAGGCGTTGTACAGCGCGGTATCAATGTCCGAGGCGGTAATGCCGTAGCGCGCGGCCTTGTCGCGGTTCATCTCGACATAGGAGACCTGTCCCTGATCTTGCAGATTGCTGACCACATCGCTGAACTCCGGCCGGGCCGCCAGCGCCGAGACCAGCGCGGGCGACCATTTCACCAGATTTTCGCTGTCGGCGTCATCCAGCGTGAACTGATACTGGCTCGGCGTGACCTGGTCATTGACCGTCAGATCCTGCGCCGATTGCAGATAGAGCGCGATGCCGGGTACGCTGCGCACCGCCTGTTTCAGCTCGGCGATCACCGCATCGGCGCGATCGTCGCGTTCATCGAACGATTTGAGGTTAATTTGCAGACGGCCGCTGTTCAGGCTGGTGTTGTTGCCGTCGATCCCGACGGTGGAGGAGACGCTCTCTACCGCCGGATTCTGTAAAATCACCTCCGCCAGCGCCTGCTGCCGTTTGGTCATTTCACCAAAAGAGACATCCTGCGACGCCACGCTGATACCCTGAATCAATCCGGTATCCTGCGCGGGGAAAAAGCCTTTGGGGACAACCAGATAAAGCAGCGCCGTCAGCACGAAAGTCCCCAACGCCACCAGCAATGTCAGTTTCTGATGATTAAGCACCACCGTCAGCAGGCGATCGTAGCCATGAACCAGCTTGTCGAAAAACTCGCCGCCCTTGCGCGCAAAGCGCGACTGCTTTTCCGGCGGGATATGGCGCAGCAAATAGGCGCACAGCATCGGCGTCAGGGTCAGCGACACCAGCATCGACACCAATATCGCCACCGCCAGCGTAATGGCGAATTCACGGAACAGCCGCCCGACCACATCGCCCATAAACAGCAGCGGGATCAGCACCGCGATCAGCGAGAAGGTCAGCGAGATGATGGTAAAGCCAATCTGCTGCGAGCCTTTCAGCGCCGCCTGCATCGGCTTTTCGCCCTCTTCCAGCCGACGGGAAATATTCTCCACCACCACGATTGCGTCATCGATGACGAAGCCGGTGGCGATGGTCAGCGCCATCAGCGACAGATTGTTGAGGCTGAAATCGGCCAGATACATCACGCCGAAGGTACCCACCAGCGACAACGGCACGGCCACGCTGGGGATCAGCGTGGCGGCGATATTGCGCAGGAACAGGAAGGTGACCATGATGACCAGCGCGATCGACAGCATCAGCTCGAACTGCACATCGCTGATGGAGGCGCGGATGGTTTGCGTGCGATCCGACAAGATCTCCATTTTCACGCCTTCCGGCAGCGCCGCCTGCAAGGTCGGCAGTTGGGCTTTAATGTTATCCACCACCGAGATCACATTGGCGCCGGGCTGGCGCTGCACGCTGATGACGATAGCCGGACTGCGGTTGGCCCACGCCGACTGATAACTGTTTTCCGGCGCTTCTTCGATCCGGGCGATATCGCGCAGGCGCAGCGCGGCGCCGTTCTGATAGGCCAGGATCAGATTGGCGTACTCCTGCGCGGTACGCAATTGGTCGTTGGCATCAATGGTGACCGAATGATATTTGCCGTCGAACCCGCCCTTCGAACCATTCACGTTACTGTTGCCGATCAGCGTATTGACGTCTTCCAGCGTCAATCCCCGCGCCGCCAGCGCCTTGGGATCCACCTGCACGCGGATCGCCGGCTGATGACCTCCCGCCAGCGTCACCATGCCGACGCCGGAAATCTGCGACAGCTTGAGCGCGATACGCGTGTTCACCAGATCCTGCACTTTGATCAGCGGCAACGTATCCGAACTGGCGGCCAGCGTGATGACCGCGCTGTCCGCCGGATTGACCTTTTTATAGGTCGGCGGATTGGGTAAATCGGCGGGCAACAGACTGTCGGCGGCGTTAATCGCCGCCTGCACTTCCTGCTCCGCGACGTCCAGCGACAGATCGAGCGAAAATTTCAGCGTAATCAATGAGGAACCGCTGCTGCTGTTGGAGGTCATCTGACTCAGCCCGGCCATCTGTCCGAGCTGGCGCTCCAGCGGCCCGGTGACGGACGACGCCATCACATCCGGACTGGCGCCCGGGTAAAGGGTGGTCACCTGAATCGTCGGGTAGTCGACCTGCGGCAGCGCGGAGGTGGAGAGCGCGCGATAGGCGAAAATGCCGGAAATCAGCACCGCCATCATCAGCAAGATAGTGGCGACCGGGCGCTCAATAAAGATGCGTGACGGATTCATTGCGTCCCGGCGCTCCCGCCGGTCTGTTGCTGCTCCGCCGTCACCACGCTGACTTTACTGCCGTTGGCCAGACGTTCGATGCCTTCCGTCACTACCCTGTCCCCCGGCTCCACGCCGGCAATAATCGCCTGTAGATCTTCACCTAAACTCGGCCCGGTTTGCACCACCTTGCGCGTCACGGTATCGTCTTTGTTGATCACGAAGACAAAACTGCCGTCGCTGCTGAGCTGCAACGCCTGAGCCGGGATCACCGTCGCCTGGGACAACAGGCCGATTTGCAGGCGGACGTTGACGAACTGGTTGGCATACAGCGCCTCATCCTCATTATCGAACAGGGCTTTTAACTGCACGGTGCCGGTACTGATGTCGATGCTGTTGCTGATGAATTGCGCTTTCCCCTCCGCCAACGTCGTTTTGTTATCCTGATCAAAGGCGGTGACCGGCATACTCTGCCCGTTATGCAACGCTTTCAGCAACACCGGAATGTTGCTTTGCGGTACGCTGAAGGTGACCGCCGCGGGCTGGGTCTGCGTGATGGTGACGATGCCGGTGGTATCGCCGCTGGTCACCATGTTACCCGCATCCACCAGACGCAGGCCGACGCGTCCGCTAATCGGCGCGGTGATGCGCGCATATTCGATATTCAGCCGCGCGGCGGCGATCTGCGCTTCATCGGCTTTGATCGCCCCGCTATACTGCCCGACGGTGGCGATCTGCGTATCCAGTTCCTGGCGGGAAAGCGAATCCTGAGCATAGAGTTTTTTATAGCGGTTCAGCGTGAGCTGCGCGCTTTTCAACAACGCCTGATTTTCACTGAGTTCGGCCTGATATTGCGCCAGCGTCGCCTGATAGCCGCGCGGATCGATCTGCGCCAGCAGTTGTCCGGCTTCGACCTTTTCGCCTTCGGTAAAATAGACTTTCATTAACTGGCCGTCGACGCGGCTGGTGACCGTAACCGTGGCATTCGGCGTGACCGTACCCAGCGCATTGAGGTACACCGGCACATCGGCCTGGGTTGCGCTTCCGGCGTGAACCAGCGTACTGCCGCCGCCCATCATCATACCGGGGCCGCCCCGCCCGGCCATTTTGTTCTGCCCGCCCGGCCACAGGCGCCAGACGACGCCGCCAATAATCAAGACCAATACGACGAACAGCAGAAGTTTCAACAGTCGGGAACGCGATGGTTTTGTCATGAAAATCTTAATGGTAGTTGGAGTTAATTTCCCGCGCGGGAAAGAAAAGGTTTGGCGCTATTATCGTCAACTATGCTGATAACTTCCATGCCTGAACCGTAATGGTTTCGTTAAGATTGTTCAGGATGTTCGGCGGCGGGACAGCATGGCGGCGTGATATCGACTGATGTCCGACCTTTAATTAATATGACAGGGATACGGACGTCTAATAAAACAGGTCCAGTTGATTAGGCTCGCCGGTTATTTTTATCGTATCCGCACCGATGCGTTGATAATCCACCTGATATCTCGCTGAATTAATGCCCGTAACAAGATTATCCAAATCCGTATATGCGAAGCGAATTGATTTATTTTCCGCCCACTTCGGCAACGACTTTATATAATAATGAAAGATAATAACGCCGCCGCCGTTCTGTTCCTGCGTCATACTCTCGATATCTTTAACCCGCATGCGCCCATAGCAAAAATCGCCATGTTTTTTAAATTCCTTTAACCCTGTCGGCGTCAGCCGCCATATCTTTTGACGGCCCTCAATACGGGATGTCGCCAGCCCCGCATCCACTAATGACGCCATTTTCCCGGTAATCCAGCTCGTGTTTGCGCCTTCTTTACCGATGGCAACCGGCCAGCGGGTTTCGCCCAGGCACAGGGCGGGCTGCTTGTCGAGCGCCCTCTGGATTTGCTTGATATACTGATCGACAGGCGGCGGATGCGCGGCGCAAAAAAAAGGGATAATCATCGATAAAACCGCTACCGCTTTCATCTTTTACCTGCAACGTTCAACTCAGGGAAAGCGTCATCTACGCTGAGATATTTTTTCGCGGTCACAGACGCGCTGATATAGTCCCAGAAATAAGCAGGAACGCCGGGATCGTCATCATTCTCCTTAAGTTCATAGCGCACAAACCTTACCGGCAACGCATCCGATATATCTTCCCCGCTTCGCTTATCGGAAATTTTATTGGCGCTAACCATGTAATAGCGTCCCTTTTCTTTATATAACGCATAGTCCGTTACTTTTATCACCGATGCCGACAGGCTAAAGTCGACCCAGGTAAATCCTGCATCATCAGGAACAGGCACGATATTATCGTTTCCGCGTCTGTCTTTAATGAAAATCGTCAAGGTATTGACGGGATGAGAGGTATTATTATCAAAAACCGCGCGCAGCAACAGGTCATCCACTCCATCCCCGTTTAAATCAATCCGGTTTATCCCATCCCTGAGCAGAACATTAGAATGCTCTTCCGCCACTGCCCACGAAGAGAGCAACATCATCAAGACGATGATAATACGCTTACTGTGCATTCAAATTACTCCGCGCCAATCTAAACCCGATATCCGGCATAATGAACCCTGAGCTGTGGCTATCACAACCGGCCAACGTCGTGGCATGAGAAAGATAACTGCCGCCGCAAAAGTAATACATTTTAATGTTATCAATCTTGTCGCTATCATAAACCCACTCGGATACATTGCCGCTCATATCATAAAGCCCCAATGCATTCGGCGATAATTGCCCTACCATTTTCGTACCGAAATCATGGCTATTAAAATCCGGATACCAGGCGACCTTTTTTTCATTATTTCCGCCTGAGTAGCGATCGCCATAATGTCCTGAATTCAGCGCGGGCGCTCCCCCTCTGGCGGCGACATGCCATTCGCTTAACGTCGGTAGACGGTATCCATTGGCCTGCTCATTAACATGAATCTCGTTATTTTTAGCGTTCGTACGCATCGGCTGTCCTTTTTCCGACCAATAAACCGGCGTCAGGCCCGATGCTTCACTCAATGCATTGGCAAAAATAACCGCATCCAGCCATTCAATATTGGTCACCGGATGTTTACCGCCATCCTTTTCCGGCGCCAGACAATCTTCATACGTAGCGCCATTGCAACCGGCATTAAAGTCATAACCATGCAATACGGCCCATTGATGTATTTTCTGATAACGTTCATAAGTGACTTCGGTTCGCATAATGTAAAAAGACGCGAGTTTTACATTCGCATGAGAGAGATAATCCTGATTGCCAAAAACGTCGCCGACATAAAAATCACCGCCTTTGACCAGCGCTTCGCCCAAATCCGATGAGGCATGCGCGCCAAATACGGTAATAAAACTCAAAAGTAAAATTAAACGCACTCCATCTCCTAACATGATCACTGTGCCGGCATCTAAAAGGTGATTGGTCGTTCCGCCCGCCTGTGTCCCTTATCTTGCGTTTCATATTGAGCCAAGGCGGTATCATCTTTAAGGGCCTCATCAAACTGCATTTTCACGGCATTAAACAACGTAGGCTGATTTCCCTTGACCTGAACAAGATAGCCGCCTTTTCTTGCCGTAATGCTTTTGAGCGTTTCTCTTTGTGTATGCAGCGCATCCTTAATGTTGACCATGGCAACCAGCTCCCGGACTACTTTAAACTGGAGGACGGCGTGTTCGCGCGCATCACTGAACAGTGAGGACGCCCTCAAGTTACCCGCTGCGCCGACTCACTTGTCCCCGCAAACCGTACCGCCCGTTCAGGGCAAAGATTGAACAACTATCTGGTCCAACAAGCCCCCACATCGGGCTGAAGAATCCTCAGAAAACGAGACAGGCATAGAGTTTTGTGATCTACTGATTGCGCTAACAAATTCAATGGGATCACCTCTATGCCTGCTCGTAAAGTATGCCAGACTTTTTTACGTAACGCTTTAATCTCAACGCACCAATATCGCCAAAATGCGATTATCGATTCCACCGTGGCGCTAATGCAAGGCGCAACACTTTCTCTCACCACACTTGCCAGGAACAACCCGCGTCAAGGATAAAATAAAACGCATTGACCGCCTTCTGGGAAATACTTCGCTTGTGATGAAAAAAGCGAGCGATTTTGCTTTGGGCTGCGAGCCAGCGGGAGCAAAACCGGAGAACGGCTTTGGGTGCTAAGCCTGCTGGCGGCACTGAGGTCGATTGAGCTATGGCTATTGGGATATCACTTTGAGAAGAAAGGACTTCACCTTCACTATCAGGCAAACAGCATTAAAGATGGCAACCGGCTGATACGGGCGTGGGGAACGGGGCCGGAGGGCGCGTTCGACGCGTTCTACGCCTACGACGCGCTGGGACGCAGGACCGGCAAGCGGGTGAAGTACAAACGGGGACGCGAGGAAGAGACGCGCTTCGTGTGGCAGGGGTTCCGGCTGCTGCAAGCCTTGACGCCGCAGGACCAGCGCCGCAGCACGTATCTCTACGACCCTGCGGAGCCGTGGAGCCCGCTGGCGCGCATCGACCAGGCGGGGAAAGCCGGCGTCCCCGGCGAGAGGTACTGGCTCCATACCGACCTGAACAGCGCGCCGCTGGAGATGACCGATGACAAAGGCGCCGTGCGCTGGAGCGGACATTACGGCGGATGGGGCGAGGTCGGGCGCCAGACGGTGGATAGCGTCGAGCTGCGGCAGGGACAACCCGTGATAGACCAGCCGCTGCGCTATGCCGGTCAGTATGCTGACAGCGAAACGGGACTACACTATAATCTGTTTAGATATTTTGATCCGGTGGTTGGCAGATTTACGACGCAGGACCCGATAGGGCTGGCGGGTAGACTGAACCTTTATCAGTATGCGCCGAATGCGTTGGGGTGGATCGATCCGCTGGGATTGTCTAGATAATGTGGTACTACCAAAGGAAATGGTAAATATACTGAACCCGATTTACCCCCTAAGGTGGTCGCTAAGCAGGGAGACGTTGAAATAGTCCATTACACCAGAAGTGGGGATCATGGCCCTGCACATCTTCATGTTAAAGGTGGCGGACCTGAAACAAAAATAGGGCAAGCTGGGAGACCTATCAAAGGTTCACCATCATTAACATCTAAGCAGCAAGTTGTAGTTGATGCCAATCGATCCGTAATTCGTAAAACTGTCGATAAAATACAAAGATGGTTTAGATACCAAAATTTAGAGTGAATGGCTAAAATGCATATAAAAGAGATATGGGTATTTAATGGTGCGATGGCTCGTTTCCCTTCGGGGATATTCCTTTATTTGAAGGACGCTAAAGACTGGATAAAGGAAAATAGATTGACAGGGGTTTTAACAAAATATCCTGTTAATAAAGGGGTTTATGATTGGGCAATCGAAAATGATTTGTTTTATCCACATGAGGATAAACATAAATCACCATCATTTATCGGTAGCTTCACCTGTGCATCAATGGAACATTTTCATTTTGAAGATGGTGCCGAAGATTAGCATTATTTAATAATTGGTTAAAGCCGGAAGCGATCTTTCCGGCTTTTTAATTATCGGTCAGTTATTATCCGTCATCCCCGCCATATCCAGCCCACCGGGAAAGGTGTTCAGCCATTGTGTGGCGGCGCGTTCATCAAACGGTTCCCGGCTTAATTCTTCCAGACAGCGCCACCGCTCCCGAATATCCTGCACGGTAATGACATTGCAGCCCGGCAGCTTGAGCGGCTGCTCGGTGCTGAACCCGGCTTCCTGTAGCCTCTTGCCGCTGATATTGATAGCGGGCGTGGAGGTGTCGCCCCTGTTGGGCCGGTAGCCGACACGCTGATAGCGCTCCGGCTGAGAGATTTTAAAAACAGGGGTAAAGGGCGCAGAATATGCGTCAACCTCAGTCGCCTTTCTTGTCGGTGGGCGGTAGCGTGCGCGATTTCCTGCACGATGGCAGCGACGTCGTTCCCCATAACCGTCTGGCACACTGGCAACGGTTGTTCTGCCGTTACGATAGCTGGGCAATCTGGTCAGCCGACGTAATGGTGAGGAGGAGCAACATTATACGTACGATGCCGATAACCGGCTGATACGCGCCCGGATGGCGCCGGGTACCGGTTGACGTTCGATGCGCGCGGGTACCTGGCCGAACGTATCGACGCGGGCTGTGAGGACAAGGACGGCGGATGGGGCGAGGTCGGGCGCCAGACGGTGGATAGCGTCGAGCTACGGCAGGGACAACCCGTGATAGACCAGCCGCTGCGCTATGCCGGTCAGTATGCTGACAGCGAAACGGGACTACACTATAATCTGTTTAGATATTTTGATCCGGTGGTTGGCAGATTTACGACGCAGGACCCGATAGGGCTGGCGGGTGGACTGAACCTTTATGTTTATGCGCCAAATCCGCTGACGTGGATAGATCCGTTGGGGTTGGCTAAAATATTAACCGATGGTGTTGTTTATCGTATGGGAAGTGGTACCGATTCAAATTTGGCCCCTCGACCAGGGAAAGATACAACGACAGGATTATCTACAACAATTGAGAAACCTTCTAATGGTAAATATCAAACACTTGATGTGAAAACGTTAAATGATGGCGGATTAGATGTAGTTCAAGATGGTAAAAATCATGCTTCTGTCAGACCAAGTAATGATCCAGATATGTCTAAATAGAGAGAATAGGCTGATACTAGAGGAACTGAAAAACCATCTAATTATACAAAGACTGTAAAAAAATCATGTGGATAATAAAATGGATAACTTAATCTTCAGTAAAATTAATTCATTAAGAGATCGATGTGATTTTAATGCTATTCAATCTTCGTCTATTGAAGTGAAAATTGTTGGTTCACACTCTGTCTTCTATTTTAGTATTTTAATTAATAAAGAGTACGTTTTAGATAAAGATTGTGATGAGATTGTTATTGAGGTACGTTCCAAAGATAGGATCTCTTATGATATCGATATCTCCGATTCTCAGGGGAATATATATTATAAAAATCAGGATATTAATAATTATTTTGAAATTAATAACTCCATCGAAGAATCATATCTCATAATAATAAAAACACTGAGAAAGATCTCGAATATTAGTTAAGTTTTTATAGAGAAAATGCTCTTAAAAATAGCCGGATAAGACCCCAAAGATCTTTCCGGCTTTTTAATTATCGGCCAATTATTATCTGTTATCCCCGCCAGATCCAGTCCGCCGGGAAAGCGATTAGGTCAGTCAGCGGCGGCGCGTTCATCGAACGGCTCCCGGCGTAATCCTTCCAGACAGTGCCACAACTCACGAATATCCTGCGCGGTGATGACGATGCAGCCCGGCATCACGCGCAGCTTGAGCGGCTGCCTGGTGCTGAACCCGGCTTCCTGTAGCCACTTGCCGCTGATATTGATGGCGGGCGTAGAGACGTTGCCCCTGTTGGGCCGGTAGCCGACACGCTGATAGCGCTCCGGCTGAGAGATTTTAAAAACAGGGGTAAAGGGCGCAGAATATGCGTCAACCTCAGTCGCCTTTCTTGTCGGTGAAAGGTAGCGAGTGTGATTGCCCGCACTCTCGCAACGGTTGTTCTGCCGTTACGATAGCTGAGCAATCTGGTCAGCCGACGTAATGGTGAGGAGGAGCAACATTAATACGTACGATGCCGATAACCGGCTGTTAGAATAAATAAAACTGGAGCCACAGATATTAGAGATATTCCTTATGAATTACATCATACTAATATACCTCAGCGCGTTGGCGGCCCTAGTGTTCATAATAAGAGTAACTTGTCTGAGGTTGACCCTTGGCAACACGCAGATATGGACCCCTATAGGCATCCGGGGATGGAACTATTAGAAGTAATTAAAGGTGTAAACTCATGGTAATTTTATGAATCAAGAATATATTGTTTTCAGTTCTGCACTATCTGATGTGGCAGAAAAGAACTATGCTGCTGGCGTAGCTCATGAAGAGGCTGAGCAATTTGTAAAAAAAATATTTAATCTTTACAAAGAGTCAGGATTACCTATGCCCAATATTGATTGGATAGATAAAATACCTGCAAATGTAAAGAAGTGGATGAAAACTGCTCTTGCCAATGAGTTTCATTATATGAAAGAACCACCCATTTGGTTGTATGAAGCTAGTTGGAGGTTTATCAATGAAGAGCCAATGATATTTATCTCTCAAGTTGAATTTATTGATAATGAAACTATGAAAATTAATTTATCCACTGATGATGTTTTATATACCTTTGCAGGAAGAAAGAAAACAAATGATGGCTGGGAGTTAATTATAAAAATGGTCAAACAGAATAAAAAATCTGTTGGTACTACTTATATTTACTAAATAGAAAACCGGAAGCGATCTTAACGATCCTTCCGGCTATTTTTTACCTGCTGTTTAGTACATGATCAGAGATTAATCTCCGTCTCAATCACTATCCTGCCCTGTTAGGGCGGTAATGGTTATCGGCATGCCAGTCATAAACCCCGATTCTTCAAGCCTGCGCCCCTTAAGGTTGATGGCGGACGACGGGTTGGCTCCGCCGTTTTGCGGGGTGTATTCCACCGTGTAGTAACGTTCTGTTTTAGCTGCTTTATTTACCGCACCGTCTGACTTAGAATGCTTCCCAGCCATAGTCAACTTTCTCGTCGGCGGGCGGTAGCGTGAGCAATTTCCGTCACTATGACGACTGAATGAAGGTAATTTACGGCCGAAGCAAGTAGTACGATCCGAAAATCGGGTAGATTATTGCGCCTGACCCGATTGGGTTGGCGGGTGGGTTGAACCTTTATCAGTATGCGCCGAATGCGCTGATGTGGGTTGATCCGCTGGGGCTAAGTAAGTGTAATATTCATTATGGTGAATTGGATCAATTAGGCCGTCCTTCAGGCGTCAGAGCACGCTTAGATGCAAATGACGTAAATACCGGTACACATGCGAATCCTACAATCCAACCACCAGGATTTATTACTGGTGCAGGCTCTAATCGTGCTCGTGGGCATTTACTTGGGCGGCAATTAGGAGGTTCTGGCGATGACCCACGAAATCTGGTTACTATCCAGCATCGTCCGGTAAATACACCGGATATGAGTAGCGTTGAAGGACGTATAAGAAAGGCCTTGGAACGTGGAGAGGTTGTTGATGTTTCAGTGACTCCAATTTATAAAGGGCCTTCAAGGATCCCCGCAGGGATAACTATTAATGCTGAAGGTAGCGGTGGCTTCTTTGAAAGCCTCACTCTTCTTAATCCTCCAGGAATGTAAATATGTCTCTATCTCATTTGAAAACTATCTTAGTCCCACCTCATTTACCAAGTGAAAATGGGGATAAAGAGGTCTGGCCTCCCATTGATGTAAACGTTTCATTCCCAGATGATTATGTGGATTTTACAAAATCCTATGGAACAGGACGAATTGCTGATTTTATCGCGTTGTTCAATCCATTTACTAAAAATGATGATCTCAACTTTTTTGAACAAAAAAAATTAATCCTCGAAGATTTCAATTACTTAATTAACGAAGATTCTGACTATTATAATTACACCTTATATCCTAATAAAGGAGGGCTATTGCCAGTAGGTGTCACTGATAATGGTGACTATTTTTTTTGGGTTGTTTCCAATGTCGAGAATAGCAACTTATGGGGAACAGCTATAATTGCATCCAGATCTCCAGATGTTGAATATTTTGATGAGAATATTACATCACTACTCGCGGGGATTTTATCAAAAAAAATAAAACCAGATTCACTACCTGGTAATTTTCCTTATAAACAGGTCACTTTCGACCAGATTTAGGTGATTGATAAAAGCCGGAGGTGACCCCAGCGTTCTTTCTGGCTTTATTGTTTTAGTCACTGATCTGAGCGAGCAACGCCAGCGTCTGCTGCAGGATCTGCTCAATCTCTAGCCTGTTCTGTCAAAGATGCGTCTGTTTGCAGCGTGGTTGTCGGTGAAGCCGTGCCAGATAGTCGTCCAGCACCTTCAAACTTAAGTTATCTCTGTGTAACCATCTCACATAAAGATTCTATCTATGAATTACGATTTAAAAAGAAGAGGTAACTACAACCTGAACGGATAGTACGGTCCTGACGACAGACAGTTTACCCAATCTGACCCGATAGGGCTGGCGGGGGGTATTAACCTCTATGCTTACGGTCCGAACCCCCTCAGTTGGATCGACCCTCTCGGTCTGAAATGCATCCAGAACAAAGTAGACGGAACAGCACGAGAGAAAAGAGCTCAGGGAATACTGGAACGCCGTTATGGCAAAGAAAATGTGCTCAGCGAGCGTTACTTACGGTAGCTGTCAACGAAGTTGTCACCCTTAATGCGTTTTCAGGCTGCTTTTTCTGATGCGTTTTGTGGCTTATCCGGATTTAACATCACCACGCCTTCACGCTGCCATTGACGACATTGCCTTGACC
>NZ_JBEIAC010000024.1:0-69765 GCF_040240335.1 Brenneria sp. L4-2C | reverse complement strand
TGCCATATTTCCGCATCTCGGCTTTGTAGATAGCCGTTTCTCGCAGTTGCTCGGCGCTATAATTCGGGTGTTTCTCTTTCGCCGCGTTTATCGCCCGGATTTGCCCCTCCGTGCGTGCGATATCCGCCGCCTGAGTGCCAATTTCGCCTATCAGCAGCGCTTCCTGCAACCGCTGCTGCTCTTTTTCCTTGTCGAATATCGGCGAGAGCGTCTGGTTCGCCTGCGCCACATCGCGGTTCAGGTCTGCCACGTCCTGCGTCTGACTGTCCGGGTTACGGATCGTTATCGTCCCTTCCGAGACCGCCGAGCGGGTGGTGCTGCTATCATGCCCTTCCCCGTTTTCCCCCACCAGCAGGCCATTCGCCATATTGCCCGCGAACTGCCCGCCAATGCTGCCGCCGGTACTCATCCCCACGCTCTGACTCTCCACCTCGTAGTCCGCCCGGTTTTCTATATCGCTGAATCCCAGCGTTCCCGTGTCGAGCCGGTTTTTATCCGCCGTCGCGGTCGAGCCGATGACCGCGCCGTTGAGCTGGGTATGTTCGCCCACCGTTACATCAAAGCCGCCCTTGCCCGCGAAGATGCCCGTTTGTTCAACCACCGAGTCGTAGTTGCTGTGCATTTTCTCCCGGCTCAGGTTGACGTTCGCCGAGCCGCTCATCGAGCCAAACGTGAAGCTGCCGCCTGCGCTGGCGTTACGCTGCTTCGCGTCGTAGCGGTCGCTGTCCTGCTCCGAGGTCATCGTCAGGTTGCGCCCCACCTGCGCTTTCACCGTTTCGCCGCTCACCTGCGCGCCGGTGAGCGTGGTGTCGCGTCCGCTCAGCATCGTCACCTGACGTCCCGCATCCACCGTGGTTTCCGTATGGGTGACGCCGTTGCCGCTCTCGCTGCCTTTGCCCTTGTTGACGCTGGCGGAAACGCTGATGCCCCAGCCGCCGGAACCCACACCGATCCCTACCCCGACGCTGCCGCCGCGGCTTTCGTTTTTGCCCTCCAACTGCTGGGTGTTTTCCGCCGAAAGCAGATTGATGTCCCGGTTCGCGGCAAGCTGCACGTTGTTCCCCGCCTTGAGCTGGCTGCCTTGTACCGTCAGATCGCCGTCCCGGCCTTGCGCGGCGATGCTCAGATCGTTGCCCGCCGCCAGGCTGCTGCCCTGCGCCGTGCTATGCTCGCTGCGCTGCGTCGACTTCGAGGACTGGCTGCCGTAAGAAAGGCTGACGCCCACCGTATTATTGTTCGCCGGATCGCCCCCTTGCGCCGCGTCCAGACGGGCCGCCTGCGTCGCCTGCACGCCGCTCAGCGCCGCCTTGACCCCCTGCAACGCCTGAAGACGGCTGTTGCCCGCCGATTTCGCATCCTGCGTCGCCGCCACCGCGCTGCTGAGCGCGCTGCCCGCCGCACCGGAAAGCGCCAGCGTCAGGCCGGACGTTTTCTGCTCCACTTCGTGCGTCTGCCGGCTCTGATTCCGCGCCGCTTCGATGTCGACGCGCTTGCCGCTGAGCGTCATATCGTTGCCCGCCACCAGTTCCGAACCGGTCACCGCGAGATGATTGCCCGCCCCGAGCGTCAGGTCGCCGTTCACGCTGCCGAGGGTGCTGCCCAGTTGCGTCGTATCCTGACCGGTATCGGTCATTTTCAGGCTTTGCGTACCGATGCTGAAACCGATGCCGCCCGAGCTCATCAGGCCGGATTTTTTCTCCTGTTTCTGATGCAGTTCGCTATTGCGCTCGCTCATGCCGCCGACGCTCAGATCGTTGCCCGCCAGCAGCGACACGTCGCCGCTGCCCGCCACGCTGCTGCCCAGCACCGTCAGGTCATTGCCCGCCGTGATGTCCACCGTATCGCCGCTCAGCTCGCTGCCCTGTATCGTCTGACGGGAAACGACGTCATGCGTGCGGGTGGTGGTTTTCGACAGCCACCCGCTGCTGCCCGTCACCTTATGGCGCTCATCCAGATCGAGGACGTTCTCCGCCCCCTGAATATTCACGTCATGGCCGGCGCTCAGTTGCAGCGCATTCTCTGAGGAGAGCGACGCCGCCCGCGCATCAATGTCGTTGCCCGCCGCCAGTATCACATCGCCGCTGGCGACCACTTCGCTGCCCACGCTGTCGCGCCGGCTTTGCTTCAGCGTGTTCTCCGCGTCCCAGACCAGCTCGTCGCTGCTGGCGGTCGAGACGGTATTCAGGTTCACATCCCGTCCGGCGACCAGCCGCGTCTGGCCATTCTCGCCGCTGTTCACGAGCTGGGCGGCGGTCAGGTTCAGATCGCGAGCGGCCTGAAGGGTAAATTTGCCGTCCTCGCCCTGAACGTAAATACCGGACACGCTGTCGATGGTGGTTCTGGCGAAATGATTCCGATCCGCGGCGCTTTCCGCGCTGCGGGTGGTGGAGGTCGCGTTAATATCGCGGCCGGCGACCGCCAGCAGACTGTCGTTGCCCTGAAGAATACCGCCGATATTGCTGATATCCGTCCGGGCGTTCAGGCGGACATCGGCCCCCTGAATAACACCGGCCTGGTTGATGATATTGTCGGCATCCAACTGCACCACGCTGCGTCCCGCGATGGTGCCGCGGTTAAACAGATCGCCGTCGAGCTTCATCGCCACATTGTTGCCGGCCATCAACGCCCCGGAGCCATCGATATCGCCGGGTTTCACTTTGGCGTAAACCTGCGGCACCAGCACCGACTGCCGTGAACCATCCGGCATATTCACCTCGGTATTCACCAGCCAGACGATATCGCCGGTCAAAAGCGACATCTGATCCGGCGTCAGCGCCACGCCCAGCTTCAGCGAGTACGCTTTGCCGAACTTAATGCCCTGCTCCATTAACGCCTTAAATTGCTCTTCGTCGTTGGCGTAGCCCTCAAGATAGCGCTGCCCGGTCAGATTGATCACCTGCTCGCGCACCAAGCGCTGCTCGTAGTAGCCGTCGCCCAGACGTTTGGCGGTGTTATCGCCGTTCTGACTGAACGCGTCCTGCATATAATCGCTGCCGAGCCACTGTTTCTCATTGGTGAAACGCGGATCGGTTTCCACCAGATAAGGCACGTCCGTCGATGGATTAACGGTGAACAGGCTGTTATCCGGCAATGTCGTGTCCGGGCCGACAATGCGGATAGTCCCTTCGGGAGGATTAACCTCAAACTGCTGGCCCGGCGGCGGGGTAACCGGTTCGCCGGCGGAAACCGTCTGCAATTGCGCCACGCGCGCATCGCTATTCACCTGCGCCGCGACCGTTCCCGTCTGGCCGATGGTCACGTCGATCGCCTGCGGCGTCAGGGTAGCAAGGTCGATCGCGCTGCCCTGAACCTCGCTGTCGCCGACAAGCTGACCCGGCTTCAGCGCGATGGTCTGAATCACCGTCGGCGGGGTATAGACGGAACGATCCGCGCCCTGCTCATCCGATCCTTTATGACGGATGCGATAGTAGTGCGTCACCCAGCCCGCATCGCTGGTATGACGTTCGCCGGACACATCGTCGTTTTTAATCTCTTTCATGTCGCTGATGGCCAGCGTACCGCCCGCGACAATCCGGCTTTTATCGTTGAAAAGCGTATCGCCGGCGAACGTCATGTCGCCGCCCGCGAGGATCTGCGCCGGGTCGGACGTTTTAATCCGCGTCTCCTGAACCGTACGAACGTAGTCGTACTGACTGAAGCTGTCGTTGTTCGCGCCGGTATCTTCCGGCGTGTTCAGGTTGCGCAGGCCGTTTGATGAGTTGCCGTCGACGAAAACGCCCTTCTCGTCGGCCTGCCAGCGGTTGGGCGAGCCGGCATGCTGATATTCGGTTACCGGCCCGCTGGAAACGGTGACGAACTCGGTGGAAAAGTTGTCGTTGATGTTATTGATCTGCCCGGCGGCAATCGTCATATTCCCGGCGGACTCGATGGTGGCGCTGTGGTTGTTGATGGTATCCGCCAGCCCGGTCGCCGCGCCGTTGGCCGCCAGCGCGCCGCCGATAACCATATCGCCCGCGCTATAGATCAGGCCGTGCCCGCTGTTGTTAAGCGTCCGCACGCCGATATCGACGCGTTCGCGCCCGGCAAGCGTGGCCGCCGCGCCGTTTTCAGCCAGGTTGTTGAACGTTACCGCATGCACGCCGATGAAATCGCCGTAAATACGCCCGCTGCCGCTGTTGGTGAGCGTATCGGCGGTAAGACGCGTGTAGCCGCCGTCAATCAGTCCGTAGTTAAGCAGCGTGCCGTCGACGTTCAGCCGGTTCTCTCCGGCATTGATTTCGCCGTCGGCCGCATTTGTCAGGTCGCCGCCGTGCAGATCGAGCGTCCCTCCCGCCAGCAGACTGCCGCTGTTGGTAATGCTTGCCGGCGTGACGAGCGTGACATCGCCGTTGGCGATCGTCGTACCGCTATTGGCGAACGACTGATTGCTTTGCAGCGTCATGTCGCCAAGCGATAGCAATTGCCCGCTGCCGTCAATGTTATTCGCCCGGATATCCAGTTGCTCGCCGGCCTTCGCCACGCCGTCCCGGTTGATGAGGTTCAGTCCCGAACCGTTCACCTTCAGCGCGCCGGCAGCGGCCAGCGTCCCCGCGCTGTTGTTCAGCTCGCCGTTATTGCTAATCGTCAGCGCGCTATCGGCCAGGATGCTGCCGTTCTGGTTGTTGAGTCCGCTGGCGCTGAGGTTGACGGTCTGGCCTTCCAGCCCCTGATTCGCGCCCTGGGTGTTGCGGTTAACCAAATTAAGCGCGTTAAGGGTCAGATTCGCGCCGCTGCGGATAAGCCCGGAGACGTTATCCACCGCGCCTTTGGCGTTATCGATCAGCAAATCGCCCACCGACTGAATCTGACCGCCGCCGTTTTGCAGCCTGCCGGTATGCAAACCGACGTTAGATTCACCGATAACACGCCCCTTGCCGCGGTTATCCAGATCCGCGGCCGTCAGATCGAGCGCGCCTTTGGCCGCCAGCGTACCGCCCTGATTATTCACTACGCCGCTGTTCAGCGTCAGCTCGCCGAGGCTGTTGAGCGTCCCCGCGGAGTTGTCGAACGCCTGCCCCTGAGCATCAAGCGCGACGCTGCCGCCCTGAATCAGCCCGGCGCGGTTCGTCAGTCCGTCGCTTAACGAGAACGTCAGCGCATTGGCGGCGACCAACTGCCCGTAGGCGTTGTCAAACTGGCCGCCGGTCAATGAGAAGGTGTCGCCGGCAAGGATAAGGCCGTGGCTATTGGCGAAAGAATCGGTCGCCAACGTCATTGCCTCCTGACTCACCAAACCGCCTTTCTCGCCGCTGTTGCGGTTAGTGAGCTCGCCGACGCTGACGCCTAACGCGCCGCCGCTCTGAATCAGACCGCCGCCGTCGTTGTTGATCCGCGCGCCGCGAAGCGTCAACCCTGTTTGCGCCGCCAGTTGTCCGCCCCGGTTGTCCAGAGTATCGGCGTTAATCGACGCCGACTCGCCGCTGACCAGCGTACCTTGCCGGTTGCGCAGTTCGCCGGCATCAAGCGAGAACGCGTTATTCGCGCCGATGACGCCGCCGCTGTTGTCCAGCCATTGGCCGGCGTTAAGCGTCATTCCGCCGCCGGATTTGATCGAACCGCCTGCATTAAGGAAGGTGGCGAAGTCTGCCGCCAGCGCCTGTTCCGAGCCGAACAACCCGTTGCTGTTGTCCACCGTCAGACCTTTGTAGGTCAGCGCGCCGCGGCTGATTACCGAGCCGTTCCGGTTATCCAGCGCGCCGCTGTTGATCCCCATCGCGCCATAAGAGAGCAGCATGCCGGACTGATTATTAAGCGTACCCTCATTCAGCGCCAGATCGAGCTTCTCGGCCAGCGCCACGCCCTGCTGATTCCCCAGCCCGGCGGATTCAATGCGCTGAGATTGGGACGCCTCAATGCGTCCTTTGCGGTTGTTGACGGCCTGTCGGCTGCGAATCTCGCCTTTGCCGGTCGAAGCGGAGATCAGACCTTCTTCATTGTTGAGCGCGTCGGCGTTGACGGTCGTATTGCCGACCGCCGCCAGCGTCCCTTTTCGGTTATCCAGCGCGCCTTTCACCTGCGCCTTCAGGCTGCCGTTCTGCGCCGCCAGCACCTTGCCGCTCTGATTGTCAATCGACTGGACGTCTAAGTTGACGTTGCCATTGGCGGCGATGTTACCCTGCCGGTTATTCAGCGCGCCCGGCAGGTTTAGCGACAGATCGCCGCTGCCGGTCTGGACGATTTCGCCCTGCCGGTTTGACATGCTCTGCGCGGAAAGGGTGAGCGCGTCGGCGCTAAGCGTACCGCCATCGTTGTTCAGTCGCCCGTCGGTACTCGCCGTCAACCGCTGCGCGTAAACCTGAGCGTTTTGCGTGTTGAGATTGCCTTTCCCGGCGTCCAGTTCAACCTGCGTTGCCTGCGTCTGGCTGGCGCTGAGATCCGCCCCCTGAGCGCGGACGCTGATGTTGCCGCCCGCCAGCGTCGTGCCGTGCGCGTTCAACTGGCCGCCGGCGCTCAATTGCAAATCGCCTTTATCCGCCAGTTTCCCGTTATCTTTCACGCCTGCCGCCAGCAGGCTTCCCTTACTGCTGGTCAGCGTGGCGGCCTGGAGTTGCGCATTGTTGCCCGCAATGACGGAGCCGCTGTTGCTGAGCGCGCCGTTACTCCGGATGTCGGCGTTATTCCCGGCGCGAATCGCGCCGCTATTGCTGATGCCGCTGTTCGACGCCAGTTGCGCGTCGTCGCCGGCGCCGATGGCCCCGCTGTTTTCAATACGCCCGTCGGCGGTAATCACCACGCTGCCGGCCTGCGCGCCGATGGCGCCCGCATTCCGCACGCCCACGCCGCTTTCGGTGCCGACCATGCGGATTTTACCCGCGTACATGCCGCCGAGAGCGGAGGTATCCACCGCCAGTTGCGGGGCGGTGGCGGCATCGCCGGCGGTTTGTTCGATACGGTCATGCCCGGCATCAACCTTGTTGCGCCCGGTGGTAACCTTCAAATCTTTTGCCCACAGCCCGGCGTTGACTTTTACCGAACGGGCGATGATATCGGTGTAATCGGCGCCGGAGGTATCCATTCCCGCGCCATCCACCGTCACCTCTCCGCGCTCGACGTTATAGCCGGTGATGTTGCCGTTGTTCATCTGCACCTGGCCGGTGGTGAGCGTGGCGCGATTGGCGTTGATAAAGCCGCAGCCGCTACAGGTAATGCCGGACGGGTTGGCGATCACCACCTGCGCCTTGTTGCCCGCCACCTCCACAAAACCATTCAGCCGGCTCGGGTCGCGCGAGTTGACCTCATTGAGGATGATTTTGGCCTCGCCTTTGGCCAGCCACGGGTTGCCCGTCACCATTCCCCCCAACTGCGTCTGCGTGTTTTTCCGCGAGTTATTGAGGATGACGCCTTTCTGATCGACATCGAACTGGCTGAAATTGTTGCGCGAGACGCCGCCTGCGGAGGGCGTCTGAATATTGACCTGCGGCGTGCCGTTGGCGCTGTTGAGAATGGTCGGCTGCTGGTTTTTCGGCGCGCCGCGGTCAGCCACAATATTCGCCTGCGCGGGCTGTATCGCCCCCATCGCCAACCAGATGCCGAAGCTGATCGCGCCGACTTTGCCGATGAGACGAGCATGCGTATGCCCAATGCCGGAAGAAGGCGAAGAACCGGCGCGTCCGGAGCGGGCGATATCCGCCACCACCATCAGCATGCCGCGCGCTTTGTTAAAAACGATACGATACAGATTCTTGTTCATCCCGGTGTCCTTCCTGTAAAAACTTCCGGCAGTTCAATGGTTAATGGGTGCGCTTTACGCCAGTTTCCCGCCGCTTCGCGGCTTACGCGCGCGCCGTGGAACATCAACACGCGTTTACCGCGTTCCCGCCCGCGGTGGTACAACGCGCGGGCGCAGAGGTCGGGGAAAATGTCATCCCGCATCAGTTTGTTCATCTCGGCGGTATGGCCGAAAGGGGCGATCCAGTCGCAAAGCCACATCCGATCGCCGCTGTCCCAGTCCTCTTCCTTCATATGGATGGCGGGACGGGTCAGGTAGCGCGCTTCCGATTCCAGGTTGAGCCACGCCCAGCTCAGAAAGAAAACCGGACGCGTCTGCTCGGCGACCAATACATACTGCCGGCGTTTGATGATGGGCAGCAGCAGCGTCGGCAGCGCATGTAACGGCGCATCGCGATGCAACGGCGAGTGCATCCACAGCCATACGGCAGCGCCGAGCGCTTCCGCTTCGTTCGCCTCGCCGCCCAGGATCAGCGGCGCTTTGATATCATAATTTCCGACGCGCATTACCAGCTCCAGTGAAGGTTGAACCCAAGCGTGACGGGGTCGGTTTCAAAGCCGTCCGGTTTCGAGAAAGGCACGCCGGCAAACAGGTCATAACTGGTATTGAGTACGTAACCGCGCAGACCGGCGACGCCGCCCGCCAGATGATTGCCGACCAGTTGCTCCGTCACCGCGCCGCTCACTTCGCCGTAGTCGACGCCCAGATACAGTTCCTGATTCGGCAACGGCGTCCGCCAGGCCAGATCGTTACGCACATACCAACCGCTGCTGGCGTTCAGCGTGCGTTCGCCATCAAAACCGCGCACCGTCCAGCGGTTGCCGATAGCGAACTGATCCTGGGGAGTCAGCGGCGTGTTGCTCATCTGGCGCAGGTACTGCACGTTGTAGCGGAACGTCTGCGAGCCGATGGTGAAAGGCACGTCAAGCTGGGCGTTAAACGCAAGAATTTTGCCGAGCGCGGTGGCATCGCCGGCAAACTCCTCCGGCGCAGGACGCGCGCCGAACCAACGGGTGCCGCGCTGGTAGCTGACGCCGGCGTCAAGCGTGGCCTGGCCGATATAGTGACGGTGTTGCAGCCCCAGGCGCCATGCGGCGGTCTGGCGACGCTGCACCTCCACCTCGGTGTCATTGATATAGTTGCGGGTTTCGCGCGCCAGTACGTTATAGGTAAACGTCGTTTTCTGGCTGCTGCTGCGGTGCAGCACGCGGCTTAACTGCACATCGAGATTTTTACTTTTGCCGCTGTACAGGTAATCCTCATTTAAACCGGCCACCGTCTGGTGATAGTCATAATCGCTGCCGGTAACGCCCAGCGTCCAGTAACCAAAGGGAACCGAGTAATGCGCCATATAATTGCGGCTTCTCTTACCGCCTTCGCCATGCAAATCGCGGCTGGCGGAGACATAAAGGAGATCGCTGAGTGAGAAGGGATTATCCAGCGACAGCGTGGCGCCCCCCTGATAGCGGCCGGTGCTTCTGGTTCCGGAGTCATCGAGCGACAGGCCGAGACGCCACATCTTTTCCTGCTTGCGGGTAATGACGATATCGCTCTCGCCCGGTTGTTCTCCGGGAATAATTTCCATGCTCGCCTGTACGGTGGGCAGGCGCTGCAAATTTTCCAGCCCCTGTTCGATATCGCGCAGGTCGAGCAGGTTCCCCTCATGCGCCGGAAAAGCGCTGTAGAGCCGAATATAGTCATCGCTGTCCGCCGTCAGTTTCACGCTGCGGACGTAGCCCGGCACGATGGCAAGCGTCAGCGTACCGCTGTTCAGATCCTGCGCCGGCGCCAGAACGCGCGCGGTTACATAGCCGTGATCGATCAGACGGTTCTGCAAAGCGCTCATCAGCAAATTGATCCCTTTCGCGCCCAGACAATGATCCACCGCCTGATCGGCCAGCCGCTGCAACGGCAGCCAGCCTGGGAACGCTTGAGTGCCATGCAGTTCGACTTTTTTGATCGGGAAGCACCGGGTCATTTCCACCGGGAAATGCAGGCGAGTCAGAAAAGAACCGGGCTGCTGTAAACGAACATCCGGCGCCTGCGGCGTCAATTGGCGCTCCTGCGCCCGCTGCCGTTCCTGTTGATTGATCTGCTGCTGGTTAATCTGCCGGTTATCGATCTGATCGGCCGCATTCGCCGGCATTGCAAAGAAAGGTAAAGGAACCGTTAATAGCAAATAACGTAAAAAATACGTTCCTGAACGGCGAGAGTTATTTAATGATTTGATTTTTTTATACAAATAATCGAAAGGAGCAATCCTTGTCATTATTTTTGTACCATAGAATTAAATGATTGGTTACATATTCACACCGAAAACAGGATTTCTGAAATAAGAAGAATCTCATTCGCGCGGATATCAAATAAAAGGCAAATACTTTAAGGAAGTTAACATGTTAAGCGTTCTGGGCCGCAGATAAAAAAAGCCATGCGATCGCCATAAAACAACGCGTGGCGTATTTATTATGCTGATGTGCATTTTTATTAGAAATAGATGCCGGGAAACCCGGCATATTAATAATGAATAAATATTATTTTCCGATAATTTTATTTATGACAGAATTTTATATAACCATTTTATAATAACAGAGCGCTACGGCACGCTTGTATGACCCTTTTGGTCCGTACAGCCGCGCCGGTAACCAGCTAAACGGCGATCCGTTTTATGCCGTGCTTCACTGTAGGCGCATTCTCGTCTTGCGCCGGTTCATCGCCGCATCGCCATTACGCTTAGCCCCCATCGGCAGCAATCGGTCATTGCATCAAATCAGGATTCAATGGTATTACAATCGCCAGCACTGGTGTGAACCCGAGACCGCAACAACAAGAGTAAATATCATGACAACCGCCATCCCCGCCAACTATCGAATTCGTCCGATCGCGGCGCAAGACAACGCGGCTATCGCTCGTGTTATCCGCCGCGTGTCCGCTGAATTCAATTTGACGGCCGACAAAGGCTACACCGTATCCGACCCGAATCTGGATAGCCTGTTTGAACTGTACAGTCAGCCGGACAGCGCCTATTGGATACTGGAGTATGAAGGTGAAGTCGTCGGCGGCGGCGGCATCGCGCCGCTGACAGGCGGCGATGCGGATGTGTGCGAACTGCAAAAAATGTATTTTTTACCGGTTCTGCGCGGCAAGGGACTGGCCAGACAACTCGCTTTGCTGGCGCTGGATTTTGCCCGTCAACACGGTTTCCGCCGCTGCTATCTGGAAACGACCGCGCATTTAACCAGCGCCATCCGCTTGTACCAGTCGCTGGGCTTCGAACATATCCCCCAAGCCATGGGCAATACCCGACACACCGATTGTGAAGTGAACATGCTGAAAACGCTGTAGCGTCATCCCGTCCTCCCTCTTTTCCCTTTGTGCGCGCTCAGGATCGTTGCGGGTTCAACGGCGTGGAATAAACGGATGGGGAAAATGCGGTAATGGGATTTCGCGACAATTGCGGACAGGATGTCAACCAGTTCAGCCGTGGGTTTTCCCCACGGCGCTATGAAACTCATGCTTAATGACGTTTTCCGTCATCGTCTTCGTCATAGAAGTCTTCGTCGTCCCCTTCCTCGCCTTCTTCGCCATCGGGATCTTCAAAGTAGGTACCCCAGCCGTCATAGTTCACGCCATACTGTTCAGCCAGCGTCAGCAGTTGTTCCACCTGAGCGTCGATCACCTCCGCATTCAACGATACTTCGCTGATCGCGTCGCAGCACATCAAGAGAACGCCGTCTTCCACTTCCAGCTCTTCCGCATCCGTCACTTCATAGCCCAGCTTGAACGCCTCTACGGCGACTTTTTCCAGCACGTCGAATTTCTCGGCCGAGAAATGGTGCTCAATGGTATAAAGCGCATCCGGATCGCTGCCGTCATCCAGCAGTTCTTCGATGATCAGCCGTGTTTCTTCACGTTGTTCTTCCAGCAATTCGCGGTTTGCCATTCCTCAGTCCTCATTAACCGACGTAATATTGCGCCATTCTCCCACAGCCCTGCGGCCGTCTCCACCATAAAGTTTGCCCCTGGCACTTGAATTTGAATAATTACACATATAAAGTGAATTTTAATTCAATCATTAGCATTGATCAGTCTGGAGATATGCGTCATGAAGTCATTTTACAAGCGTCATTTTTTAAGATTAATGGATTTTTCGCCAGTGGACATCGCCAACCTTTTGGCCCTGGCGGCGGAACTGAAAGCCGATAAAAAAAGCGGCAAAGAAGTCCGCCGTTTGCATGGCAAAAACATCGCACTCATCTTCGAAAAAGATTCAACCCGTACGCGTTGCTCTTTCGAAGTTGCTGCATACGATCAGGGAGCGCAGGTGACCTACCTGGCGCCGAGCGGCAGTCAAATCGGCCATAAAGAATCCATCAAGGATACGGCGCGCGTCCTGGGAAGAATGTACGACGGCATTCAGTATCGCGGCTACGGCCAGCAAATCGTCGAAACGCTGGCGCAATATGCCGGCGTCCCGGTCTGGAACGGGCTGACGGATGAATTCCATCCGACGCAACTGCTGGCGGATCTGCTGACAATGCAGGAACATTTACCGGCCAAACCGCTGTCGGAGATGAAAATGGCCTACGTGGGCGACGCCCGTAACAATATGGGCAATACCATGCTGGAAGCCGCCGCCTTGACCGGGCTCGATTTACGTCTGATCGCGCCCAGGGCCTGCTGGCCGGAAGCGGGACTGGTGGCGGAGTGTCAGGCGGTCGCCAAACAAACCGGCGGCAACATCACCCTGACGGAGGATATCGCCGCCGGCGTGACCGATGTCGACTACATCTATACCGACGTCTGGGTATCCATGGGCGAACCCAAGGAAGTCTGGCAGGAACGTATCGCCCTGCTGAAACCTTATCAGGTCAACATGGCGATGATTGCCGCGACCGGTAATCCACAGGTGAAATTCCTGCACTGTCTGCCGGCGTTTCATGACGACCAGACCACGCTCGGCAAACAAATGGCCGAACAGTACGGCCTGCATGGCGGTATGGAAGTCACCGATGAGGTGTTCGAGTCCGCGCACAGCATCGTGTTCGATCAGGCGGAAAACCGCATGCACACCATTAAAGCCGTGATGGTGGCGACGCTGAGCCAGGATTGATTCTGCCGGTTGGTATATCGGAGAGGAACGCCGGCGTTATCAGCCACGCTTTCCCCGTCCCCCCTTGCAATACTCCCGTCCCGTCATCCCCGCGCTGGCGGGAATCAGTCAAGGGCTATTCACGGTTCCAGCGGCAGATCCCCGCCTACTGACGCGGGGATGACGGTATTGGAACTGCGGGGATGGCGGCATTGGGAATCACGGGGTGCGGGATTGTAAAAAAATCAGGTTTCACGCTTGAATTGGCCTCTTCTGAGCGTATAATTCCCGACAATTTGCCGGGAGGGAACATGCGCCGCTGCATAAAAAAATTCGCCGTTCATGCTGGTTATCAACCACAACTGCCGTCCGGCAGCCGGCAGGCGTTTTCCTTCCATTGCTTGACCGATCGTTCATAAAAAAGCCCCTCGTTGAGGGGCTTTTTTTTTGTGGCCAGCCATCCCTGGCGGTCACCCTTCGAGCCGTCGTTTGTGGCGAATATCTGCTTATCAGGCCTAACCGTTGGGAGAAAATATAAAAATGGTCAATCCGCTTTATCAAAAACATGTCATTTCAATTAACGATCTCAGTCGCGAGGATCTGGAACTGGCATTGCAGGTTGCCGCCAGTCTGAAAGCGAATCCCCAACCCGAGTTGTTAAAACACAAAGTGATCGCCAGCTGTTTTTTCGAGGCGTCAACGCGCACCCGGTTATCTTTTGAAACCGCCATGCACCGCCTGGGCGCCTCCGTCGTTGGCTTTGCCGACAGCAGCAACACCTCGCTGGGCAAAAAAGGCGAAACGCTGGCCGACACCATCTCGGTCATCAGCCAGTATGTGGATGCGATCGTCATGCGTCATCCCCAGGAAGGCGCCTCCCGCCTCGCCACCGAATTTTCCGGCGGTATTCCGGTACTCAACGCCGGCGACGGCGCCAACCAGCATCCGACGCAAACGCTGCTCGACCTGTTCACCATACAAGAAACCCAGGGCCGCCTGAGCAACATCAATATCGCCATGGTGGGCGACCTGAAATACGGCCGCACCGTTCACTCGCTTACCCAGGCGCTGGCGAAATTCGAGGGCAACCGTTTCTACTTCATCGCCCCGGATGCGCTGGCGATGCCGGATTACATTCTGAAAATGCTGGAAGAAAAAAACATTACCTACAGCCTGCACAGCAGCATTGAGGATGTGGTCGCCGATCTGGATATTCTGTACATGACCCGGGTACAGAAAGAGCGTTTGGACCCGTCCGAATACATCAACATCAAGGCGCAGTTCATTCTGCGGGCCGCCGATCTGGACCACGCGCGCGCCAACCTGAAAGTGCTGCACCCGCTGCCGCGCATTGACGAAATCACCACTGACGTGGATAAAACCCCCTACGCTTACTACTTCCAACAGGCGGGAAATGGTATTTACGCCCGTCAGGCGCTGCTGGCGATGGTATTGAATCGCGAACTGGTTCTGTGAGAGAAAAGAGGAATAGTCATGACTCACGATAATAAATTACAGGTGGAAGCCATCAAACGCGGCACGGTTATCGACCACATCCCCGCGCAGGTGGGCTTTAAGCTGCTGACCTTATTCAAACTGACCGCGACCGACCAGCGTATTACCATCGGCCTGAACCTGCCCTCCAACCAGCTTGGCCGCAAGGATCTGATCAAAATCGAAAATGTTTTCCTCACCGAACAGCAGGCGAACCAACTGGCGATATATGCGCCGCAGGCCACGGTAAACCAGATCGATGACTACAATGTGGTGCGCAAACTGGCGCCGACGCTGCCCGATCACATCGACGATGTCTTAACCTGCCCGAACAGCAACTGCATCAGCCGCACAGAGCCGGTTTCATCCTCATTCCGCGTGAAGCTGCGCGAAGGCGAAGTGCAGTTGAAGTGTAAATACTGCGAAAAAGAATTTGAGCGGCAGGCGGTATTGCAGAATCACTGATTCCGCCCTTTGATATTAATCATAAAAGAACGCGCCGACGGTTTCTTCGGCGCGTTCCGCTCGCAATCATTGCCTGAGGCGGCGCTTTTTTGAATAATGGCATCTTCGCGTTATTGATACGTCACACAAGGAGATACTATGTCACGCAACATCAGCACCGAACACGCTCCGGCAGCCATTGGCCCTTATGTTCAGGGCGTCGATCTGGGCAGCCTTATCATCACTTCCGGCCAGATCCCCGTCGATCCGAAAACCGGTCTGGTCGCCGATGACGTGACGGCTCAGGCGCGCCAGTCTCTGGCTAACGTTCAGGCGATTGTGGAAGCCGCCGGTCTGAAAGTTTCCGATATCGTTAAAACGACGGTATTCGTTAAAGATTTGAACGATTTCACCACCGTCAACGCCGCCTATGAGGCTTTCTTTAGCGAACATAATGCGCCGTTTCCCGCCCGTTCCTGCGTCGAAGTCGCTCGTCTGCCCAAAGATGTAAAAATCGAAATTGAAGCGATCGCGGTACGTCGCTAAGCCCCATTATTGAGCATCATGCCCCAAAGACGCACCCTTTAGTGGCGTCTTGTTGCCGGCGGGTGGTTTTTTGCCCGCCACGCCGCAGGCCGACGCATTGCTTTATTGAGAAACGTTCCCAGCCGTTTTCCCCGCCCTTGCTCGCCATGACGTTTTCTCGCCCCACCGAAATAGTGCATTCATGGAAAGCCACGCACCAGCGCAGTGCGAAAAAATGGCAATACCGGCACATTCGCTCGTTTTTTCAATATGGCGCATTTTATGCATCATCCTGTTATCACTTTTTCAGCGTGATGCCAGAGGATGACAATGATAAAAATGACGCTTCCAATACCGTCTTACTATGACGAGATGCTTTCCGCAGAAGGCGAACAACGCCAACACTACAATTCCTATTGGCAATGGCTGCAACAGACCGATCAACAGGCAATCAGGCAAAAAAAAGAGCAGGCTGAACTGTTGTTTCACCGCGTAGGCATCACCTTCAACGTCTATGGCGAAGAAGGCGGCACCGAACGTTTAATTCCTTTCGACAGCGTCCCGCGCATTATTCCCGCTCACGAATGGCGCCTGCTCGATCTCGGCATTCGCCAGCGGGTACAGGCGTTGAATGCCTTTTTGTACGATATCTATCATCAACAGCATATTCTTAAAGCCGGTATTATTCCCAGCGAACAGGTGCTGGCGAACGAGCAATACCAACCCTGTATGCAGGGGGTGCATTTACACAACAACATTTACGCCCATATCACCGGTATCGATATGGTGCGCAACAGCGATGGTAATTATTACGTGCTGGAGGATAACCTGCGCACCCCTTCCGGCGTGTCCTACATGCTGGAAAACCGCAAAATGATGATGCGGCTCTATCCGGATCTCTTCGCCAGACAGCATATCGCCCCCGTCGAACGTTACCCCAGCTATCTGCTGCAAACGCTGCGGGAAAGCACGCTGGTCGACGACCCCACCGTGGTGGTGATGACGCCGGGGCGATTCAACAGCGCCTATTTCGAACACAGTTTCCTCGCTCAGCAGATGGGCGTCGAACTGGTGGAAAGCGCCGATCTGTTTGTGAAAGAAGGCGCGGTCTACATGCGCACCACCGAAGGCCCGTGCCGGGTGGACGTCATTTATCGCCGGGTGGATGACGCGTTCCTCGATCCGCTGGCGTTCCGCTCGGACTCCATGCTGGGCGTCCCCGGTCTGCTGTCGGTGTACCGCGCCGGCGGCGTGGTGCTGGCGAACGCCATCGGCACCGGCGTCGCGGATGATAAGTCCATCTATCCTTACGTCCCGGAGATGATTCGCTTCTACCTGTCTGAAGAACCGATTTTGGGCAATATCCCGACCTGGCAGTGCCGCGATCCCAAAGCGTTGAGCCATGTACTCAACAACCTGGATAGCATGGTGGTGAAAGAAGTACACGGCGCGGGAGGATACGGCATGTTGGTCGGCCCGCGGGCGACGCGTCGGGAAATCGAGGATTTCCGCCAGCGCCTGTTGGCGAATCCGCACAATTATATCGCTCAGGAAACGCTGGCGCTCTCCACCTGCCCGACCTTTGTGGAAGACGGACTGGCTCCCCGCCATATCGATTTGCGCCCGTTCGCGCTGTCAGGGGAAGAGATCCGCCTGATTCCCGGCGGTCTGACCCGCGTCGCATTAACGGAAGGTTCATTGGTGGTCAACTCCTCGCAAGGCGGCGGCACCAAAGATACCTGGGTCATGGAGGAGGATGAATAATGTTAAGCCGTACAGCCAGTGAACTCTATTGGATGGCCCGTTATCTGGAGCGGGCCGAAAGCCTCGCCCGGGTTCTGGACGTGACCTACAAGCTGTCCATGATGCCGCGTCACAGCCAGCAGCAGCGCGATTTGGCGCTACCGCTGAACCTGACCTATACGCATGAGTTGTTTCAGGAACGTTATTCGCGTTTCTCCATGAACAACCTGCTGAATTTCTTCGCGCTGGACAGCCAAAACCCCAGCAGTATTTATAACTGCATCGAGATGGCCTGGAATAACGCCCACGCCGTGCGCGGCAGCCTCTCTTCCGAAATCTGGGAATGCATCAACGCCACCCGGATCGATATTCGTAACCTGCGCTATCAGGGGGTGGATAAAATCGGCATTGACGCCTTCTTCGACTGGGTTAAGGAGCGCGCGCACCTGTTCCGGGGCGCGATGTTCGGCACCTTGCTGCGCGGCGACGCGCAAAACTTTATCCGGCTCGGCACGCTGATCGAACGCGCCTACGCCACCGCGCAACTGCTCGATTTGAAAAACCAGCAGTTGAATAGCGACCCGGATCCCGTGCGTGAATATTACCGGCTGGATACGCTGCTGCGGGCGGTCAGCGCCCGCGAGGCCTACCATAGCATCTATCGCCAGCCGATCAGCCGTGAAACCGTGACCGAACTGCTGATATTACGTGAGGATGTGCCGCGTTCGCTGCACGCCTGCGTGGACGATCTGGTGCAGCAGTTGGAGGCCATCGGCAGCAAGCGGGCCAAAGAGCCCCGACGCCTGGCCCATCTTCTGAACGTCGAACTGCGTTTCAGCACGATGGACGACATTATGGAAGAGGGGCTGGACGCCTATCTGAAGCACTTTTTAATTAAAATCAATGAACTGGCTGACAGTATCCGTCACACCTATCTGGAGGCGCTATGAAACTGACCATTAATCACCTGACGCATTATCGTTACGATGAGGAAGTGAAGTTCAGCACCCAGTATCTGCGCCTGACGCCGCAGAATTCAGCCCGTCAGCAGATTCAGTCGTGGAACCTGACGCTGCCCGCTTCGGCCGTCGCCACCACCGATACCTACGGCAACATCATGCATGTGCTGACCCTCGACATGCCGCATCGCGACATCACCATTCACGCTCAAGGTGTGGTGGAAATCGCCGATAACGCAGAAGAGTCTTATTACTACAGCGAGACCGATACGCTCTCGCCGCTGGTATTCTTGCGCGTCACGCCGTTGACGGAGGCCGATCGCAATATCCGCGAATTCGCCAGGCGTTATTATCAGCCGGCGTCGCCCGAAGAAAGTCTGATCGCATTGATGACGGAATTGCGGTTGAAAATGCCGTATACTCCCGGCGCAACGCAGGTGCAGGACACCGCGGCCGAAGCGTTCGCCATGCAAAAGGGCGTCTGTCAGGATCATACCCATGTTTTTCTGGCCTGCTGCCGCAGCCTGAATATCCCCGCCCGCTATGCCAGCGGCTATGTCTACAGTGAGGATACGCAGCATGTGGCTATGCACGCCTGGGCGCAGGCGTGGCTCAATGATCGCTGGCAAAGTTTTGATATTACGAACAATACCTGTCAGCTCAATCAGCATTTGCTGTTGGCGGTCGGCATGGATTATCTTGATGCCTGTCCGGTTCGCGGTACGCGGGTCGGCGGCGGATGTGAAGAGATGTTTTCCGAGGCTGAAGTCCGGCTGTTTGAACGACAACAGCAGGTACAGCAGCAACAGTAAATTTTTAACGAGAAGGTGGTTATGACGTACTGTGTGGCCATGCGTCTGTCCGACGGTTTAGTGTTTGCTTCAGATTCCCGTACCAATGCCGGAGTCGATCATATTGCGACTTTCAAAAAACTTCATGTTTTTCATGATGAGGGTCAACGCGTTCTGGTGATCCAATCCGCCGGCAATCTGGCCACCACGCAAAGCATCATCAGCCTGCTTAGCGCGCGCATCGAGGCGCAGGAAACGCCGAACCTGTTGCAGGCCGACTCCATGTACGATGCGGCGATGCTGCTGGGGGAAACCGTGCGCGAAGTGATCTACCGCGACAGTCAATCCCAGCAAAGCGGCAGCAATACCAATTTCGGCTGCAACCTTATTCTCGGCGGTCAGATTAGCGGCGAAGAGCCGCGGCTGTTCCATATTTACCCGGAAGGCAACTTTATCGAGGCCACCAAAGACACGCCGTATTTTCAGATTGGCGAGAGCAAGTACGGTAAACCGATTATCGACCGGGTGCTGAGCATGGATACGCCGCTCGAACAGGCGATGTGCTGCGCGCTGATCTCCATTGACTCAACCCTGCGCAGCAACCTGTCGGTGGGGCTGCCGCTGGACGTGATGATTTATCGTGCGGACAGTTTCGATGCCGGCGGACAGCAGCGTATCACCGAAAGCGATGACTACTTCATCAAGATCCGCAAGGCGTGGTCGGAAGGGCTGCTGAATACGTTTCGCCAGCTCCCGCCTTTTCCGGTTGCTGAGCGATAAGGGAAAACGGAGCGCCGCATATCAGGCGCTGTAAAGGTGACAGGCGACCCGCCGTCCATCATCGAACGTAATATCCGGTATCGCTGAAAACGAGTGACAAGCGCAAAAATGCGCCAGCAATAAAAAAGCTGACGCCTTCTTCAAAAATGCAACATGTTGACCCCATCCAAAAAAATGAGCCAAATCAAGCGTCTTTAACTGTACAAAAAATGCGCGCTGAGCAGCCTTTCGGCTGAGTTCTGAATTCTTTGTTTTAGATCAACAAAACGCGTACTTTCTCGAACCAAGAACTACATATAGGGTCTATTATATTAAAAATATCCATATATAGTGGTTATCCACAATGTCATCCACAGCGGACCTTCTTTATTTACCGCTGTGGTTTACCTGTGGATAACATCAACAGAGGAACAGAACGTGAAACCAGTAGTGATTAAACGGGATGGCTGCCAGGTACCTTTTGATGAAATTCGTATCAAAGAGGCCGTAGAGCGAGCGGCACAAGCTGCTGGTATCGACGATTCTGATTACTGTGCGACCGTGGCCGCCGCCGTCGCCCAACAAATGCAGGATAAACGACGCGTAGATATTCGCCATATCCAGGATGCAGTTGAAAATCTGTTGATGTCCGGCAAATACAAGCAGCTGGCGCGTACCTATATAGAATATCGCCATGACCGCGATATCGCGCGCGAACGCCACGGCCGGCTGAACCAGGAGATCCGCGGGCTGGTGGAGCAGAGCAATATGGCTTTGCTGAACGAAAACGCCAATAAAGACAGTAAAGTCATCCCTACCCAGCGCGATCTGCTGGCCGGCATCGTGGCCAAACACTACGCCAAACAGTATATCCTGCCGCGTGATGTGGTGCTTGCCCATGAGCGCGGCGAGATCCACTACCACGATCTTGATTACTCGCCCTTTTTCCCGATGTTCAACTGCATGCTGATTGACCTCGGCGGCATGCTGACCAAAGGATTCAAGATGGGCAACGCGGAAATCGAACCGCCGAAATCGATTTCTACCGCCACCGCCGTCACCGCGCAGATTATTGCTCAGGTCGCCAGCCATATTTACGGCGGCACGACGATTAACCGCATCGATGAAATTCTGGCGCCGTTCGTCGCCGCCAGCCATAAAAAGCATCAGGCCGTGGCGCGGGAATGGCATATTCCCGATGAGGAAGGCTATGCCCGCACCCGGACGGAAAAAGAGTGTTACGACGCCTTCCAGTCCCTGGAGTACGAAGTCAACACCCTGCATACCGCCAACGGCCAGACGCCGTTCGTCACCTTCGGTTTTGGGCTGGGTACCAGTTGGGAATCCAGATTGATCCAGGAATCGATTCTGCGCAATCGTATCGCCGGGTTAGGCAAAAATCACAAAACGGCGGTATTCCCCAAACTGGTGTTTGCCGTGCGCGACGGGCTGAACCGTAAGCCTGGCGATGCGAATTACAGCATCAAGCAACTGGCGCTGGAATGCGCCAGCAAGCGCATGTATCCGGATATTCTGAATTACGATCGGGTCGTTGAAGTGACCGGCTCATTCAAAACGCCGATGGGCTGCCGCAGCTTCCTTGGCGTCTACGAGGAAAACGGCGAGCAAATCCACGACGGCCGCAACAATCTTGGGGTCATCAGCCTGAACCTGCCGCGTATCGCGCTGGAAGCCGACGGCGATGAAAACCGCTTCTGGACGCTGCTCGACCAGCGTTTGGCGTTGGCGAAAAAAGCGCTGATGACGCGTATCGCCCGGCTGGAAAACGTGAAGGCGCGCGTCGCGCCGATTCTGTATATGGAAGGCGCCTGCGGCGTGCGCTTAAAAGCGGACGACAGCGTGGCGGAGATCTTCAAAAATGGGCGCGCGTCCATTTCTCTGGGTTACATCGGCATCCACGAAACCATCAACGCGCTGTTCGGCAACGAGGTACACGTATTCGACAATGACACGCTGCGTGAAAAAGCGGTGGCTATCGTCGCACGCCTGAAAAAAGCGACCGACCAATGGAAAGAAGAAACCGGTTATGGCTTCAGCCTGTACAGCACGCCGAGCGAAAACCTGTGCGATCGCTTCTGCCGTCTGGATACCGCCGAATTCGGCGTGATCAAAGGCGTGACGGACAAAGGCTATTACACCAACAGCTTCCATCTGGATGTGGAGAAGAAGGTCAACCCGTACGAGAAAATCGACTTCGAAGCGCCTTACCCGCATCTGGCGAACGGCGGCTTCATCTGCTACGGCGAGTATCCCAACCTGCAACATAACCTGAAGGCGCTGGAAGACGTCTGGGATTACAGCTACAACCGCGTACCTTATTACGGCACCAATACGCCGATCGATGAATGCTACGAATGCGGCTTCACCGGCGAGTTCGAGTGTACCAGCAAGGGGTTTACCTGCCCGAAATGCGGCAATCACGATTCGTCGCGCGTATCCGTTACCCGGCGGGTTTGCGGCTACCTCGGCAGCCCGGACGCCCGCCCGTTCAACGCCGGTAAGCAGGAAGAAGTCAAACGCCGGATCAAACACTTAGGCAACGGGCAACTCGGTTAATTTACGCCGGATAGATCTCGTCGCACTCCGGCAAGGCGCCCTTGCCGGAGATATCTCCCCGCGGACGTGACGAACCGCGATACATTGCGATAAGCCCCATTACGGTAGTAAAAGACGCCATGAATTATCACCAGTATTACCCGGTTGATGTGGTCAACGGTCCCGGAACGCGCTGCACGTTGTTTGTGTCAGGGTGCGTACACCAATGCCCCGGTTGCTACAACAAAAGCACCTGGCGGCTCAACTCCGGCCAACCGTTTACCCAGGCGTTACAGGACCGGATCATCGCCGATCTTCAGGATACCGAGATTCCCCGCCAGGGGATTACGCTGTCTGGCGGCGATCCGCTTCACCCGCAGAACGTTCCCGATATTCTGCAACTGGTACGGCGGATACGCACGGAGTGTCCGGGTAAAGACATATGGGTCTGGACGGGCTACGTGCTCGCCGAATTGACCGAAGCGCAACAGCAGGTGGTATCGCTGATTAACGTGCTGGTGGACGGCAAATTTGTGCAGGATCTCAAAGATCCCGCCCTGATCTGGCGAGGCAGCAGTAATCAGGTTATCCACTACCTGCGCTAATCTTTGCGTTCGCCTGCTACAAGAATGCATTCTGCTTGCCCAGCGCGCGTAACCGATTTGACTCCAAAATCGTTACCTTTGGTTTGGGCTCGGGAGAAAAAGCCTGGTTCAATAACGCTTGCGCTACCGTCTTCCCTTCGATAGCCCGCCATTTTGCCGGGAAAATACGCAATAGCGGCGCAGTCAGACTCTCCAAAGGACGGTTCTCCCGCCTTTTCCCCAATAATAGCGACGGCCGGGCCAAGGTCAGATGCTGCCATCCCTGCCCACGTAACGCTTTCTCGGTTTCGCCCTTCACCCGCGAATAAAAGAAAAGCGAATTCGCACTCGCGCCAAGGGCGCTGACCGCCAGCAACTGTTTCGCGCCCAATGCCAAAGCCGCTTTTGCCCCCTCCACCACCAGCGTGTAGTCCACATGACGAAACGCCTGTTTACTGCCTGCCGCCTTGATGGTCGATCCCAGACAGCAAAACGCGATATCAATAGGCTCGGTAATCTGGGAAAACGCCGCCGACAGATCTGGATCATGCGGATTAACCACGATTTCCGATGGCGGCAAAGGTTTACGGGTCGGCGCATAAATCACTTCCACCCGGTTGTTGGCCTTCAATAGCTGCAACAATTCATTCCCTACCAGCCCCGTCGCTCCCAATAGCAATATCCGGCTCATACTTCTCCCCCTGTTGCCGGCAGCCAACGACTAACGCTGCCAGCGATGCTTTTTTCCGAATCCCAACGTGTTGTCCGTCATCTTCAATTCCGTCAGATACAAGCGCCAGATGGGCGTATGCGCCGCTCTGGCGATCGGGAAACGCCGATTGTAAGCTGTCCGAGCCTGTTGTTCGTCCTCCCCTTCCAGTCGTTCCGCGCGCGCGCGGAACTGTACGCCTTTAATCAGCATGACGCTTTTCGGCTGGCCGCTTACCGTCCCGGCGATCTGCGGTTGCCGCGACATCAGTTCGCCATGGCGAGTGTGTAATTCCGTCATCACATAAAAAGCGACCTGTTGTTCGTCATAAGTGTAGAAGCAACTCGCACACCATAAATCCGAATTTTCACCCGCGCATAACGTCAGTACGTGCAGCTTCTTCAAATAACGCGCGATGGCGCCAAGATCGTTGTCTGTTTCCACCTATCCTCCCGTCATCTGTCGGCGTCTCAGTCGACCTTCTGAACGTAGGTATCCCGCGCCGCCAATAAACGCCCCTCGGCGGAGCGCGGCGTCATAACCGGCAGAGGCTTGCCGGTTTGCCGATCCAGCAACTGCGAACGCGGCTCATCTTGTTCAAACAGATTTCGCTCCCCCCACTGCCGCAATCCGACCAACAACGGGAAAAGCTGAACCCCCTTTGGCGTCAGCACATATTCCTGATAGGCCGAACCATCGGACGCGGGCCGAACCGTCAGAATCCCCTCGTCCACCAGACGGCGCAGACGATCGGTAAGAATATTTCGCGCCACCCCCAGGCTACGCTGAAAATCACTGAAACGTCGACGCTCGTCAAACGCATCGCGGATAATCAGCAACGACCAGCGATCGCCGATCACATCCAGCGCACGCGCCACCGGACACGCATCTTCTTTCATACTTTTGCGTTTCACCATCGTTCTCTTATCCCGTTTCCGTCTTATCAGACTCCGCGCCAGCCGGCTGGTTTTTCACTGACGCCGTTCAATTTAGTTGCATTTTAAAACCACAATAACTACCCTGCAATCAGTTGCATTTTGAAACTCATTGCTATGCGGAATAGTATCATGACCACAGAAAATCGTATTGCCGTATCAATCTTACCCGCTCCCGCGCCGCCGGCCATGCCACGCCTGAAGGTGCTCTTGCTGGCGGCCGCCTGCGGGCTCAGCGTGGCGAACGTCTATTATGCGCAACCGTTGTTAGACGCGCTGTCGGCGGATTTTAACATCGGCGCCGCGGCGATCGGCGGCGTCATCACCGCCACCCAGGTCGGCTGCGCGCTGGCGTTATTGCTGCTGGTGCCGTTGGGCGATCTCGTCAACCGACGTCATTTAATGCTAGCCCAGCTTGGCGCGCTGACGGCGGCGCTGCTCGCGGTCGGGCTGACGACCTCGCCGGTTTATTTACTGGCCGGCATGCTGGCCGTCGGGATGCTGGGTACCGCAATGACGCAAGGGCTGATCGCTTATGCCGCGAGCGCGGCGGCGCCACAGGAGCGTGGATGCGTCGTCGGCGCGGCGCAGGGCGGCGTGGTGATCGGCCTGCTGCTGGCGCGCGTGATGTCAGGCATGATTAGCGATTTAACGGGCTGGCGCGGCGTTTATCTCTTTTCCGCCCTGCTGATGTTATTGCTGGCCGTCGCGCTGTGGCGCGCGCTGCCGCATCAGTCCCCGCCCGCACGGCGCTTATCCTATCCGGCGATGCTGCTCTCTATGCTGGCGCTGCTGCGCGAGGAGCGCGCGTTGCAAATACGCGGCGGCATCGCTCTGTTGATGTTCGCCGCCCTGAACATATTCTGGAGCGCGCTGGTGTTGCCGCTGAGCGCCGCGCCATATTCTCTTTCCCACACCGCGATCGGCGCCTTTGGTTTAGCGGGCGTACTCGGCGCGCTGGCCGCCGTCAAGGCGGGCGACTGGGCGGATAAAGGGCGAGGACAATGGGTCAGCGGATGCGCCCTGTTATTGTTGCTGGCGGCGTGGCTGCCGCTGGGGCTGACGCTCTCTTCGCTGTATGCGTTGATCATCGGTATTATCGCGCTGGATCTCGCGGTTCAGGCGATTCATGTGGCTAACCAAAACATGATTTTCAATACCCGCCCGGATGCCCATAGCCGACTGGTGGGGTGTTATATGCTGTTTTACAGCGTCGGCAGCGGGCTGGGCGCGATGGCGACCACTCTGGTCTATGACTCTGCCGGCTGGACGGGCGTCTGCATGCTCGGCGCCGCCGTCAGCCTGTCGGCGTTGATTTTCTGGGGCATCACCCTGCGTATGATGCCCGCGCCGGCATGACCGACGCCGGGCGGCTGCGATCTTAACGCGTTTTTCTACCCTGTTTGACCGGCTTGTTTTTTGACCTGCCATCTCTGCCGGTTGCGGTATTTTTACCGCCCGGCGCCGCTTGTTTGCCGGCGGGTTTGTCGGCTACGGCCGGCGCGGTAAAACGGGTCAACGCCGGTCGAGCGGGCGCGCGGCCTTTTGCGCCGGAGCCGGCGCGCGCAGCGGCGCGTTCTCCCGGCGCCTGGGCGGGGATCAGACAATCGGGCCGGTTTCCAATCAGGCGTTTCAGCCCCATCGCGGTCAGCGCGTCGCGCAGCAACGGCCAGTTCGCCGGATCGTGATAACGCAGCAGCGCTTTATGCAGACGGCGTTGGCGTTCGCCCCGCGGCACCACCACGTCCTCGCTTTTGTAATCCACCTTGCCGAGCGGATTCTTACCGCTGTAATACATGGTAGTCGCATTTGCCAATGGCGAAGGGTAAAAGTTTTGCACCTGATCCAATCGGAAACGATTCTTTTTCAGCCACAGCGCCAGATTGACCATATCTTTATCCTCGGTTCCGGGATGCGCGGAAATAAAATAGGGGATCAAATACTGTTGTTTTCCCGCCTGCTCTGAATAATGGTCAAAAAGCGCCTTGAAACGATGATAGCTGCCCATTCCCGGCTTCATCATTTTCGACAGCGGCCCGTCCTCGGTATGCTCAGGGGCGATCTTCAGATATCCGCCGACATGATGCTCGGCCAGCTCCTTGATATAGCGCGGATCGGCCACCGCCAGATCGTAACGGACGCCGGAAGCGATGAGAATTTTCTTGATCCCTTTCAGACTGCGGGTGCGCCGATAAAGCTTGATGGTCGGCTCATGGTTGGTATCCATATGCGGACAGATTGCCGGATAAACGCAGGAAGCCCGCCGGCAGCTCTGCTCGGCGCGCGGCGACTGGCAGCGCAGCATATACATATTCGCCGTCGGGCCGCCCAGATCGGAGATCACGCCGGTAAACCCCGGCACGTTATCGCGGATCTCCTCGATCTCTTTGACAATCGATTCCTCCGAACGGCTCTGAATGATCCGGCCTTCGTGCTCAGTGATCGAACAGAAGGAACAACCGCCATAACACCCGCGCATGATATTGATCGAAAAGCGAATCATGTCATAGGCCGGAATGATCGCCTTACCGTAGGAAGGATGCGGGACACGCTGAAACGGCAGTGCAAACACCGCATCCATTTCTTCGGTAGAGAGCGGGATCGCCGGCGGATTAATCCAAACATAGCGGTCGCCGTGCTTTTGCATCAACGCCCTGGCGCAGCCGGGATTGGTTTCATGATGTAATATCCGCGACGCATGGGCGTACATCACCTTATCGCCTTTCACTTTTTCAAACGACGGCAACAGCACGTAGGTTTTTTCCCACGGTTTAGGCTTGGGCGCGCGCACGGTTATCGGCTGAGCCGCATCCGGCGCGGGCGTCTCCCCGTCGGAACAAGGCAGATCCTCGCCGTAGGGATTGATAATCGGCTCAATGCGGCCGGGTTTATCAAGCCGGGTTGAATCAACGCCCGTCCAGCCGCTGAGCGCGGTTTTGCGCATCACCGCGGTATTGCGCACGTCTTGAATATCGCCAATCGCCTCGCCCGCCGCCAGCCGGTGCGTAATCTCAACCATCGGGCGTTCGCCGTTGCCGTAGACCAGCATGTCCGCCTTGGCGTCCACCAATACCGAGCGCCGCACGGTATCGGACCAGTAATCATAGTGCGCGATACGCCGCAGGCTGGCTTCGATACCGCCGAGGATCACCGGAACATCGTTATAGGCTTCCTTGCAGCGCTGGCTATACGCCAGCGTCGCCCGATCCGGCCTTTTCCCCGCGACATTGCCGGGCGTATAGGCATCGTCGTGGCGTAATTTTCGATCCGCTGTGTAGCGGTTGATCATCGAGTCCATGTTGCCGGCCGTCACGCCAAAATAGAGATTAGGCTTGCCAAGACGCATAAAATCGTCTTTCGACGTCCAGTCGGGCTGAGAGATGATGCCGACGCGAAACCCTTGCGCTTCCAGCATCCGCCCGACAATCGCCATGCCGAAACTCGGATGATCCACGTACGCATCGCCGGTGACGATAACCACATCGCAACTATCCCAGCCCAGTTGCGCCATCTCCGCTTTCGACATAGGGAAAAACGGCGCCGTGCCGTAACACTCGGCCCAATAGCGTGGGTAGGAGAATAGCGTGCGTTCGGGCTGAATCAGGCTGATTGGCATAAAAATTCTTCGTCGTCAGAAAAGAGGATGATTAATAACCCGCCCCAATGATTGCGTATTTATTCACCACCGGACAGGGGCCGTGAATTATACGTGGACAAAAGTAAAGCTGCCGACCAGAGTGCCTCCGGCATGCGTCGGATCAAACTTTTCAGCCGGAAATCTCGCTTAATCGCGACTTTTCCCCATGACGACAGGTTGTCGTCGCCCCATCACCCCGCCTCGACGCCGTCACGCAATTCCCCATAGCCAGAATAACCGCCGCCCTGCGCGTAAACGCTTCGCTCCTGATTCTGCTGCGATGGGTTCGCCTGACCATTGAAGACGCCGCCTCTCTCAATGGATAACTCGTCTGAAAAAATATCCCCGACCACTTTCCCCTGCGCCAATACCGACACCGAGCAAGCCTCAAGCCGTCCGTCGACATAGCCATCGATAATGATCTTTCGCGCCTTTATTTCACCAATCACTTTCCCCGAATTCTCTACTTTAATGGTATTTTCACAGAATAAATCGCCAATAACGTGGCCTTCAACGGTTATATTACCCGCGGCTTTCACCTCGCCGGCGATTTGCGCGCCCTGGGAAATAACCGTGTCCTTATCGCCGTTAGGGGGACTCACCGGGCGAAGCGATTCAGTGAAATACTTTATCTCGCCCGCCTCTTGCGAGGCGGTCACTGCATTTTTATTTTCATCAAATGAAGACATTAACCGATTCCTTTTCGTTTTATAAAACCAGACCATCAGCGCAGGCAGGGCAAGTCCCAGAACGACGGCCAACGCTTTCCCATAAAACAGGGCGGGTAAATCCATATGGATATCGACCAGCCAGCCCGCCACCAGTAAACCCCATACCGCCCACACGCCCCATAACAGATTGTAATTACGCACAATTATTACGCCTATCCGGCCGCTGGCGCGCCGTAACATTTTTCATAGGTTGTAAAGAGGGCATGACGATTAGCGCAATGGGTTGAAATTCGGCAACGCAATGAACATTGCGTCGAATCCGGCAAGATCCGTAGTGAATCATATCCTTTCTCCTTTTCGCCATGCATCCTGATAGCTGGCTCTCCGCCAGATCATTTCCCGTAAGACATCGGATAAAACCTGTTTTTGTTCACTTGGCAAGCAATTCGGCAAATATCCGTGTTTTTAAGGGCAAAACTATGATGCAGGTATCACTTTTTGTGCCTGCCGCTTAACATATTTCGTTAATAAGTTGCGTAGCTAAACCGATTCTTCTATTTTAGCAAGCGTTTCTAATATCCCTGACAAGAGTAATTTTATGGCACACAAAATTTGGGTGATGGGTGACGCCGTCGTCGATCTCATTCCGGAAGATGCGGAGCGTTATCTCAAATGTCCGGGCGGCGCGCCTGCCAATGTGGCGGTAGGTATTGCCCGCCTGGATGGCCGTAGCGCCTTTATCGGCCGGGTCGGCGACGATGTCTTCGGTCATTTTCTGCGCGACGTGTTAAACCGGGAACAGGTTGATACGCACCACATGGTTGGGGATAGCGCCCACCGGACCTCCACCGTGGTGGTCAGTCTTGACCAGTATGGCGAGCGTTCGTTTACCTTTATGGTTCGCCCAAGTGCCGATCTGTTTATACAACCGGGCGATCTGCCTGAGTTTAAGCAAGGCGAATGGCTGCACCTCTGTTCCATCGCCTTATCCCAGGAGCCGTCGCGCGGCACCGCCTTTGAAGCCATGCGGCGCATCAAAGCCGCAAACGGGTGGATCAGCTTCGATCCCAATATCCGCGCGGATCTTTGGTCCAGCGAACAGACGTTGAAAACTTGCCTCGATCAGGCGTTGGCGTTGGCGGACGTCGTTAAGCTATCGAGCGAAGAGCTGGCGTTTCTCAGTACCACCGCCGATGTGGAACAAGGCATTGAAGAGCTGATGCAACGCTATCCGATTAAATTGTTGCTGGTCACCATGGGCAGCGAAGGCGTTTGGCTGCGCGATCGCCAGCAACGACAGCACTTCCCTGCCCCTTATGTCGCGCCGGTGGATACCACTGGAGCAGGCGATGCCTTTGTTGCCGGTCTGCTGCAAGGACTTGCCGAGTATGACGACTTATCTCAGCCAGTTTCATGGGATAGTGTGATCGAACAAGCACAATTGTGCGGCGCGCTGGCGACCACGGCGAAAGGCGCCATGACGGCCCTGCCATTTGCCCGACAACTCCAGTCCACCTTGCAGGCCAAGCCTTAATTTCAGGCTCAGATCCGCTTACAAAAGTTGTTTTGCAGCCAGGATCACAGTTACAGAAACAGGTTGGTAAAGTTCCTTGCCAACCTGATCTCCCCCCCTTATTTTCTCTTCGGAAAACCGGTTTAGCATTTTAGCAAAAACGGATTTTTAGCCGACAAAAGCTCCCCTAAAAATAAGAAGAGAAAAAAAATGAAACCAAACCGACTCGCCATAGTAATTGGATTACTACTCTCATCTCCGCTCTATGCTTCCGCTGCCAGTTCCGGCAGCATCGAAGCCCGTCTAAATGCGCTGGAACAAAGGCTGCAACAGGCCGAACAGCGTGCGCAGATAGCCGAAGCCAGAGCGGATGCCGCTGAAAAACACACGCAACAGTTGGAGGCCCGCACCGCGCAAACCGAACAGAAAGCGCAACAGGTTGAACAACGCACAACCGAACTGGCCAGCCAGAAATCGTTCGCCGACGGTTTCGAATTTCATGGCTATGCCCGCTCCGGTCTATTGGCAAATGACTCATCAGTCAGCTCAAATGCGGATATTGGGCCAGGGATGTCGCCGGCAGGCAGCACTGGCGGTCACATCGGCCGTCTGGGCAACGAAGACGACACTTACCTTGAATTAAAACTGGAGCACAAACAAAAACTGGATAACGGCGCGACGACGCGTTTCAAAGTCATGATGGCTGACGGCCAGCGCAGTTATAACGACTGGACCGCGGCCAGCAGCGACCTCAACGTGCGCGAAGCCTTCGTCGAGTTAGGCTCCCTGCCGACCTTTACGGGGATCTGGAAAGACACCACGTTATGGGCCGGTAAACGTTTCGACCGCGACAACTTCGACATCCACTGGCTGGATAGCGACGTGGTCTTCCTGGCCGGCACCGGCGGCGGTATCTACGACGTGAAATGGGCGGATAGCTTCAAAAGCAACTTCTCTGTTTATGGTCGTAGTCTGGGAGCCATTACTTCGCTGGATAACGACATCAAAAACTACGTCTTCACCGCCAATAACTACGTCGGCCCGTTCCAGTTTATGCTCAGCGGGTTGACGGCGAATAATAACGACGCGAAAACCAATACCGGAAATAACAGCGCCAATACGGTCACCAATACCAACGCCGGCGACCGAGGTTATCATGCGATGGCGGCCTGGCATGGCGACAGCTTCTATGGGCTGAGCGAAGGTAGCTCGAAAGTAGCCATCCTATACGGTCACGGTTTGGGCGCGGAGGTGAAGAATGTCGGTTCCGACGGTAATCTGACCGATGACGCCAGCACCTGGCGCCTGGCTACCTACGGCACCACGCCGCTGAGCAGCAACTGGAGCTTCGCTCCGGCCATTCTGGCTCAGAGCAGCAAGGATCGCTACGTTAATGGAGACAGCTATGAATGGATCACCTTTAACGCCCGTCTGATTCAGGAAATCACCGAAAACTTCGCGCTGGCCTATGAAGGCAGCTACCAATATATGGATCTCGATCCGCGCGGCTACAACGCGCTTAACAAGGTCAGCGGCGGTTTCTACAAGCTGACGTTCGCCCCTACCTTCAAAGCCGGCGATATCGCCAACTTCTTCAGCCGTCCCGAGTTACGTCTGTTCGCCAGCTACGTGAACTGGGATAAGCGGCTGGATAACTACTCCAGCGAAGACACCTTCGGCTCGACCGGTTTCACCGCCGGCGGAGAATGGAATTTCGGCGTCCAGATGGAAACCTGGTTCTAAGTCAGCGTAACACAGCAACGAGCGCCGGTTAGCGGGGTTTGCGCTAACCGGCGACGAGGACACCTATAAAAGAGGAATAAAATGGACATTAACGCCACAGCGACAGCACTGATCCCCCTGTTGGGCGGAAAAGAAAATATCGCCAGTGCCGCCCACTGCGCCACCCGTCTGCGGCTGGTGCTGAATGACGATAGCCTGGCCGATAAAAAAGCGATTGAAAAGGTTGATGGAGTCAAAGGCTGTTTTCACAATGCGGGACAAATCCAGATAATTTTCGGCACCGGACTGGTCAATAAAGTTTATGCCGAATTTATCAAAGCGGCCAACATCAGCGAATCCAGCAAATCTGAAGCCGCCACGGCGGCCGCACAGAAGCTAAACCCGCTGCAACGTCTGGCCCGTCTGCTGTCAAACATCTTTGTCCCCATTATCCCGGCGATCGTGGCATCCGGTCTGCTGATGGGGCTGCTCGGGTTGATTAAAACCTATGGCTGGGCCGATGCCGGCAGCGCCATCTTCATCATGCTGGACATGTTCAGCTCCGCCGCCTTTATCATTCTGCCCATTCTTATCGGCTTCACCGCCGCACGGGAATTTGGCGGCAACCCCTACCTTGGCGCGACGCTGGGCGGCATTCTCACCCACCCCGCGCTCACCAACGCCTGGGGCGTCGCCGGCGGCTTCCAGACCATGAGCCTGTTCGGTCTGGATATCGCCATGGTGGGCTATCAGGGAACGGTATTCCCGGTACTGCTGGCCGTCTGGTTTATGAGTCTGGTGGAAAAGCGCCTGCGCAAGGTGGTGCCGGAGGCGTTAGACATTATTATTACGCCGTTCCTGACCGTGGTCATTTCCGGCTTTATCGCCTTGCTTATCATCGGTCCGGCGGGGCGTATGCTGGGCGACGGCATCTCTTTTGTGTTAAACACCTTGATTACCCATGCCGGCTGGCTGGCTGGACTGCTGTTCGGCGGTCTCTATTCGGCGATCGTCATCACCGGCGTCCACCACAGCTTCCATGCCATTGAGGCCGGGCTGCTGGGCAACCCCGCTATCGGCGTTAACTTCCTGCTGCCTATCTGGGCGATGGCTAACGTCGCGCAGGGCGGAGCCTGTCTGGCCGTTTATTTCAAAACGCGCGATGCAAAAATCAAAGCCATTGCCGTCCCTGCCGGATTTTCCTGTCTGCTGGGGATAACCGAAGCGGCGATATTTGGTATTAATCTGCGTTTCATCAAACCGTTCCTGGCAGCCCTTGCGGGCGGCGCGCTCGGCGGCGCGTGGGTGGTATTCAACCATGTCAGCATGACGGCGGTAGGATTGACCGGCTTTCCCGGACTGGCAATCGTAAAAGCAGGCTCTATGCTTAGCTACCTGATTGGCATGCTCATCGCCTTCGGCGCGGCGTTTATCATTTCATTCCTGCTGAAATATAAAACGGATAGCGAATAATGAAAGAAGTCCACTTGTTAAAGCGCATGGCGCACGCCCTGATGTCTAATCAGGCCCGGCTCGGCGACGATCCTCACCGTCCGTATTGGCATCTGTCGCCCAGCGTGGGGTTGCTCAACGATCCGAACGGATTTATTCATCATGATGGGCGCTACCATCTGTTTTATCAGTGGAATCCTTTAGCCTGTGCCCACGGAGCAAAATTCTGGGGGCACTGGAGCTCGACCAATCTGGTGCATTGGCGGCATGAACCTGTCGCCCTGGTACCCAGTGAAAGCTACGAAACGCATGGCTGTTACTCCGGCTCCGCCGTCGTGGATAACGGTGCGATCACCCTGATTTATACCGGTAATGTCAAATACGGCGACGGTTCGCGCACGGCATTCCAATGTCTGGCCAGAGAGAACGCCGACGGCGAGTATGACAAACTGGGGCCCGTGCTGGATCTGCCGGAAGGCTATACCGGTCATGTGCGCGACCCGAAAGTGTGGAAACATGACGCGCACTGGTACATGGTGCTGGGCGCGCAGGATAAGCAGCGACAGGGTAAGGTGTTGCTATTTCGCTCAAGCGATCTGCGCCGCTGGGATAAAATCGCCGAAATTGCCGGCTCCCGACTCGGCGGGTTGGGTGATTTTGGTTACATGTGGGAATGTCCCGACCTGTTCCGGTTGAATGAACAGGACGTTTTAATCTGCTGCCCGCAGGGTATCGCCGCGCAAGACGAGCGTTATCTGAACACCTTTCAGGCGGGTTATTTTATCGGCGAGCTGGATTACCAAAGCGGTCATTATCCGCACCGTGAATTCCATGAACTGGATCTTGGCTTCGAATTTTACGCCCCGCAAACCACGGCAAGTGAGGATGGGCGACGTTTGATGTTCGGCTGGATGTCCATCCCTGATGAGAACGAGTTTTTTGACCCCACTATCGAGCAGGGCTGGATCCACACCATGACCTGCCCGCGCGAGCTGACGCTGCGCGATGGCAAGCTCTATCAGCATCCTGTTCGCGAATTGCAACAGTTGCGTACGCAGCACTTCACATGGCAAGGCGTCGCCAGCTATGCGCCGCCGCTCCCGATAAACAGCGCCGAAGTCATCATTGATTCTCAAGGTGAATTTCAGCTTGATATCGCCTCGCGGCTGGTTGTTTGCTGGGACGGCGAACGCCTGACCCTGAGCCGGCGCAATCTGAGAACCGGCGAGCCGGAACACCGCTATTGGCGCGGAGAACTACGCCAATTGCAGATCTTGTTCGACCGTACCAGCGTCGAGATTTTCATCAATGACGGCGTCGCAACGATGTCCGCCAATTGTTTCCCTGACGGAGACGCAACGCTTTCTTTCAGCGGCTCGGGACGATTAACATTGCAGCACTGGCTGTTAGCGCCATGCGTGATAGAATGACATCCCTTTTTCCGACGATAGAAAGTTCAAGCGGTGAAACAGACTAAACGCGTAACAATCAGTGATATTGCCGCGCTTTCGGGCGTATCAAAATCGACGGCCAGCGTGGTGCTCAATGGTCGGAGTAAAGAGTTCCGCGTTTCTGATGCAACCCGCGATCGTATTCTGGCCATCGCTCACGAGCAGCGTTATCAGCCCAGTATCCATGCCCGTTCACTGCGATCGTCCCGTAGCAATACGCTGGGCCTGGTGGTGCCGGAAATGACCAACTATGGTTTCGCCATTATCTCGCGCGACCTGGAAATGCTGTGCCGCGAAGCGGGATTGCAGCTCCTTATCGCCTGTACGGATGAAAATCCCAGTCAGGAGATGATGGCGGTCAACAGTCTGGTACAGCGTCAGGTCGACGGGATCATTGTGGCATCCAGCATGCTCAGCGATATCGAATACCAGAAAATCAATCAGCAATTGCCGGTTGTGCAATTTGACCGGGTAATCGGCGAATCTCAATTACCTCTGGTGATGACCGAGTCGATCGAATCGACGGCCGAACTCGTCGAGCGCGTCGCTCGCCGGCACGGTGATGAGTTCTATTTCATTGGCGGCCAATCGCGCATTTCCCCGACCCGCGACCGTCTGGCCGGCTTCCAGTTGGGATTACAACGCGCAGGGATTGAGTGCCGTCCTGAATGGATTATTCATGGTAATTATCACCCCAGTTCAGGCTATGAAATGTTCGCCCAGCTCTGTGCCGAACTGGGGCGACCGCCGAAAGCGCTATTTACCGCGGCCTGCGGCCTGCTGGAAGGGGTTTTGCGCTATCTGAGCCAGCATAACCTGATGGAGAGCGATATCCATCTGTGCAGCTTTGACGATCACTACCTGTTTGATTGTTTGCCGTTGAAGATTGACACTATCGCTCAGGATAGCGAACGTCTGGCGGGAAATAGCTTTGACATGATTACGACGTTGATCGAAGAACGTCCATTGAAACAGGATAAGCGCTATCTTCCGCCAGCGCATATCTACTGGCGGCATCCTGAATCACGCTAGTGGCGGAACTTGCCCTGCCAATGGCGCTAATCCGTGGAGACAGGCGTCATCATCAATCGACTGCAATCTACGCGTAAAAGGTTTGCGACCCGGTCGACTGGTTACCAGACGACCGGATATGACTGCGAAAACACGATGATGTCAGGGTTATCTGGCCGCCGACTCAGCGCCAACCAGCCCCACTTTGAGATATCCGGCTTTGCGTAACGCGTCCATTACCCTCATCATGGTTTCATAATCCACGCTCTTATCCGCCTGGAAGAAAATGGTGGTGTCTTTATTACCGCTCGTGGTGACATCCAGCGCCTGAGCCAGCGACTGTTCGCTCACTACATCATCGCCGACATATAGCTGTTTATCGGCTTTCACCGTCAGGTAAACCGGCTTCTCAGGGCGCGGCTGAGGCGCGGCGGATGAAGCCGGCAAATCCACGCGAATATCCACCGTAGCCAGGGGCGCGGCAACCATAAAAATAATCAACAGAACCAGCATGACGTCAATAAACGGCGTCACGTTGATATCGTGCATTTCGCCGTTTTCGCTCACATCGTCGTTCAAATGTATCGCCATAACTTATCCCACCCGCAATTTCTGCGCCGATGAAGATGCCCGGTTATCATTGCTGGCCGCCACGTCCAGGTCGCGGCTCAGCAGCAGCAGCACCTGTGCGGCGACATCGCCCACCAGCGCTTTATAGCCGGTAATCCAGCGAGCGAAGATGTTATAAATCACTACCGCCGGGATCGCGGCCACCAGGCCGATTGCCGTCGCCAGCAGCGCTTCGGCAATACCTGGCGCGACGACGGCCAGATTAGTGGTCTGCGTTTGCGCGATACCGATAAAGCTGTTCATGATGCCCCACACGGTACCAAACAGCCCGATGAATGGCGCCACCGCGCCGACCGTCGCCAGATAACCATTACCGCGTCCCATATGACGACCGGTAGCGGCAACTCGACGTTCCAGACGGAAAGCCGTACGCTCTTTAATCCCGTTGTTGTCATCGGAGCGCGCGGACAGTTCCAGCTCATTCTGCGCATCCGCCAGCAGTTGTCGCGCCACGCCCCCGGACTTGAACGCCTCAGCCGCATCCACGGCATCATCCAGGGTTTTAGCTTGTTCCAGCAGTTGGTATTCCCGACGCGCGCGACGTTTGGCGCCCATCAGTTCCACGCTTTTACTAAAGAAAATCGCCCAGGTAATGACAGAGGCCAGCAACAGGCCGATCATCACCGTCTTCACCACCAGGTCGGCATGCTGATACATGCCCCAGACGGACAGGTCAGTTCTCATCAGGTTACTGGCGCCCGGCGCCGCATTGGGCGGTAATGAAAGCGGCGACGCCTCCGGCGCGACGGGGAGCGGCGCGGCGATAGAAGAATCAACAGCGGGAGAATCAGGCGTAGCCGGTGCGGCGACCGCTTCACTGGTGCTGTCACCGGATAAAGGCGCGCTGACCGGTGGAGCCGCCAGCGTATTTCCACTGAGTCCCGCAGTCAAAAGCAGGGTAACCAGCACGCTACGAGAAATTACGCTAAATGCGCCACGTTTTTTTTGCCAGGCTGATGATACCTGTTGGGTAATATTACTGACAGCCGTATTCACGCTGTGCCTCCACCGTTAATCCATCACAATGACACAATAAATCAGCCTGAAATAATATCAAACCCTGAGTGAATTGATAGTTGTTCTCATTATTATTTATGCTTATTGAAAATATTATTCTTACCTTACAGCCCGTTCGGCCCGGACATTGATATGACTGGCAGCGTATAACCGAGAATAAATAAGAAATCGCGGAGGGATCCGGCAAGCCGTTTAGCGGCCTTAAATCGTGTTTTCATGCGGCCGTGAGGTTACTGCAAATGAGGAATACGAAGGGAGAATGAATGGCAAAACGCCAGAAACTGATCGGCGCTCAACGCCCGATGTGATATCGGACGTTGAGCGCCTGCGGTGAAGAAAATCCGGCAGCCGTTACAGCGCGGCGATAGTCGCCTGCTGTTCCAACAGTTTCGCTTTTGCTACCGCGTAGCCATCCAGTTTGGCCCGCTCTTTGTCCACGACGGCTTGCGGCGCGCGCGCCACAAAACCTTCATTGGCCAGTTTGCTTTCGATGCGGCCAATTTCCGCTTCAATTTTGGCGACTTCTTTGGCCAGACGATCCAGCTCGGCGGCTTTGTCTATCAGGCCGGCCATCGGGATCGACAGCTCAGCGCCATCCACCAGTTTGGTGACGGATACCGGGCCTTTATCGCCCGCCGGCAACAGCGTGATGCTATCCAGACGAGCCAGCGTTTGAATAAAGCCGCGGTTTTCTTCCACCCGACGTACAGCCTCAGGATTGGCGTCACGCAACAGCAGTTCCAGCGGTTTACCCGGCGCGATATTCATTTCCGCACGAATATTACGCACGGCAATAATCGCCTGCTTGATCCATTCCAGATCGTTCAGCGCCTGCGTATCTTCCTGCGCGGCGTCGAACTCAGGGAAAGGCTGCAACATGATCGTATCGGCGCTAATGCCTTTCAGCGCTTTCACCCGTTGCCAGATGGTTTCAGTAATAAACGGAATGATCGGATGCGCCAGACGCAGCAGCGCTTCCAGCACGTCCACCAGCGTCTGCCGGGTGCCGCGCAGTTCCGCTTCGCTGCCGCCATTCATCACCGGCTTCGCCAGCTCCAGATACCAGTCGCAGAACTGATTCCAGGTGAATTCATACAAAATATTGGCGGCGATATCGAAACGATAGCTATCCAAAGCCTCGCGGTACGCTTTCACCGTGCGGTTGAATTCCGCCCGGATCCAGCGATCGGCCAGCGACAGCACTTTATCGCCGCCCTGTTGTCCGCAGTCCTGCCCCTCGGTATTCATCAGCACAAAACGGCTGGCGTTCCACAGTTTGTTGCAGAAATTGCGGTAACCCTCCAGACGTTTCATATCCCAGTTGATATCACGTCCGGTAGACGCCAGCGCCGCCAGCGTAAAACGCAGCGCATCCGTGCCATGCGGTTCAATCCCATTCGGGAACTGTTTCTCGGTACGCTTACGGATTTTTTCCGCCAACTGCGGCTGCATCATATTGCCGGTGCGTTTTTCCAGCAGCGCTTCCAGCGAAATACCGTCCACCATATCCAGCGGGTCAATCACGTTCCCTTTGGATTTGGACATTTTCTGTCCTTCTTCATCGCGGATCAGCCCCGTCATATAAACCGTATGGAACGGAACCTGCGGCTTGCCGTTTTCATCTTTGATGAAGTGCATGGTCAGCATGATCATGCGGGCAATCCAGAAGAAGATGATGTCGAAGCCGCTGACCATCACGCTGCTGGGATGGAACGCCTTCAGTTCCGGCGTCTGTTCCGGCCACCCCAGCGTGGAGAACGTCCACAACCCGGAGGAGAACCAGGTATCCAGCACATCGTCGTCCTGATTCAACACCACATCGTCAGACAGATTATTTTCGCGGCGCACTTCCGCTTCATCGCGACCGACGTAGACCTTGCCCTGCGCGTCGTACCAGGCCGGAATGCGGTGTCCCCACCACAGCTGACGCGAGATACACCAGTCCTGGATATCACGCATCCAGCTGAAGTACATATTTTCGTACTGTTTCGGGACGAACTGGATTTCCCCCTGCTCCACCGCTTCAATCGCCACTTTCGCCAGCGGCGCGGTACGCACATACCACTGATCGGTCAGCATCGGTTCAATCACTACGCCGCCTCGGTCACCGTACGGCACGGTCAAATCATGCGCCTTGATCTCTTCCAGCAGCCCCATGTCATCAAAAGCCGCGACTATCGCTTTACGGGCGGCGAAACGCTCAAGACCGCGGAATTGCTCGGGGATGTCGCCGCTGTAGGCGGTGCTGGCTTCGCCGTTGGGATCGAAGACTTCGGCTTCCTGACGGATATCGCCGTCAAACGTGAGGATGTTGATCATCGGCAATTGGTGACGCTTGCCGACTTCGTAGTCGTTGAAGTCATGCGCCGGCGTAATTTTCACGCAGCCGGTGCCTTTGGTCATATCGGCGTGTTCGTCGCCGACGATCTGGATGCGGCGGTTAACCAGCGGCAATAGAACCTCTTTGCCGATCAGGTCTTTATAGCGCGGATCTTCCGGGTTTACCGCCACGCCGGTATCGCCCAGCACGGTTTCGGGACGCGTGGTGGCGACCACCAGGTAATCTTTACCGTCAGCCGTTTTCACGCCGTCGGCCAGCGGATAACGCAGGTGCCACATGGAGCCTTTGGATTCGCGGTTTTCCACTTCCAGGTCGGAAATGGCGGTACGCAGTTTCGGATCCCAATTCACCAGACGTTTGCCGCGATAAATCAGATCTTCGTTATACAGGCGAACGAATACTTCTTTCACCGCCTCGGACAGCCCATCGTCCATGGTAAAGCGCTCTCGCTCCCAGTCCACGGAGTTGCCCAGACGACGCATCTGACGGGTAATGGTGCCGCCGGATTCGGCTTTCCACTGCCAGATTTTCTCGATGAAGCCTTCCCGGCCATAATCATGCCGAGTCTTGCCTTCTTCCGCCGCGATTTTACGCTCCACCACCATCTGGGTGGCGATACCGGCGTGGTCGGTACCTGCCTGCCACAGCGTGTTTTTCCCCTGCATACGCTGATAGCGGATCATCGTATCCATAATGGTTTGCTGGAAAGCATGGCCCATATGCAAGCTGCCGGTGACGTTGGGCGGCGGGATCATGATACTGAAGCTTTCTTTGCTCACATCGCCGTTCGGCTTGAAGTAGCCTTGCTCTTCCCAGTGCTCGTAAAGAGGCTGCTCGATATCTTGCGGGTTATATTTCGTTTCCATTATGCTCAAAATTCAGTGAGTTGGCGGCTTAGCCGTAGTCAATTGAAAGCCGACGCTGCGATAGGCTTTATAGCGGTCGCGCGCCAACTGTTTCAGGGATTCTTCGTAAGGGACAAAGTCTATCACTTCATGGAAAGCGGTGGCAAAATCTGCGAAATACGGCAGCAGGCTGATAAGCAGCTCGCGCGGGGCGTTTCCCCGTCGCTCGGGCCATGCCAGTTCAACCGGCGCGCCCTGACGCGGCCCCTCGCCGGCCAGATTATGCGGTACGAACGAATGCGGATCGCGCCGCCACAGCGCCTCATCCAGTCGTATCGCCTGCCGTTCATCCTCGCAGGCGATTAAAACCCGCTTTCCCGCGCGCCAACGTTCCGCCGCCAGATCGCATGCCAGCGCCTCATGGGCGCTGAGATCATCGCTTTTGCTGTCGTGTTCGAGAAGATAGAACGTCGCGTTTTTCATTGTTTACACTATTGATAAGGGCCGGAATTCCCGGCCCGGTATAACTGGTTTATTCAGGCGCGCTTTACTGTACCCGACAGATTACCATCATTCTACGTCATTTAGCCCGGCGCGATTAAGCAGGAACTGTGACAGCAGCGCAACCGGACGCCCCGTCGCGCCTTTGGCTTTTCCTGAACGCCACGCCGTACCGGCGATATCCAGATGCGCCCAGCTATACTTGCGCGTAAAGCGGGACAGGAAGCAACCCGCGGTAATCGCGCCGCCGGGACGACCGCCGATGTTCGCCATATCGGCGAAATTGGACTCCAGTTGTTCCTGGAACTCATCCGTTAACGGCAGGCGCCACGCCCGGTCGCCGGACTGCTCGGATGCGCCCAGCAACTCATGCGCCAGCGGATTATGATTCGACATCATGCCAGTAATATGATGGCCGAGCGCGATCACGCAGGCACCGGTCAAGGTAGCGATATCGATCACTACATCGGGATCGTAGCGTTCCACGTAGGTAAGGGCGTCACACAGCACCAGACGACCTTCAGCATCGGTATTCAACACCTCGACCGTCTGACCCGACATGGTGGTCAGCACGTCGCCCGGACGATACGAACGTCCGTCGACCATGTTTTCGCAACCGGCCAGCACGCCAACGATATTCAGCGGCAGCGCCAGTTCGGCGGCCATGCGCATCACGCCGTAAACCGTCGCCGCGCCGCACATGTCGTATTTCATTTCATCCATGCTGTCGGCCGGCTTGATGGACACGCCGCCGGAGTCAAACGTCAGGCCTTTGCCGACCAGCACGATCGGGCGGGTTTCCGCTGAAGGATCGCCTTTATATTCAATGACCGACATCAGGGATTCATTCTGCGAACCCTGACCGACCGCCAGATAGGCATTCATGCCCAGTTCCTTCATCTGCTGCTCGCCAATCACGCGCGTAATGATGTTCTGGCTGTATGTATCGGCCAGTTGGCGCGCCTGCGAGGCCAGATAGGCGGCATTACAGATGTTGGGCGGCATATTGCCGAGATCTTTCGCCGCCTTGATACCGGCGGCAATTGCCAGACCGTGCTGAATAGCGCGTTCTCCGCTGGTCAGTTCACGCCGCGTCGGCACATTAAATACCATTTTACGCAACGGACGACGTAACTCGACTTTGTTGCTTTTCAACTGATCAAAGGTGTAGAGCGACTCTTTCGCCGTTTCGACCGCCTGACGCACCTTCCAGTAAGTGTTGCGGCCCTTAACGTGCAGTTCGGTCAGAAAACAGACCGCTTCCATGGATCCCGTTTCATTCAACGAGTTGATGGTTTTCTGAATGACCTGCTTGTACTGGCGTTCGTCCAGCTCCCGTTCTTTTCCGCAGCCAATCAGTAAAATGCGTTCCGAAAGGATGTTGGGGACGTGATGCAGCAGCAGTGACTGCCCCACTTTGCCTTCCAGTTCACCCCGGCGAAGCAAAGCGCTGATATAACCATCGCTGATTTTATCAAGCTGTTCGGCAATCGGGGACAAGCGGCGCGGTTCAAACACGCCGACGACAATGCACGCACTGCGTTGTTTTTCCGGGCTACCGCTTTTTACGCTGAACTCCATGTACTCTCCTGAATCTTAAAGACAAAGGCGGGATCAACGGCTAGAATGTGACACTCCGTAATACTTTCCCGCCGTTGCGTTAACATAACCTGTGTTAATCTTAACGACGTAACGAACCTGCTTTGATGAGTATAAGCAGATTCTGATAAAACAGCCCAAACACAGTATGTTGTAATACAGTTTTAGCTACGAAGGTTGCCACAAATGAGTATAAATGGCGAGTTAGCGAAGAAACTATCGGCTTTCCTGCAAAAAGACAAGTTTTCACAGGCGTAATTAAGCGTGATCATCACTCGATATCTGGTACGGGAAACATTTAAAAGCCAACTGGCCATCCTTTTCATTCTGCTGCTGATTTTCTTTTGTCAGAAATTAGTGCGGATACTGGGGGCCGCCGTTGACGGCGATATCCCGACCAATTTGGTTATTTCCTTACTGGGATTAGGCGTGCCTGAAATGGCGCAGCTTATTTTGCCATTAAGTTTGTTTCTCGGGCTACTCATGACATTCGGCCGTTTGTACGCGGAAAGCGAGATCACCGTGATGCATGCCTGCGGCCTCGGCAAAAGCGTACTGCTTAAGGCGGCGCTGCTGCTTGGGTTGCTGACGGCCGCCGTCGCCGCCGTCAATTCGTTATGGCTTGGCCCCTGGTCATCCCGTCATCAGGAAGTGGTGATGGCGGAAGCCAGAGCCAACCCCGGCATGGCGACGCTGGTGGAGGGTCAGTTCCAGTCCGCTCAGGGCGGCAATGCCGTGTTGTTTGTCGGCAACGTTCAGGGCAAGGAGTTCGAACACGTCTTTCTGGCCCAGCTACGGCCCAGAGGCAACGCGCGTCCATCCGTCGTCGTCGCCGATCGCGGACACGTCACCCAGAACGACGACGGAAACCAGGTCGTTACGCTGGATAACGGCGCGCGCTATGAAGGCACCGCGCTGCTGCGTGATTTTCGCATCACTGACTTTACCAACTATCAGGCGGTAATCGGCCATCAGTCCGTCACGCTCGATAGCAGCGCTGTGGAACAGATGGACATGCCGACGCTCTGGCGTTCGGATAGTCATGACGCCCGCGCCGAATTCCACTGGCGTCTGACGCTCATCGTCTCCGTGTTGCTCATGGCGGTGATGGTGGTGCCGCTGAGCGTCGTCAATCCGCGTCAGGGCCGGGTGCTGAGCATGCTCCCCGCCATGCTGCTCTATCTGGTTTTCTTCCTGCTGCAAAGCTCGCTGCGCTCCAATGCCAGCAAAGGGAAAATAGACCCGATGATATGGATATGGATGACAAATCTGGTGTATTTCGGCATAGCCGTGCTGCTGAATATCTGGGATACCGTACCCATGCGTAAAATACGTTCCCGTTTGACACTGAGGGGGGCGGCCTGATGTTTGGCGTACTGGACCGCTATATCGGTAAAACGATTTTTACCACCATTATGGCGACGCTGTTCATGCTGGTATCCCTTTCCGGCATCATCAAGTTTGTCGATCAGTTGCGCAAAGTCGGACAGGGCAACTATTCGGCATTCGGCGCCGGGCTGTATACGCTGCTCAGCGTGCCGAAAGACATTGAAACCTTTTTCCCGATGGCGGCGCTGCTAGGCGCGCTGTTGGGACTGGGTACGCTGGCGACCCGTAGCGAGCTGGTCGTCATGCAGGCGGCGGGATTTACCCGCTTGCAAATCGCGTCGGCCGTGATGAAGACCGCTATCCCGCTGGTGCTGCTCACCATGGCGATTGGCGAATGGGTATCGCCGAGAGGGGAACAGATGGCGCGCAACTACCGCTCGCAGATGATCTCCGGCGGCTCAATGATCTCGACGCAGAACGGTCTGTGGGCCAAAGACGGCAATGACTTCATCTTCATTGAGCGGGTGGTGAACGATAAAGAGCTCTCCGGGGTTAACATCTATCACTTCGACAATCAAAACAAACTGCTGTCGGTTCGCTATGCCGCATCCGCCTTGTTTGAGGATAACGCATGGAAACTTTCCCAGGTTGACGAGTCCGACCTGCGCGATGGCAAACAGATTGGCGGCAGCCAGACGCTGAGCGGTGAATGGAAAACCAACCTGACGCCCGATAAACTCGGCGTGGCGGCGCTGGAACCGAGCGCCCTTTCCATCAGCGGACTCTACAGCTACGCCAACTACCTCAAGCAGAGCGGACAAGAATCGAGCCGCTACGTATTGAATATGTGGAGCAAGGTATTTGCTCCGCTCTCCGTCGCGGTCATGATGCTGATGGCGTTATCCTTTATCTTTGGACCGCTGCGCAGCGTTCCAGCCGGACTGCGCATCGTCATCGGCATCAGCTTCGGTTTTCTGTTCTACCTGTTAAACGAAATCTTCCGCCCGTTGAGTCTGGTATACGGCATACCGCCGATATTAGGCGCTATCTTGCCAAGCGCCGTGTTCTTGATAATCAGCGTGGCGCTGCTGTTGAAACGCCGTTAAACGCAACTGCATGGTAAAAACAAAAACGCTGAGCGGGAAATCGCTCAGCGTTTTTTATGACCTAAACGCGCGTCCCCTACCCTAAAAGTGCGATAACGCCTTGCCAAAGATGATTTTTTCAGCACTTAACCCAACACGGGACGGATTAGAGTTGCGCCCGAGTCGGCAAAAGGTATAATGCACCCGTTTTCCGCATACCTCTTCGTGCCGAAGTGGCGAAATCGGTAGACGCAGTTGATTCAAAATCAACCGTAGAAATACGTGCCGGTTCGAGTCCGGCCTTCGGCACCAACAGTATGTAAATAGACCTCAACTGAGGTCTTTTTTTATGCCTAAAATCCAGTATTTATCCCTCTTTCCCGCTATATTAACTCTCTCAGGGTCAACCGACTTCAATGTACATCTACCAACAGTTGTTGGTACAGATGATGGTATTTCCGGTTCGATAATGCATATACCAACAGGGAGGGCCTAAACATGGCGCTTACTGATATCAAAGTCAGAACAGCCAAGCCTGCCGATAAGCAATACAAGCTTACCGACGGCAACGGCATGCACCTGCTGATTCATCCCAATGGTTCAAAGTACTGGCGCTTACAGTATCGCTTTGGCGGTAAACAGAAGATGTTGGCGCTGGGTGTTTATCCTGATGTCTCTCTGGCCGATGCACGAGCGCGGCGTGATGAAGCGCGTAAGCTACTGGCGAACGGCAGTGACCCTGGTGATAAAAAGAAATCTGATAAGATTGAACAGAGCGAGGCGTTGACCTTTCGAGAAGTTGCCATTGAATGGCATGCCACCAATAAAAAGTGGTCGGAAGAGCATAGCCGTCGCGTACTGAAAAGCCTGGAGGATAATCTCTTCTCGGTTATCGGCGAACGCAACATCGCTGAACTCAAAACCCGTGACCTGTTAGCGCCTATCAAGGCGGTTGAACAGTCTGGACGTCTTGAAGTCGCCTCACGCCTTCAGCAACGCACCACCGCAATAATGCGCTATGCGGTACAGAGCGGATTAATCGACTACAACCCGGCACAGGAAATGGCAGGGGCAGTGGCGTCCAGCAATCGGCAACATCGTCCTGCACTGGAACTAAAACATACTCCCGAACTGCTTCAGCGCATCGATAACTACACTGGCAGGCCGTTAACCCGTTTGGCGGTCGAGTTGACGCTATTGATCTTTATCCGCTCCAGCGAACTGCGCTTTGCCCGTTGGTCAGAGATCGATTTTGAAACTGCAATGTGGACCATCCCTCCTGAGCGTGAGCCCATCGAAGGTGTAAAACATTCTCATCGTGGCTCTAAGATGCGCACTCCGCACTTGGTACCATTGTCCCGACAGGCGCTGGTTATCCTGAAGCAAATACAGCAATTCAGTGGCGGCCATGAACTGATCTTTATTGGCGATCACGACCCACGTAAGCCAATGAGTGAAAATACAGTGAATAAGGCGCTGCGGGTAATGGGGTATGACACCAAGGTTGAAGTTTGCGGCCACGGTTTTCGCACTATGGCTTGTAGTTCGCTGATTGAATCGGGGTTATGGTCGAGGGATGCGGTAGAACGGCAGATGAGCCATATGGAGCGTAACTCGGTACGTGCGGCCTACATTCACAAGGCGGAGCACCTGGACGAGCGTAAGCTGATGCTGCAATGGTGGGCGGATTTTCTGGATGCGAATCGGGAGAAGGCGGTGAGTCCGTTTGATTTTGGCAAACTTAGTCGTTAACTCCCTAATGAATATATAAGTTTTTGAGGCACCCGTTATAAAGATTGCTGGGTGCTTTTTATTTTTTGCTCCCTAAATTCATATCTGGTATTTCTGTAGACACTCTACTGCAATTATTTTTTCTTGACACCATTCCAAGATTGCACGATGATGAATCCGTCGCCTCACTTTTATCTCTATATTATCTCTATAGAGATCAGTGTGGCGATGCTACAGGCGGCCACCTGTAGCGATCACTTAAACTCCAACTTGCCAGAAGGAAATAGAAGCTATGTCAGTATATCAAATTAACTACGATTTGCGTAAGCAGCGTGACTATTCGCCCCTTATTGAACGTATTCAGTCTTACGGGACCTGGTGCCATCCTCTCAAATCGGCCTGGATTATCGTTACCGATCAAACCGCCGTACAGGTTCGCGATAACCTTGAGGCAGTAATGGATGGCGATGACGGGCTTTTAGTTACTCGCTTACAAGGTGAAGCAGCGTGGTATGGATTATCAAATGAGATCTCTCAGTGGTTGAAAGATAATTTGCAGTAATCACGCTCAGACTTTTATGCGCCAGGGATGGCGCAATAATCAGAGGTAAGAATGCCTACCACCTTAGTGAACCTGGAAAAAGTTGCGGACGTTCGTTCGGGATTTACCTTGCGCGAGGCGATAAAACCGACGCCTGCTGGCGACGTGCATATCTTGCAGATTAAAGATCTCACCCAAGGTTTGCGGATAGAACCAGACGAGCTGCCCGCAGTGGTGTGGGAACAGAATTCCACCCCGCCATTACTTGAACCGGGGGAAATCATCGTTGCGGCACGCGGCAATCGCAATATCGCCGTGGTTTATCAGGGTAAAGCGCCCGTTGTGGCGACGAACCAATTTCTTATCATCAATATCAAAACAAAAGCGGTGTTGCCTGAGTATCTGTGTTGGATCATTAATCATCCAAAGATTCAGCAAATGTTTCATCGCAGCGGCACGAATATTCAGCTGGTTACCAAAGCCGCGCTGCTCAAGGTGCAGCTACCGTTGCCGCCAATCGAAACTCAGCAAAACATCATTGGGTTGCAACAGGTATGGGAACAAGAAGACCAGTTGATTAACCAGCTACAGACTAATCGCCAGAAGCTGAAACTCGGCATTTTGCAAAATTTATTTAAGGATTAATCCGTTATGAGCAACAAGATCGACCAGAACCGTATTAACAATGTGTTATGGAGCGTGTGCGATATTTTCCGTGGCACCATCAGCCCTGACACCTATAAAGACTTTATTCTTACCATGCTGTTCCTTAAATACATCTCGGATGTGTGGCAGGATCACTACGATGGCTATAAGGCTGAATATGGCGATGAACCGGAACTGATCGAAGAGATGATGAAGAACGAGCGTTTCGTTCTGCCAAAACAGGCCAGCTTTTATACGCTCTTTCAGCATCGAAATGAGCCGGGCAACGGCGAGCGTATCGATCAGGCGCTGCACGCGATTGAAGAAGCGAACGGCACCAAGCTGAAAGACGCGGGAAAAAGCGTGTTTCAGGATATCTCTTTTAATACCGACAAGCTGGGCGAAGAGAAGCAAAAGAACGGGATTCTTAAGGATCTGCTGGAAGAGTTTTCCAGCGCTGAGTTGAATCTGAAACCCAGCCGGATAGGTGGTCTGGATGTGATCGGCAACGCCTACGAGTATCTGATTGGCAAGTTCGCCGCCAATAGCGGTCAGAAGGCCGGGGAATACTACACCCCGCCTGAAGTGTCCGATTTAATGGCCGAGTTACTCGATCCGCAACCAGGCGACACCATTTGCGATCCGGCTTGTGGTTCCGCGTCGTTATTGATGAAATGCGGTCGAAAAGTGGTGCAAAACCACGGTAGCAAGCAGTATGAGTTATATGGTCAAGAAGCCATTGGTTCTACCTGGTCGCTGGCGAAAATGAACATGTTTCTGCACGGCGAAGATAACCACAAAATCGAATGGGGCGACACCATTCGTAACCCCAAGCTACTGGATAAAAACAGTAATTTGAAGCTGTTCGATATCGTCACCGCCAACCCGCCTTTCTCGCTGGATAAGTGGGGGTACAGTGACGTGGAAAGCGATAAATTCAGCCGCTTCCGTCGCGGCCTGCCGCCGAAAACCAAGGGTGACTACGCCTTTATTTCACACATGATCGAAACCCTGAAACCGAAAACCGGGCGTATGGGCGTAGTGGTGCCGCACGGCGTGCTGTTCCGGGGTTCCAGCGAAGGGAAAATTCGTCAGAAACTGATTGAAGAAAACCTGTTGGATGCGGTGATCGGCCTGCCGGAAAAGCTGTTTTTCGGCACCGGTATTCCTGCGGCAATCCTGATTTTTAAAAAGCAGAAAGTTGACGATAAAGTGCTGTTTATCGATGCCAGCCGTGAGTTTAAACCGGGTAAAAACCAGAACCACCTGAGCGCGGAGAATATTGCCAAAATCGTTAAAACCTACCGCGACGGTGATAACGTCGACAAATACGCTTATCTCGCCAGCCTGCAAGAGATCCGCGACAACGACTACAACCTGAATATCCCCCGCTATGTCGATACCTTTGAAGAAGAAGAGGAAATCGACCTGCTGGCGGTGCGTGCCGAGCGTAAGCAACTGCAAGCTCAATTGGCTGAGCTGGAAGCAGAAATGGCGAAGTATCTGGAGGAGTTGGATTATGATGCATGAAGGGTGGAGTGATGGGCGCGTAGGAGACCTTTTGGAAGGTTTAGAATCTGGTGTTAGTGTGAACGGTGAAGATCGTCATATTGCTGTTGATGAGAAGGCAGTCCTAAAGGTCAGTGCTGTATCATACGGGGTTTTTGATCCCTCAGCTGCAAAAGCAATTGAAACGAGAGAATTAAATAGGGCAAAAACTAACCCGCGGAAAGGTCAGATAATTATCAGCAGGAGTAATACAGAAGCGTTAGTAGGCGCAAGTGCCTATATTACTCAGGATTATCCTAATCTTTTTTTACCAGATAAGCTTTGGCAAACTATCCCTAAGCCAAACTCAGACATGAAATGGCTAAGCTATATATTAGCATCAAGTCATACTCGTTTTACTCTTTCTAATTTAGCCACTGGTACTAGTGGCTCGATGAAAAATATTACACAGAATGAGTTAATGAGCCTTAAAGTACAAATTCCTCCGGCTAAAGAACAAAAAAAAATCGCCCAAATCCTTTCCACTTGGGATAAGGCGATCGCTACCACTGAGCAACTTCTAGCCAATAGCCAGCAGCAGAAAAAAGCACTGATGCAGCAATTGATTACTGGTAAAAAACGTTTTCCGGGGTTTGAGGGGGAATGGAAAAAGACGACGTTAGAAACAGTTGCCGATATGAACAGCGGTGGAACACCCAAATCCTCTATTGAAGAATATTATAACGGTGGAATTCCTTGGGTTTCTATCGCTGATATGACAGGTAAAGGGAAGTGGATATCATCTACTGATAAAACCCTTTCTAAGTTTGGTTTGGAAAACAGCTCGGCAAGACTATATCCTGAAAATACAGTGCTTTATGCAATGTATGCTTCTATTGGCGAGTGTAGTATCGCGCGGGTTCCGCTTTGTTCTTCACAAGCAATTCTTGGTATACGTCCTAAGACAGAATTGTACTATGAATATTTATATTTTTTCCTAAGCTCGTTAAAGGAAAAAATTAAACTTCAAGGACAACAAGGCACACAATCGAATCTAAATGCTGGCATGGTAAAGAGCTTTATTATTTTTTTACCAACTATTGAAGAACAAAGGATAATTTCAGCGGTACTCAATCTGGCAGATCAGGAAATCGAAACCCTAAAACAAAAGTTCAACTACCTAAAACAAGAAAAAAAAGCCCTGATGCAGCAACTACTCACCGGTAAACGCCGAGTGAAAACGGAGGAGGCATGACGGATAAACACTTACTTCAAGCTCCGGCGGGTGAATTCCTGCTGTTCCAAAGTGACGATGGTCGTGCCCGGGTTGAATGCCGATTTGAAGCGGAAACGCTCTGGCTATCTCAGGCATCAATGGCGGAGCTGTATGGTAAAGATGTGCGAACCATTAACGAGCATCTGGTCAATATTTTTGCTGAAGGCGAACTTGCTCAAAATTCAACTATCCGGAAATTCCGGATAGTTCGTTTAGAGGGTAAGCGGCAGGTGGCAAGGGAGATCGACCATTATAACCTTGAAGCGGTACTGGCCGTCGGCTACCGCGTCCGTTCAACCCGGGGCACCCAGTTCCGCCAGTGGGCCACGCAAACCTTGCAGGAATACCTGATTAAAGGCTTTGTGATGGACGATGAGCGGCTGAAAAATCCGCCGGTCGGCCCGTCGGTGGTGCCCGATTACTTTGGCGAGATGCTGGAACGCATCCGCGATATTCGCGCCAGCGAGCGGCGCGTCTATTTGCGGGTACGAGAAATCTTTGCCCTGGCGGCGGATTATCAGCCTTCGCTGAAAGAGACCACCCGTTTTTTCCAGACCATTCAGAATAAACTGCATTTCGCCTGCACCGGTAAAACGGCCGCAGAGCTGATCCACCAGCGCGCCGATGCCACTCTTCCACATATGGGGCTAACCAGTTTTAAGGGCGACGAAGTGCGTAAAGGGGATATCACCGTCGCCAAAAATTATCTCAACCAAAGCGAAGTTGACGAACTGAACCGCGTAGTCAATATGTGGTTGGATTTTGCTGAAGATCAGGCCAGACGTCGCCAACAAATATTTTTACGTGACTGGCAGGAAAAATTAGATCAATTCCTGCAATTCAACGATCGTGATGTATTAAAAGGCGCGGGTACCATTAGCAAGAAAATGGCGGATGATAAGGCTCAGGCTGAATATGAACAGTTTGCCGAGCAACAGCGCCGTATAAAAGAAGCAGAGGGCGAGCGGGATATCACTGAGTTATTACGGTGGCAAGCCAATCCGAAAGCTAAGGATGCGCCATGAGTACGCAGCATGCGCCAAAATTCCAGGAAGAATACAGCGCTAAAATTCCGGCGCTGGTATTGCTCTCCAATCTCGGTTGGTCATACATTGCGCCTGAACATGCTCTGGCAGCACGTGGTAATAAGTCGGATCAGGTTGTATTAAGCCAGATTCTGCGTGAGCAATTGGAAAAGCGTATCTTCACTTTTGCAGGGCGGGATTACCCGCTCTCTGATAAAGCGATCGATAACCTGATTGCCGAAGTGAACAGCCCAGCGTTAAATGAGGGTTTGTTAACCGCCAATGAACGACTCTATAACCACTTGATGTACGGCATTTCTGTCACTGAGTTTATTGATGGTAAAAAGGCCAACCCCACCATCGCATTGATTGATTGGCATAATCCGGCAAATAACAGCTTTGTCTTTACTGAAGAGTTTAGCGTGACTCGCTCCAACGGTATTGAGTCGCGCAGGCCGGATATTGTTTGCTTCGTGAATGGTATTCCGTTGGCAATCATTGAAGCCAAGCGACCCGATGGCAATGCTAAAAAAGGGCCGACGATTGATGAGGGGATCTCGCAAAGTCTGCGTAATCAGCGCCACGACGAAATTCCGCGCTTGTTCGTCTATAGCCAGTTATTGTTATCGATTAATGGTCATGAAGGCCGTTACGGCACCTGCGGCACGCCGGCCAAGTTCTGGGCGAACTGGCGCGAAGAGGATATCTCCGATGCTGAAATGTCTGCCATCAAGAATCGCCCACTCTCCGCTGAGCAATTCACTGCGTTGTTTAGCCATCGACCTGTGGACGTGGTGAATTGGTATCAACAGCGGGTTTCTGGCGGCGAACTTTCCGTCACCGGCCAGGATAAGATGTTAATCAGCCTGTTGTCGCCCGCTCGTCTTTTGGAGATGACGCGCTACTTCACGCTGTTTGATAAGAAAGCCGGTAAGGTGGTGGCCCGCTATCAGCAGGTGTTTGGCATCAAACGCCTGATTGAGCGAATCAACAACCGACGGCCTGACGGTGGTCGTGAAGGCGGCGTTATCTGGCATACCACCGGCTCCGGTAAATCATTCACCATGGTCTTTCTGAGCAAGGTGCTGATCCTGCATGACACCCTAAAGCAGTGCCGTATTGTGGTAGTGACCGACCGTATCGATCTGGAAAAACAGCTCAGCCGCACCTTTATCTCCGGCGGCGAACTTTCCGGGAAACGCGATAAAGCCTCGGCCATCGCCACTTCCGGCACGCGGCTGGCGGAACAGATTGGCAGAGGGACGGAGCGCATCATCTTTTCGCTGATTCAGAAGTTCAATACCGCCACCCGGTTGCCTGAATGCGTTAATACCAGCCCGGATATCATCGTATTGATTGACGAAGGCCACCGCAGTCAGGGCGGTGAAAACCATATCCGCATGAAACAGGCGCTGCCCAATGCCGCATTTGTCGCTTTTACCGGCACCCCGTTATTGAAAGACGATAAAACCACCAATAAGTTTGGCCCCATTGTGCATGCCTACACCATGCAGCGGGCGGTGGAGGATAAAACGGTCACCCCGCTGCTTTTCGAAGAACGCATTCCCGAGCTTGATGTTAATGAGCGTGCGATTGATCGCTGGTTTGAGCGTATTACCGAAGGCCTGAACGACGAACAAAAAAACGACCTGAAACGTAAGTTCACTCAAAAAAGAAAAATATATAACTCAGAAGATCGTATTCATCTCGTTGCTCTGGACATCGCCAATCACTTCGTCAAGAACATTGATGATGGCTTAAAAGGCCAGTTGGCCTGTGACAGTAAAGCCTCAGCCATCAAGTATAAAAAGTACCTTGATGAAGCCGGGCTATTTGAATCGGCGGTGGTTATCAGTCCTCCCGATAGCCGTGAAGGCAATACCGAGGTTGATGAATCCACCATGCCCGAAGTGACTCAGTGGTGGAAAGATAATGTCGGTTCGCAGGATGAGCAGGTCTATACCCAGCATGTTATTGAACGTTTCGACAAAGACGATTCTCTGAAGATGTTGATTGTGGTCGATAAGCTACTGACGGGCTTTGACGAGCCGAAAAACGCCGTACTCTATATCGACAAGCCGCTTAAAGGGCACAACCTGATCCAGGCGATTGCGCGTGTTAACCGTCTGCATCCGAAAAAGAAGTTCGGCTTGTTGATCGATTATCGAGGCATTCTCAGTGAGCTGGATACCACCATTGAAAAATATCAGAAGCTTGCATCCCGCACTCAGGGCGGTTACGACATCAACGATCTTGTCGGCCTCTATAACCAGATGAGCACGGAGTACAAACGCCTTCCCCAGCTGTATAAAAATCTGTGGGCGATTTTTTCCGGCGTGAAAAACAAGCATGACATCGAACAACTGCGTCAGGTGCTGATACCACGTATTGAAGAGCAAGACGGCGAACTGGTGGACGTTCACCTGAAGGTGCGGGAAGACTTCTACGAAGCGCTGACGGCGTTTGCCAGTTGCCTGAAGGTGGCGCTGCAATCCGCTACTTTCTTTGAAGACAAGAGTTTCAGCGATGCCGACCGCTACCATTATAAGGAGACGGTGAAACAGTTCTCCAGCCTGCGCCAGTTAGTGCAGCAAGACGCCGGTGAGCGCATCGATTACGACGAGTACGCCGAGCAGGTAAAAAAACTGCTGGATAAGCATGTGGTTGGCGTTGAAGTTCGGGAGCCCGACGGGGTATATGAAGTCAGTCAAATGGGGCAACATCATCAGCCCGAAGACTGGAGCGATGAGAAAACCCGCAACGAAACCGATATCATCAAAACCCGCGTCACCCGTATGATCGAACAGCAACTGCGTGATGATCCCTACGCGCAGGAGGCCTTTTCCAAACTGCTGCGTCAGGCGATTGAGGAAGCAAAGAAGTTATTTGATCATCCGCTGAAACAATACCTGCTGTTCCGGGAATTTGAAGAGCAAGTTCAGGAACGTCGGTTGAATGATATTCCCGATGCGTTTGCCGGTAATCACCATGCTCAGGCTTACTTTGGCGTATTCAGAAAAATTTTGCCGGAGGTCTTCGCCATTTCCGACCCGCAAGTACAGGAGAAGTGGGTGAATCTGGCGTTTACCCTCGATGGGCTTGTCGATGTCTCGGTGGCGGAAAACTCGATTAACCCACAAAACATTGAGGCGGATATCCGCAAAAAGCTGCTGCCGATAATGTTTAAAGAGTGTAAAGCGATTGGTGGCGGTATGGATCAAGCCAAAAAGATGGTAGAAATGATCGTGCAAATTATCCGTGTCGGATTGAGCGGAGTATAAGCCGTGTCTATTCAGCGTCCGCAGCGGTCAATGTGCTTTTTCTACGGCGATGAGCGGATTAACTTCGACTGCGTTCCCCGTCCTCAGGCGACTGAACGCGTGCTGATTAAGGTACATCCGGATTGCCGGGTGGTGGTCTCCGCCCCGGAAGCGGCCGATGATCAGACGGTACTGAATGCGGTGAAAAAACGTGGTCGCTGGATTTATCAACAACTGCGAGACTTTCGCCAGCAGCTCGCATACATCACCCCACGGAAATATATCAGCGGAGAGAGCCACTATTACCTGGGTAAGCAATACCTGTTAAAGGTACTGGAAGAGCCCGCCGTTACACAGGGTGTAAAGATGCTGCGCGGCAAACTGGAAGTCACCCTGCACCAGAGAGACGCCGGAAAGGTCCGGCAGTTGCTGACTAACTGGTATAAAACCCGCGCCAAAGAGGTCTTCGCCAGACGGTTGGACGCGATGCTGGAACTGACTCTATGGGTCAGCGAACGCCCGCAACTGCGTCTTTTAACCATGCAGACCCAATGGGGCAGTTGCTCGCCCAATGGCCGGCTAACGCTTAATCCCTATTTAGTTAAAGCCCCGCGCGAATGCATCGATTACGTGATCCTGCATGAGCTTTGTCATATCGCTGAGCATAACCATAGCGAACGCTTTTATCGGCTAATGGGACAGGTGATGCCGGAATGGGAAATAGTAAAAATACGCCTGGATGGCATGGCGGGAGTCATATTTTCCGACCTATGCTAGGCGGGTGATTTTATTATCACACTGAAAATAAAGGATTAAATCGCATACATCAGGCTAATGATTTAATATTCCGACGAATCATTTCATATCTGACGTTAGCGGAGAGTGTCTCAGGACGTTCTCCGCTAATGTTAAGAACAGTGCTGAGCACAGTTCTTAATGGATTTCCACCAGCGTTGCCACGTTCTTCTTTATTACTGACCCAGACTTTCCCATCAGCGTGGTAAACCACTGCTCAGCAAGGCTTTGGAAATCATCCGAAATTTTGCCACTATTGTTAGCACCAACAAGAGTCGTCGTTTTTTTGTCGAAGTTTAAATGCATACATTTCATCTTTCAAAAATTTGTAATTTCGACGAATTTAATTCGCACATTGCCTCCCTAGGCCCCTGCCACAGGGGACTCAACCTCTTGCCTCCATCCGAAGCCGTACAGTGGGCATGCGAGAACCGTGGTAAGAAAATATTTTGCCTCTATTCTTTCTGTTCTAAAGTCATTTCCTTATGAAACTTGGCTATATTGCAGAAGTATGGATTAACTGCTAAATGATCTCCAAGAGGGTTTTCATTTGCATTTCTAACCATGCACATAGTGCAAAATTCTTTATCATCACACTGTAGGCACTTAGGAAAATCATTCCTGCGCAATGCTCTTAAATATCTGATTTTTTTAGAATCGTACCAAATATCGCTCAGAGAGTTTTCTTTTACATTACCCACAACATAATCCTGCCATCCTGCACAAGGATATACATTTCCATTATCGGATATACAAATGGAGGAGTTACAAACACTACAAACAAAATCGTTTGGTTTGAGCATTTTTTTATTTTCAGATTCTATTTTTATTTTCTTTATATAATTTTCATCACTGGATATTTTTTCTCTAATAATCCCTTTCACTTCACTTTCTGAAAGACGACAACTTAGATTTCCTGTTGAATGATTATATCTTGCTATTATAACATAATCATCACCAGCATGAATATTATAGCCTGCCGCCCACTCTATCACTTCATTGTAGCAATTTTTATTTTGTTGCATTATTGGGCAGCTTATTTGCAAAGGAATGTCATTTTCGACCAGTCTCAAAATAGCACTTTTTGTTTTTTCGAAACTTCCTTTTTTTTTAGTTATCTCATCATGAATATCAGGATTCATAGAATACAAAGAGACCTGAACACCCAGGAGATGATTTTTTTTCATTTCATTGAGAATCTCATCATTAAGCAAAGTCAAATTACTTAGAATACTTACTGAAAAATCATATTCTCTACATTTTCTTAAAAAATTGCAAAAATCCTTGTGTAGCATTGGTTCACCGCCGCTAAGTGTCAAATGTAGCACTTTCATATCTTTACATTTTTCTAAAATATCATAAAACAAACCAGAATCTATTCCGCTTTTTTTATTTTCATGAGGAATATAGCAATGAATGCATCGTTCATTACATTTACTGGTAATCTCAACATGTAAAGCGGTGAGTTGCGGCTTACCACTAAAATATTCATCTAAAAAATCCTGAGTAGATTTTCTGGGATGCATAATGACCGATGAAGAAAATTTTTTTGTTTTTTCAAGATGTAAGTCTTTATACGAAAACCTGATATCTTTCTCCTCACATTCCTGAATTGTTTTACCCGTTACAATAAATCCATCACGTTCAAGAAAGGAATAAAATTCCTTCGCATCATTTCTTATTATATCAACATCAACCTCGGTAAATTTATTTTTTAATTTCCTCACCAAATCATCAATAAACTGTGGCTTTATATCTAGAACAGAAAAAAATACAGCACCACTTTCCGATAGAATTTTATCTCCAACAAAGTTATTGTTGTCATTTATCTTCTTATATCCAAAGTTTCTATTATCAGTTATATAGGCAAACGCGTCATAATTTCTAAACATGATATTAGATTTTTTCATTAAAAACATAATAGCATACCTTAAGAGAAAAGAGTGTGTATCAAGATATATGTCGAACGTGAACACTTCATGATAATGAAACCTAGCGAAATCTCAATAGACAAAATATTCTAAATTCATAAAACGGCAAGAGTATTCATTTAAATAATACAATACTTATACATATCTAAATTTCACTTTGTGAAACATTAAAATATTACTTAATCAAACAAAAAAATCACACGTAAGATATAGATAAAATATTCGACCAACAAACATGATCAATTACACTATAGTACGATTTTTTGAAAAGCCTCTTAATCTTAGATTTTTACACCTAATGATACGAGGCTTTATTTTTTACCAAAGAATAATTATTCCATTAACCCATGATAACAAGGTTTGGCTATGTTCAATTAACGTCCGCTTGGACCTGGTGGATTGCAGGGCCTTCCGCTAGGTTTACTATTTGGACGGCATTGAGCCATTTGAGTAGTACTTTGAGCAAGAACTTCAGGTTTTTTATACGTCATAGTAAATCTCCTTTTTGTAAGGCTATGATTTTCTGACATGGTATTATCAATCTATAAGAACAATAGCACATTGTTTTAGATCAATTATTTGACACTATCACCAATTATCCTAAAATAATCAATGCGATAGTTCTTATTGCAGAGAAGCATAATGAGTTTACATTGAAACGTTAATTACTCAAAAAATTATCCGAGATGAAATATAATTCAATACAATTATTCTGAAGTAATATTTAGTACCTAAACACCTGCCCACGATGCCACTCAATAAACTGATCCAGCGGGTAATACTCCTTTTTTTTAGGCAGAAACAGCGGTTTACTCTCAAAATCCCAGAACAGCCGTTCGACGATCCTGCTACCGTTCACGGCTTTCAGAAACCATCAGTTTCATGCTGTCATCAATACCGATAACGCCAATATCAAACGCGGAATGATGTACTGAGCATAAGGCCAGTCCGTTGGTCACGGTGCAAGGGCCACCGTATTGTTTCCATTTGATGTGTGCGGCCTCCAGGCCGACAGGCGTCGTATCGTGGCGTAAATCATAGCCACAGACCGCACAGCGATATTGGTATGTACGTAGTACTGTTTGACGGAAATGAGGATCACGGAACTTGCGTACATCGTCTAAATAGCTGCGCGGAATAGTAGATCAATTGGTGGGAACTCAGCCCGGATTATGCGATCTGATCAATCGCCAAACATCACAAATCACCAACCGGACTGAGCGATAATGAGCACGCCTCAGTGGCCCAAAACTGCCCAGAAGGGCCAGGAGATGCGGACGAATTTCGTCGCCATAGTGAAACAAGCGCGAATGCCCTTTCTGATAGGCGGAAAGCACATAAAGCAATAACAATGGTTTATGTGGCGCACGCTGGTCGCCTTTACGCCACATAGACATATTGGTTATCGCCGTCTGAAGTGCCTGAACAGATGACATACTCAAAGTAGATAAAAAGGGATTATTGCGATGATGCTCGCAAAATCAGTGTGGTTCAAGTGGTTTGCACCACATACTGCATACAGGGATTTGAAGCCGGTAGCTATAGGTTAACTACCGGTAAATAAAGTACTTTTTTTCGATAATAATCTCTTCTTATTATTAATAGTTAGCTAATGATTTATTGCTCAGTTTTAGGCGTATCGACAACCGAAGACAACGCATCAAGATCCTTCAGTCCGCTTTTCTCATACGGATCGCCGATCCAGCGGGTTGCCGGCCTGAACGCCTCGCTGATCAGACTTTTCTCCGGGTCGTAGAAGTCATGGCTTAGCCCCGCTAAATCTGCCCAGGAATGGATGAGATGGGCGATACTGTATTTCCGGTCAACATCCGTAGTGTACTGACGGGGATGGTTTTTGCCATTCGGGCGACGCCACAAAATAAACGTAACAGTGTACATGGCTCGGGTTGGCGCACTTTCGTTACGGCCCAGCACGTTATGCGGTGGGCTTCATATACCTCCTCGCCGTGGTCGGAAAAATAGAGCAAAAAACGTTGAGCTGATGGCGGGAAAAAGTTTCAATCAGGCCGCCCGACAGAAGCTGGTTATTCTATAATGCTTGGCATTGCTGATGCCCTGCATATTTGAAACCTTTGATATCAGTAAAAATGTGAGTAAATCTTTTGTTCCATATTTTTTATAAATATTATTTTTATATTATTAGCCGTTTTGGGGGTGATAGACATGTGTTCTGCGATAAAATTTATTGTTTCCCCGCCAAGCCAATAATCAAAAAATACTTTTTCATGAGGCGATAGCGATATCGTCTTTGATTTTATTTCTCTAAAGAAACAGATGCTATAGATGATTTTTTTAATGATATTGACAGATGTGTGCTTTGATAAAATAATGATTCTTTTCGCTATCATAATTGGACTGTGATTGCGATTATTCAGCACAATAATAAAGTCAGTTGGATAATTGATAATAATTTCACTTAACATATTGATGTCGATAGTGTATTCAGCATCAAAAATAGTTATGGATGCATCAGTGCAATCATATTTCATGATGTTCTCAAAAGCTTTGGTAGTAAACAGGCAAGCGCTGAAGATATTAATGCTCATAATTTTTATTATTACATGAAAATACAAATTTTATTAGCTCATGTTTGAGCTGGAGGTTAATCTATTTCGATGACTTGTAACGTATTTTTTCACCAGATCAATTCACCATTATCCTTGCAATAGCGTCAGCACAATTTCCGATTGCTGATTGGCCTGCGCCAGCATAGAAGTGGTTGTCTGTTGCAGGATCTGTACTTTCGTCATTTCTGATACTTCGACAGCATAATCGGCCTCAGTAATACGAGAGCGAGCGTCAGAAATAACAATAAATCCCTGGGAAAGCTGGGAGGTTATCGATTCAAAACGATTCGTCAAGCTACCGTATTGACTGCGATAACTGTTTATCGTTTCCAGAGCCTGATCGAATGTGGTTATTGCTGCTCCCGCGCTTTCAGCGGAAAGCAGTGAAGCACCAGTTAATCCTAACGTTTCGCTATCGGCAGGCGTCGGGTCGATGGTGATGGCATGCACATCGCTGCCATAATTTGCGCTGACGATAATTGTCGTGGTCTGGCTGGTTGGCGTTCCCGTATCGATTTCTTCCGTTGGCATCGGCAGTTCGTCCCAGCTCGCGCTGGCAGTGAATATACCTGACCCCACCACCATGACAATCAGGTCCTCAGTCACAACATCAATATTCAGCGTTTCTATCGTATTTTCACTGCTAGGAATATTACCGTCGTTATACCCACCGGTTGTATCATCCTCGAAACGATCCTCGTCACCGCTATAGGTGATGATCATCCCGTTGTAACTCAATTGCGTGCCGATGCTGGTATCGTAATCATCCACTTCCAACAGAGAATCAGCCGAATACTCAGCGTCAGGCAGGAAACCATTGGATTCGGTTATTACGGATGCGTTCATGGAAGCCGTACTTGTGATGCCATTTTCTGTCCAGACGGCATCGGCATCGTCGCCCTCTACTGGTGTGCCGGTCAGATGGGTACCATCACGTGTAAACAACTGAATATCGTCTTCCGGGCCGGCGAGACCATCCACGGTGATGGTAATGTTCTTAGCGCCCGCAGGAATAAAGGCCAGAGAAACTATTCCTGAGGTAAAGGTATACGTCTGCCCTTCGACTGGAAATTTTGCACTAATGGATTCCGTGTCGCCTAAATTAACCGGTTGGGTAGTTTCAGCAGAGGCAAGCGGATATTGACCGAATATCTCTGTTGTGGACGCGATGTTATCTATTTCGTCAACAATTTGCAGATATTCGTTGTTCAGGCTCTCCCGGTCGGAATCGGATAATGTGCCGTTTGCCGCCTGAACGGCTAGCGTACGCGCCCTTTGCAGCAGATTATTGATTTCATCGAGCCCACCCTCGGCGGTTTGCATCAGGCTGAGGCCATCTTGAACGCCTTTGGCGATCGTACTGTTAGCGTTCAAATTCGCGGTCATCCGGTTGGCGATAGCCTGACCGGCGGCGTTGTCTTTCGCGCTGTTGATGCGCAATCCGGAGGAAAGTCGCTCAATCGCCTGCCCCAGTTTCGAGGTCGTTTTACTCTGCTGATTCAGAATCGTTAAATAATTGTTGTTAAGAGAAACCATAACGAGCCTCGGAAATTTACAGGGTTGCTTGCTTACCGTCGATCAGGACGGTATATGGCTTAAATTTCCGCGTGGTGAACTCAGAGACTGGAAGGATTTTCTTTTCGCTCCCGACGATTTCAGCCACTTTGGTGATATTGATGGTCAAATCACTTTCACAGTAATTTTCACCTTCCAGTAGTGCGGTTTGATAGCGGGTAGCGTCCGAATCACCAAATGGCTCTACGTTCAGCGTATCCTTTTGCTGCACCTTTCCGCTCTTATCCAGCACATCAACAGAGATTTCCAGTTTCCCTACCGGCTCACCAAACGCTCCGCCGTTATCCAGCGTGAATTGTGCGCTACATGCTCCCTGACCCGCCCAAACGGTATCGGTATGCCAGATTTCTATCGCATGGGCATTTCCGATGGTGACCAGCGTTATCAGCGCAGTGAATGCGGGGACTTTGAATAAACCTGCCATTTTGTTCTCCTTTCCATTCTGTCGGTTGTGACATTTTGAATGAGATATATTCCAGCCTTTAGACGACATTCTGTATCGCTTTATCCGAAAACTTTCATTCTGATAGTATTCAGCGCTACATTATTTATAGCGGCTTAGATATCTCCGTCATTCAATTGCCGGCAAACCGTCAGGTTCAATGCAACAAACTCTTCCCACGAGTAAAAGCGGGCGTAGTTGAGTCGGTATTGCAAGTCCACTCGGCAAATATCCGGACGCTCGTGGTAAATGCTGCATCCTTTACTGGCCGCATCGTAATGCCGGCAGGTGCCGTCTCCCCGGTCAAGATAGCGGGTTTCCTGTGCCAGATTAACGCGTTGGCAGCATAGCCCACATTGGGTGCAGGGAAAGGGAGAGGCGTTTTCGTTACAGTGCGTCATATCTTCCAGAAGTCAGGCTCGCCTGTTACCGCGAGCCTTTTGTCAGGATCAGGCGGCCGGTGTGTCCAGCGCAGATTTTTTGCCATCGGCAACAGCTGAAATATCCAGGATGCGCTTTTCCGTAGATAACACCAGATTACCGTCTTGATCGAGGATAGGCGTGTCGATCAAGGCTTTAAGTAACTGTGCATATTTGACGGAGAGGAAAACGGTTTCCTTGCTTTCCTGAGGGAAGGATGCGAAGTTTTCGCCATGTTTTTCAATTGATTCCTTTATTCCACGCACAGCACCGCGCAGGCGTCCACTGGTATGGGAGAAGGTTTTGTTTGCCAACACCGTGATTTGTTCGATGCACTGGAGTTTTTCCAGCATCAGCTTGCCCTGATCGCAAATGGTTTTTGCCTGCTCCATGTTGCTGCGTGCGTTGTTCAGCGCTTCTTCACCTTTATTTCCCATAATATGGCCGAAAATAGCCAGCGCCGGACCGGCGACAATCCCTCCCAGCACCATCATGCCGCCCGCCATGCCATAACCACCGGCGGCCAGAGTGCCGCCGCCTAACCATGCCAGGGTAGCATTGGTCGCCGCAACGCCCGAAAGGGTCGATATTGCGGTGCCGGTGCCGGCCGTGGCCAGCAGCATTGTGCCGTTGTAGGCGCCGAAAGCCAGCGCTGCGCCGCTGCTCATGCCAGCGCCAAGGCCCAGACCGGCATCTTTGAGCATCTGATAGTTTTGCTGCAAACCTGTGAGGGTCGTTGTTGTAAAATCGCCCGCATTCAGTTTTTCCAGTTCCGGGCTTTCGACCAGATTGACATTCTTCAGGCGGCCGAAGGTTTCGATAAAGTCGCTAACCACGCCGTTAAATGCCCGCAATTTGCGCTGACCATAATCTTCGATAGTGTTATTTGTCGCTTTACGGCTGTTATCAATTTCCTGATTGATGCTGTCCACCATACTCTGAGCGCTTTCATTAATGTCTGTAGCGTTACTTTGATCTATAGCGCCGCTAACGCCTTTAGCAATACCATAAATACCTGCTGCTGCGGCAACGGCGCCGATAATAATTGGAATGGGCATGTCATATCTCCTTTATTCAAGAACGAGGGCAATTGTTTTACTTATTTCATTGTTCAATACTTCAGCGCGATCCAATAGATCCTTAAAGATAAAATCCTGTAGTTGATAATGCAGTTGAATTTCCTTAAGCAGCGACCATTCAATGTTGGAAATATTGCCGTCGCGAAGCGCAATAAGAATCAGTTGGAAAAGAATAATTTTAGGGATGGTAGGTAAATCGGCTCGCTTTTCTTCAAGTAACGTTTTTAAAACCGCAGTGGCGGCCTGCACGCGGCTTTCCGCAGCGTCTATTTTGGTAAGCGGAAAAGCTTTCAGTTTTTCCGTGAGCTTACTTTCGATTGACGTCTCCCATTCCCATAACGTCGCAGATATGCCAATTATCGACAGTGCGGGTGTTTTGACGGATTGTTCCAACTCGGACAGTAGTTCGTTTTCCTGCTCGCCTTGCTGAATGGACAGAGCATTAAGATCGGAATCCGACGTCAGTTCATCCTTGGTTTTCCCGTCCCACAGTAGAGGTTTATCGCAAAGCGCCAATAGTCTGGCGAGGTCAAGAAGAAGCGCTTTTTCATCATCCGGCAACAGTTTGATAAGCATAAGTATCCTGATTTTTTTCTCACAGCGTTAAAGGTTGGTCAGAGTCCATAAATTCCTCGAACTCCGACATCGTCTGGAATTGCAATTTTTTGCCTAACAGCGTGGCATAGTCATTGATGGCAGAAGTCAGGCTATCAATGTCATGAGGGCTATTTGCAACGGCTTTAAACAGAAGTTCTGTTTCTCTGCGTAATTGCGGTATTTCCCGACGGGTAAAATCGTCCAGCATGGCCTGTTCTTTCGCTATGCGGGCACGTGCAACCGTTTGGATGACACTGATATGTTGTAATCTTTCACGTGAAAGGGCTGCACCCCGCGCAGCTTCCAACGCGCTTTGATAGAACATGGAAGAAAGTGTGTAGCCAATCATGCCGCCGATAACCGCACCGACAACAGGTATGGGAATAGCGACCTGCCCAAACGCAGCCATCATGCCGCTGGAAAGCATGCCCGCGCCTTTTTCTCCGACTTCGTTCAGGAGTTCAGCTTCGCTGATTTCGTCATTGACGTAGCGTTTGATAGAACTGCCCAGAGACAAGCAAATATTGACGGCCAGTGCCGGGGCACTGGTGCCTGCAATGGCGCGTAATGTTTGTTTTTCGGATTGTTGCAGAGCCGCTTTGATGGCGGAGCCCGCGAAGGCGGTACCGTAGCCCAGCGCCGCCGTTTTGGCTGTATCGGCGGCAATATCCTGTACTGCATCGCCCAGCGTTTTGTCCTGCTGAACCACGTTGAAAGCGTTGGTTAATAACGAGATCGCTCCGCCAATCGCAGCACCGTATTTGGCGCCTTCAATACCGGCACGGTTGCTGGTGCGCGCAATATCTATTGCGGTAGCTCGTTTGGGATGCTCACGGTAATAAATTGCCTGTTCGGTAGTCAGGCCGCTGTCAGATACATTGTCGGCGAGCTGATCATAATTATCGGCTTCACGGCGCAGCTTATCGGCAACATCCTGTTTGCCCAGTGTTTCAACTTTATCGGCCTGATTGCGAAGCTCCTGGGATTTCTGACGGCAAAACGTCTCTGCACCTTCGAATTGTTCTGACGGTAGCTCAAGTTTGACTCCGCGATAGCGTGCAAATTTGCCGTCTTCTTTTGCGATTTTATTGAAGAGTTGATTCCGGTCGCCGACAAATTTCATCTGGCTTTGTGAACCGTCGATAATATCGCCATCGAGGATCTGCACGCGATCCACGACGTTATGGTTTTTGCCATACTCAGGCAGATCATCGCTGCGAACGGTACGAGTCGGATTACGGCTGATAATCGCCTCTGCATTATCGCGGCTGGTCGCGGCGATTTCTGCGGAGAAACCCGCCTGCTGCTTTATATTTTGTGCTGCATAGTCGGGATTAACTTTGTGCTTCGCCACATCAGCCAGACCTTTAGCAAACTGTTGGCCTGTTTCATTATCGACGCCGCGATACCCTTTCAGGTACTCGGCGCTGGCGCTGCCAAAGCGCTGCACAACTTCATCACTTGCCAGCGCAGTTGCCGTGCGAAACTTATCCTGCTGTATTTCATCCTTACGATTATGGCTTTCGTCGGCCCTGAAGGAAAATAACGTGTCGTGATCATTGTTTTTCATAAAAGACCTCGAATAGATGCGTTTGCTTATTATCTTGCTAATGAACCGTATGCCTGTTTTTCATACATCTGTCTCATTTTCTCCATCTTCTTCTTAATCTCCGCCACCCAAACCTCAGGCTCATATACCCGGATGTTGTCGTTCAGTCCGAAGATCCACCACAGCGTTTCCTGATCCAGTGGTTCGAGAGCACGCAGTCGATACCAATCGCTGCCCGGCAGTGCCTCCAGACTTTGCTGATAGCTAAGTGGTGTTTCACGCAGCAGCCAGGCGGTCTGCGGATGAACATCGGCAATCAGTTCCACCTCTCGTTCACTCTGCCGCGAGGCAAAAGCACCGGACTCGATATAGCTGTCAATATCAAAACCGTCCTGTTCACAGGCTGACTCGTCCAGCGTATCTGCCTGTTGGATGCGGTGCAGGGCAAACTGACGTAAATCGTTATAACCATCAACGGTGCCGACCAGATAACTTATTGAATGGCGAGCCACCAATCCGACAGGGTGGACACGTAAGCTTTTGGACTCGCCTTTACTACGGCTAAGATAAAGAATCTGTAACTGGCGCTTTTCCATCAGCGCGGTGGAAACCTGTTCCCAAATATCCACATCTACTTCTGCGGGATACAACGTTTTGCCATTAGGCAATGCGCGCACGCGTTCTGCCCAGTGTGTTTGCTGTCCCTGTAATTGCTGCCGCGCCATTGAAAAATAAGGTTCCAGCAGACGGAGTACGCTGGGTGGCAACAACTTTTCCAGATAATTTTCAGCAAAAACGAAAGCCAGTACAGTAGGGGTATCTAGCACGGGAAAATCGAACCGAGGCGTGTCCTGGCGGAAACTCCAACGGAATGGACGCGTCCTCTCATCACAAAGCAAGGGGAAATCCAGGCTAAGCCGTCCGCCTAGATCTCGCTGCAAGGTACGTAAATCGATCTCAAACTTCAGATCTTTAAGTTTTTGTAGCAACTCGGTAGTCAAAATATACCTCGGTTCGCGAGGTATCAGGCGCAAGATCGCCAGGTGCCTAAATAGTCTGTCTTTGGGATCGGACATAGCGCTATACTCAATCAATTAATGATACTTGCCGCATATTCACGCGGCTTTGGCCGTATTCGCAGAACTATTGCGGGTACGTTCGCGTATCAGTTCTTTTTTTAATTCATCGGTGGCATAGCTGTTTTTCATCATCCAGGCACCAATCAGCAAACCGGTTGCAAAATAGATAAGCTCTTTCATATAGAACTCCTTAATGTCAGCAGGGAAACGTCTTGAGCAGCATTCTCCAGCCATCACGCGACATTCTGTGTCGCTTTTTGGGATTTTTTATGCTTTACCGGCAATCATCGCTACGGACGACATAAGCTTGTTTATCCAGAAGTGCAGATGATGTTTTAGCTTTGAGGTAGACCATCCTTATATATCGGCGAATTGACGAGAAAACTATGATCGCTTTTACAAATCAATTATTTGTTATTGATCGTTAATTCCGATCGAATATGCATTGTTAGTTGTTCTGGTAAGGCGTTGAAAGGCAATGCCATGATAGATGAGGCAGTAACTAAAATAGATAAAAGGAACAACGGTCTGCTTGTGGAAACAGGCGGGACTGTATATGTATGTTCAGCATTGCTGATTCCAGGCGCGTAAAGATGATTCGTAGCCGGGAATAATTTAGCGCAATCGCTGTGCCTGGCTGTATTCGGATAGCCGGACAATTGACTGATGGCTATCAGTACCGCGTAACGTGGTGAGGAAAAATAAAGATGGTGATGAATATTGAAGTCATTATTTTCGGGATTCAGAAATACGAAAAAGTACCCAGTTCTCTACTTCGCTTTTTAGCCAGCGCGAGCTTCTGCCCATTTTTATTGGTTTAGGAAATGCACCGTCCTGAATTAACTTGTAGAACCATTTATCCGTCAGGCCTGTGAACTGGGTAATAAAGGCCATATCAACCATTCGGTCATCAAGTACATTCATTGATGTGTTCATCATGACAATCTCCTGTATTTCAATTGGAATAAGGAGTCGGTCACCATGGGCTAAACGCGCAGGTGACATACTCCGTCAGGAGATAAAAAAAGATTGTAAAATTTAATTGGCCGATAATACGAATGGCAGGGAGTAGTGGTCTCCTCCACACCATCTATATATCGGTCAATCTGTTAATATTGGCTACAGCCAAATGAACGTTCGCCATCACCGTATTGTTTCGTGCGCTCTTTGGCTAAATAGTTGGTTCGTGATTTTAGCCGCATGGACTGCTGGAAAAAATGGGGGCTGTTTCTTTCCAGCCAGTAACAGGGATTCTCGGGGAAATGTGCCAGAGTGGCATATAGTGGATAATCTAAATGCAAAGCGCTACACCATGCCTGTTTTATTAAGGCAGCCAGAGAACCTTTCGTAACCTGATAATCACCTAAAGAGCACCAGGTATCTTTATTGAAAAGTAATATGGCGTGGTAATGCTTTTTGGTTTCTTCCTGGTTAAATTCCCTGACCCAGGCATAACGTAGCGTACAAGGATGCGCTCGTTTTCCTAATCGTCGTTGATGATTGATATATGATTCAATCCTGGATTTTAGTGAATCTGTAAATCGGGATATTACCGCCGAATCAGTAGCAGCAGGATTATCCGGTAAACGTAAATCCACACGTACCGCTAATGTTCTGGGATGTTCATGTAGTGCTTTTTCAAGCGTTTCTTCAATGCGTTTTAAATAGATTGCATTATAACCTTGACTTGTGTTTCTCATTGATGATTTCCTCTGGGGTGTTATGCATATCCAGAGGAAAAGAGGTAAAAAATAATGAGGAAAGATGAGCTCACTCGTTATGGCCTTCACTAATTATTTTTAATTACATTGTGTTGTTGATACACGCTATATATCTAAGCTATAAATTCACCATATCGAATGGTCTTTTCTCATTATATATATTAACCAATCCGACAGGTGATATTTGGTAAGAACTATAATTAAACTAGCCATATATATCGAAGTGTTTTAATTAAAGATGAATTTCACTCTGGAATTATCCTTTTCTTAAGTGATTAGTTTTTCGTACTGGCGGGGTAAATAATAATCTCCATGAAGTGGGATTAAATTAATTAATAAATAGTCTGCGTTAATATTACTTCTCGGCATGAATCAAATGGATAAGCGTAAGTGCTCCTCTATGGATAGAAAACCCGGTGCCTGGAAGACATATTTCTATTTTTAGAATCTGATTAATGCCTGAGTGAAAATCACTAAATGTCATGATCTGTCCTGCAATCGGAAGGGATATTTTGTCAAAGTAGTGTATGACAAAAGGGAAAATCACAGGACTGTATCTTCTTGATGCCATTATAAATCATAAGGATAGCCCTTAAAACAAAGATAAAAAAGCTACTAAAATATCTTGATCTTAGCTAGTGTATACCTTAATAATAGCATGTGTAAGCATTGTAAATGCTACAAGATCAAATTCTTAGTGACCAGAATTCCTTAATCTTGAATCAATAAAACTTGATCTTGCCCAGCGACGGTGGACACTGCCTTAAGCGAGGTTTCTTTCCTCAAATTGCACCGGGCTTAGCCCGCCGTTGGCACTATGCCGTCGGTGCCGATTGTAGTCTATCTCGATATACTCGAATACCGCCGATTTCATCTCCTCCCGCGTGTTGAACCTCTCACCG
>NZ_JBEIAC010000023.1:0-70086 GCF_040240335.1 Brenneria sp. L4-2C | reverse complement strand
CGCATGTCGCCCCGCAGGGAAAGGCCCGAAGCGACTATATCAGCCCGGAAGGGAAACGGGATTATCACTGGGAGCAAATCGAAAACGTGCCGGCCACCTGGACGCTGATCCGCCGGGTGGAGAATGAGTTTATTCCGGTGCCGCCGCAGGGTTTTTTCCCCGCAGCGCACCCGGACGAGCTGTATCGCTGGCCGGAACGGGAGCAGGCATTGCTGGCCGGTCGGCAAACCCATCTGACGTTGCAGAGCGGCACGGTCTGCCCGTACGGCGGAGTCTGGAGCACCTATCAGGCCGGGCGTATTGAACGGCAACACTTCGCCCAAGGCGATATTTTGCCGCAGTGGCAGGACAGCGCGACGCAGAAAAGGGTTATCCACTGGACGCTGCTGGAGCGCGACGACGGCGGCATTGTGCAGTTTCCGGGGTAAACAAGATGGCGATATTACATCCGCAGGAGTGTTATTTACTGGAGCGCTATACCAGCGTCGACTATTACCGCCGGCGCTGGGAGGCCTACAACGCCTTTGTCGAGCACTGCGAGCAGCAGGTGGAGTTGTTTATGCAAAACCTGCCCGCCGACCTCCGCCGTCGACCGGCCTGGGAGCAGATCGATATTATCTGGCAGAACCGGGTGTTGCCTAATATTCGCGACACCTTATCCGGGCTGGATCGCAGTTATGTGCGGCTACAGCATAACGACCCCAATGCCTATATTACCGGGGGAGGGGTCAACAGCGACAACAAAGGTCTGACCGATTACTGGCCGGAGCGCTGGATGAGCCCGCCGGCGCTGCAACGCTATTCCGATCTGTTCAGCCTGGGCAGTATGCTTGATATGATGGTGCATGGCACCGTCAGTTCAAACTGGGATGAAGGTAATTTAACCTATCTATACAGTGAGCAATTTTTTGGTCCGCTGGATTTACCCGCGCAGATCCCCCGCTACCGGTTGGATACGTCCGTGGTGCTGGGACCGAATGACCCGGTGACGGTGACCGGGATTTACCTGCCGGATGTGGAATATGCCTGCGCGCAGTTTTTTCATCCTTTCAGCTATCTGCCGCATGTCGCCCCGCAGGGAAAGGCCCGAAGCGACTATATCAGCCCGGAAGGGAAACGGGATTATCACTGGGAGCAAATTGAAAACGTGCCGGCCACCTGGACGCTGATCCGCCGGGTGGAGAATGAGTTTATTCCGGTGCCGCCGCAGGGTTTTTTCCCCGCCGCTCACCCGGACGAGCTGTATCGCTGGCCGGAACGGGAGCAGGCATTGCTGGCCGGTCGGCAAACCCATCTGACGTTGCAGAGCGGCACGGTCTGCCCGTACGGCGGAGTCTGGAGCACCTATCAGGCCGGGCGTATTGAACGGCAACACTTCGCCCAAGGCGATATTTTGCCGCAGTGGCAGGACAGCGCGACGCAGAAAAGGGTTATCCACTGGACGCTGCTGGAGCGCGACGACGGCGGCATTGTGCAGTTTCCGGGGTAAACAAGATGGCGATACTACACCCGCAGGAGTGCGCCCATGCTGGGCGCACAAAAAAAACGCTTACCGGCAACGGTAAGCGTTGAAAAAAATCAGGTCTGTAAGACAACGGTATGGCGCCTCACTCAACGTTATGTCCGGAAAGTCCGATGGAGACATCACATCCTCATCTGGAATTGGACGATAGGCGCCGCAAATTGGCTCTGCGTCATTCCCAGGATTATGAAGCCGAAGCAAACATAGAAGGTGGAATGAGCATCTACGCGTAAATTTAAGCACAAGTTATGCCAACGCGCCTCATTATATTTTCACCAATCCGCATATAAAACATAACATTATGATAATAAAAGCTATTTTTATTATATAATTATCCGGCGCACATTCCCGGTCAGAACACGGAAATCCAAAAAACGCGGCCAGAGCTAAAAACGTCGCCGTTAAGAGACGAATTCCCCCGCATTCCATTTACCCATTTCAAATCAATCCGTTAAATGTCGCCATATGGAGACATGCCGCGGCATCGCCGTCGTCGAACCGCAACGCTTCAGTATCCCTGCTGAACCAGATGCCCTGGCGCGACTTCATCATAGCGCACGGGCGGCACAGTGATATCAGGCGGAAAAATCGGGCTGAGGATCTCGGTATTATCGATCTCTCTAATTAACTGGCGTCGGCTGGGATCGGGGATCGGCACCGCCGCCATCAGCCGGCGGGTATAAGGATGGCGGGGCTGGTTAAAGATCGCCTCACGCGGCCCGGTTTCAACGATTTGCCCGCGATACATCACCGCCACCCGGTGGCTAAAGCGTTCGACCACGGCCATGTCATGCGAAATAAACAGATAAGCCAGCCCTAGCCTGGCCTGCAAGTCGAGCAGCAGGTTAATAATTTGCGCCTTCACTGATACATCCAGCGCCGAAACCGATTCATCGGCAATCAGCAGCGCCGGTTGCAGAATCAGCGCGCGCGCAATACAGATTCTCTGCCGCTGTCCGCCCGAAAACTCATGCGGGTAACGACCGGCCATCTCCGCGCTCAGCCCCACCAGCGTCAGCAGTTCGTCCACCCGCGCCAGAGCCTGACGCCGGTCGCCCAGGCGATGAGCAAGAAAAGGTTCGGCAATCGCCTCGCCAACGGTCATGCGGCTATTCAGGCTGGCATAGGGATCCTGAAAAACCATCTGCACCGATTTGCGCAACTCCGCCAGTCGCTTACTCTCGCCGGAGACCACCGGACGCCCCTGCACCACGATGGTACCGCCCGTCGGCGGCGTCAGACCCATCAAGGTACGGGCGATCGTCGACTTCCCGCACCCGGACTCGCCCACCAGCGACAGCGTTTCGCCGGCATAGAGCTGGAACGAGACCTGTTCCACGGCATGCACCCGCCCCACCAGACGGGAGAAAAGACCGCGCCGGATATCAAAGCGCGTCGTCAGGTTTTGCACTTCCAGCAGCGGCGGCCGACTCATATCCACCGTGGAGCGGGCCGGCGCGACATCGCCCGCAGGCCCGCTTTCCCCGAGCGCATCAGGATAACGCAGCGGATGCGCGACGCCGTCCATCTGTCCCGGCAAGGGAACGGCGGCCAGCAGCGCCTGAGTGTAAGGATGCGCCGGGGCGGCGAATAACCGTGCGGTCTGATTGAATTCAACGCTGCGGCCTGATTGCATGACCAAAGTACGATCGGCGATTTCGGCCACGACGCCCATGTCATGCGTGATAAACAGCACGGCCATGCCCTCTTCCCGTTGCAGGGTTTTCAGCAGCGCCAGAATTTGCGCCTGAATGGTGACGTCCAGCGCGGTGGTCGGCTCATCGGCGATCAATAGCTTCGGCTGTCCGGCCAGCGCCAGCGCGATCATCACCCGCTGACGCATCCCGCCGGAAAGCTGATGGGGATAGTCGTCATAGCGATTTTCCGCCGCCGGAATACGCACCTTTTTCAGCAGCCGGATCGCTTCTCGTCGCGCTTCCCGCCGCGATAGAGGGCGACGTAACCGCAGCGCCTCCGCCAGTTGGAAACCGATGGTAAAAACCGGATTCAGACAGGGTTCCTGGAAGACCATCGCCATATCGCGACCGCGAATCCGCCGCATGCGCTCCTCGTCCAGCGACAGCAGCGAACGCTCCCCAAGATGAATACCGCCGCGAATGCGCACTCTGTCGGCCGGCAGCAAGCGCATCACCGCCAGCGCGGTAACGCTCTTCCCCGATCCCGACTCCCCCACCACCGCCACCGTTTCCTGAGCGCCGATGTCAAAGGACACCTGGCGCACAATAGGCAACCACTGATCGTCTTTACGAAAATCGACTTCCAGGTTACTGACTGATAATACGGGCTGCATACACGACCTCATAACCGTTGGCGCAATCTCGTCAGCGACGGCGGGGATTGAATACATCGCGGAACCGGTCGCCGACGAGATTAATGGCGATAATCACAACCAGCAGCGCAATGCCCGGATAAAAACAGATCCAGTACTGACCGGCCAACATATATTGGTAGCCGCTGGCGATAAGCAGCCCCAGGCTGGGTTCGGTAATCGGCACTCCCAGGCCAAGGAACGACAATGTGGCTTCCAGCGCAATGGCGCGCGCAATTTGCACCGTCGCAATCACGATCAGCGGCGGCAGGCAGTTCGGCAGCAGATGGCGAAACAGAATGCGGGTAAACGGGATCCCGAGGCAGGCCGCCGCGTCAATGTACTCTTTACGGCTTTCCGCCAGCGCCGCGCTATGGGCGGCGCGCGCATAGGTCGCCCATTCGACGATCACCAGCGCCAGGATGACGTTAACGACGCTCTTGCCCAAAAAAGCCAGCAGAATCAGCGCCACCAGAATAGCGGGAAAAGAGAGTTGCAGATCCACCAACCGCATGATGAGGCTTTCCGTGCGGCCGCGGACATAGGCGGCCAGCAGGCCCAGCGCGCCCCCCAGCAATGCGGCGATCAGCGCGGACAGCACGCCGACGCCAAGCGAAATACGCAGGCCGTACAAAATAGCCGATAGCATATCGCGTCCCTGATCGTCCGACCCCAGCCAGAAGGAAAAACCGTCCGACGTCACGCTGCCGGGCGGCAGTTGTCCGTTCATGATATCGAGCTGCATCAAATCATAAGGGTTCTGCGGCGCCAGCCACGGCGCCAGCAACGCAAGAAGCACCAGCGACAGCAGCAACGCCAGCCCCGCCATCGCCAGCGAAGAAGACGAATACAACCGCCAGAACTGACGCCAGCCGCGTCGCGCCGATTTGGCGGTTGGCTGCTCCCGCGCTACGTCAGCCATCAGGATTTGCCCTGCCCGTTCAGCCGTACCCGCGGATCGAGCAGGGTATAAATAATATCGACCACCAGGTTAATCCCCACAAACAGCAGCACAATAATCATCAGATACGCCACAATTACCGGACGATCGAGCACGTTGATGCTGTCGATGATCAATTTCCCCATGCCCGGCCAGGCGAAAATCGTTTCGGTGACCACCGAAAAGGCAATCACCGAACCGAACTCCATGCCGATCACCATCACCAGCGGAATAAGGATGTTTTTCAGCACATGAACCGCAATGATGCGACGGTAAGGCAACCCCTTCGCGTGCGCCAGGCGGATATAATCCTGCGGCAGCACCTCCTGCACGCCGGCGCGCGTCAGGCGCAGCAGCAGGGCCGTTTTAAACAGCGCCAGATTCAGCGCCGGCATCAGCAGATGCTGGAGGCCGTCCAGCGTCAGGAACGACCAGGATGCGCCGAACAGTTGCACGGTTTCTCCCTGACCGCCGCTGGGCAGCCAGCCCAGCCAGACCGAAAACAGCATAATCAGCATCAGCCCGACCCAGAAGTTCGGCAGCGAAAAGCCCAGAATACTGCCGGCCATAATGACCTTCGCCAGCCAGGCGTCGGGCTTTAAGCCGGCATACAGTCCAAGAGGAATGGCGATCAGCACCGCCAGCAGCATCGCGCACACCGCCAGCTCAAGCGTGGCGGGCAGACGCTGCCAGATAACCTGCAAAGCAGGCAAGTTGAAGACATAGCTGGTACCGGCGTCGCCGTGCAGCACGCCTCGTAAAAACAGCAGATATTGCCGGAACAGCGGTTGATCCAGCCCCAGCTCGCTGATAAGCCGCTGACGATCGTGTTGGTCGGCATCGGCCGGCAACAGAATGTCCACCGGATTGCCAATCACATGCAACGCGACAAAAACGATGATGGTCATCGCCAGCACGACCATCATCGCCTGAAAAACACGTCGCAGCACTGAGTTAAGCATTTTTTTGCACGGCTCCGTTTGACTGGACAACACCGCCAGTCAATCATGAAACAGAAATATCAATGAGCTAGCGTCCGCCGAAAAGACATCATAACTCTATGAAAATAATCAGAAGAAAAGTTGCCGCTTTAGCGTTCGGGAAGTAATACATTTGTATACCATCAACAGGGCGATTCTATTGATGGCATACCGGCGCGACAAATATAAAAATCGGATAACCTATGCGTGTTTTCTGCTTAAGAGAACAGCGCGTGACAAGCCAGGCGCTCATGTTGCCTGCGCACCCGACGAGCGTCAGGCGGGGACGCCTCAGAAATCCCGCTGGCTCAGGATGCCCAGACGCGCGCGATAACCATTGCGGATATGCTGGCAGGCGACTTCCTGCGCCGCTTCGCGATCGCGCCGCGCCAGCGCATCGACAATCATCTGGTGCTCTTTTTTCGCCTCTTCAACCCGTTCGGGCAGCTCGTAGGTCGTACCGCGCAGCAAAGAGAGATGAATACGCAAATTATCCAGCATCTCATTCAGATAGGGATTGTGGGTAGCGCGGTAAATCTGGCGATGAAACAATCGGTTATGATCGTGCAGCCGTCGACTGTCGTCGATCTGCCGTTCGGTATTCACCATTTCCTGCAACAGACCGATCTCTTCTTCCGACGCCGAGCTCACCGCAAGATCAATCGCCAGCCGCTCCAACCCCTCGCGCACGGCAAATAGCTGACGCAGCCGCTCATAGCTGATCTGGGCAATCATCAGACCGCGCTGCGGGCCGGGTTCGACCAGCCCCAGGGTTTCCAACCGGTGCAGCGCTTCGCGAATCGGCGTGCGGCTCAGGCCGAACTGTTTCGCCAGCCGGGCTTCCTGTAAACGCTCGCCCGGCAACAGCTCGCCTCGTTCAATCGCGGCGATCAGGGTATCAAACGGCGACAGGGCCGTTTCTCGGTCAGTCAGTTTTAGATTCATAGTCCATCAATCGGTGAATTAACCATTAGGCAGGCACACGGGCTGCGTGAGCCGAAAAACATCATTATAAACATGCGCAATCCGTTCCCTGACATAGGGAACATGAATGATATTGAAAACATTTCAAGTTTGCCCGACGCAGCGCTATTGGCAATATCTGGCATTGCTTATTTTGTTCTTAACTTAGCTAAAAAGCATCTTTGTGCCGACGAACTCTGTTGCTATTCTGCCTAGCCACTACGGTATACAATTGAATGCAACAGCGAAGAATACGTTCGCGACCTGGTATTGAGGCCCTCATTATCATCAGCGTCATAGCATCTTCGCCTAAGGAGTCATGGTCATGACCACCCCTCCCGCCCCCTCGCGCGGCGAACAATTAAGCCAGTTTATTAGTCAATCCTCCCGGATGCCGATTCCCGATGCCGTGCTGCGCGAAGCCAAACGCGCGCTGATTGATTATCTGGGCGTGGCGTTGGGCGCGATCGACGATGACGCCGTCCAGGCGGTTCGTCAGGTCGTCAAACGCTGGAACGCGCAGGGCGACGCGCAGATCTTTCTCGGCGCCAAAACCGCGCCGGCGCTGGCCGCGCTGGTCAACGGCACCATGTCGCATGCCGCCGATTATGATGATACCCATCCGGCCGGCGCCGGACACCCGAGCGGCCCCTGCTGGTCCGCCGCGCTGGCGATGGCGCAGGCTTATCATGCCGACGAACGGGCGACGCTAATCGCCTTTATCACCGGCTTTGAAGTGATGGCCAAACTGGGGGGCGGCTGGGTTCCCGGCGTCGGGCGCAATCTGCAACGGCGCGGCTTTCATCCGACATCCGTCGTCGGCCGGGCGGGCGCCGCCGCGGTCGCCGCCTCGATCCTGCGGCTGGATCCGCAACAAATCGCCAATGCGCTCGGCGCGGCGGCCACCATGATGGGCGGGCTACAGAAATCCTCCGGCACGCACGGGAAACCGTTTCACGCCGGTAAAGCGGCGATGGACGGCATTATGGCCGCCGAGCTGGCCGCCGAAGGCTTCAGCGCCGCGCACCATTTTTATGAAACCGACGGCTGGGTGAAAATCTTCATTCAAGACGGCAGCGCGGAAATTCCGCCGCTGGATTTCGGCGACAGTTGGGAGTTGCTCGGCAACGGCTACAAACTTTACGCCAGTTGCCGCGGGACGCACGCCTCGATAGAAGCGGCGCGCGGTCTCTACCCGCGTCTTAACGGCCGCAAAATCCGGCGCATCCACGCCAAAGTGCATCCGATGGGCCTGGTCAACGCCGGTATCGCCGATCCGAAAACGCCGCTGGAAAGCAAATTCAGCATTCCGCACTGCATTGCCCTTGCGCTGAGCGGCTATCAACTGACCGATACCGATTTCACCCAGCAGACCGTCGACGATCCGCATCCCCGCCAATTGCTGCCGCTGTTGGACGTAGAGGCCGTCGACGGCCAATCCGCCAGCTCGGCTTTTATCGACGTCTGGCTGGAAGACGGCGAACGGCTGCATGGTGAAACACGGGTCTATCGCGGCCATGCGGAAAATCCGCTCTCCGACGAGGAGCTGCGCGCCAAGTTCGATACGCTGACCGCGCCGGCGCTCGGCGCCGCCGATAGCGACAGACTGTATCAGGCGGCGGTTAATTTCGAACAGCCGGGTTCGCTGTCCGTTATCGCAGAAATCTTAGCCGGACGCGCATCGCGCTAACGGCCTTAACGCCCCGGCCTTGACGATGTTGCGGCCTTCGACGTCCGTCGTCCTTAAACACAGCCCCGGTCAGCGCATGATGGCCGGGCCTTTCTACCTATTTGCACAGGAAATCCGTTTCATGACCATTGCCCGTCAGTTTGCCCACAATCTTCTGGCGTTTTCCCGCCGGGATTTTCCCGCCGACGCTCTGGCGCACGCCAGAACCGCCATTATTGATACGCTTGGCGTAACGCTGGCGGGCGGGATTCAGGATGGCGCGAAAAAACTCCGCGCCGTTGTCGTCCCTTCGGCGGCGCCGGGCAAAAGCCGGGTGTTCGGCACGGAACTGCATCTCAACGCGCTGGATGCCGCCCTGCTGAACGGCACTTCCGCCCATTTACTGGATTTTGACGATTCCAACTCCTTGCTGCGCGGCCATATCTCGGCGGCGGTGCTGCCGGCATTGTTGGCGCTGGCGGATGAACGCCAATCCGACGGCGAGGCGATCCTGCGCGCCTATCTGGCCGGTTACGAAGCCGCCGCGCGCATGGGGAAAACGCTCAGCACGTTTCAATACAGCCACGGCTGGCACCCGACCACCTCGGTCGGCATCTTTGCCGCCGTCGCCGCCAGCGCCGTCCTGCTCGATCTCAGCGAAGAACAGACCGCCGTCGCGCTGTCGATTGCCGCGTCGCTGGCTTCCGGCATCAAGTCCAACTTCGGCAGTCAGACCAAATCCCTGGCGGTCGGCCAAGCCAACCGCAGCGCGCTGATGGCGGTGCTGCTGGCCCGGCAGGAATACAGCGCCGGCTTGACGGCCTTTGAGCATCACCACGGTTATTTCAATGTGTACAACCTCGGGCCGGAAAACTATGACGTCGCCCCGATCACCGAAAGCTGGGATGCGCCGCCGCATATCCTCGATAAGGTTAAAGGCAACAACTTTAAGTATTTCCCCTGCTGCTATGCGATCTTATCGCCGCTGGACGCCCTGCTGGCTTTGCGCGAGCAGACCGCCCTGCCCGCCGATCGGATCGCGCGGATTCAGGTCGCCGTACACCCGCTGCGTTTCCCGCACATCAATACGCCGCATCCGGAAACCCCGCTGGCCGGAAAATTCAGCCTGCATTACTGTGTCGCCCGCGCCTGGATCACCGGCCAGCTGACGCTGGATGACTTTATCGACGACGCGGCGTTTAGCGACCCGGCCACCAACGCCCTGATGGAAAAAGTCGAGCTGACCTGCCACGATGAGGATAACGCCCACGCCGCGCATGTCGCGCTGACCGATCGGGATGGCCATCAATTTAGCCGTCGCGTCGCCGGCGCCAAAGGCTCGAGCGCGGACAATCCGTTGCCGGACGGCCTGATTGAGCGGAAATTTATCGATTGCGCCAGCCAGGCGATGCCGCGCGCGGCGGCCCAGGCCTGGTATCGCCGTCTGCTGCAAGATCAGTTTCGCTAATATCATCATGCCGGACTGACCGGCCATGACGCCGCCGTCCCCTGACGAACCGCCTCGGTAGCGGGCGGCGCCGCTTATCGCTTTATCACGAGATTATCTATTATGCTCAACCTGATCCCGGCGGAAATCTCGCCGCTGTTTGCCGGTATACTGGTATTTTGCAGTTTTCTCACCTCGGCATTAACCGCCGCGCTGGGACTGGGCGGCGGCGTGACGCTGCTGGCGATCATGGGGTTGGGGATGCCGATCGGCAGCCTGCTGCCGGTACACGGCATCGTACAACTCGGTTCGAATCTGAGCCGAACGCTGATTCAGCGTCTGTATATCGCATGGCCGCTGGTGCTGTGGTTTTTCATCGGCAGCGCGGCGGGCATCGCGCTCGGCGCGCCGGTCGCGGCATGGATACCGGACCATATCGCTAAAATCGCCCTGGCGCTGTTTATCCTGTGGTCGGTATTTCATCCGCGCTCGCCGGCCAAAAAGACCAACCGCCTGTTCTTTATTCTTGGCGGGGCGGCGGCCAGCATCGGCACCATGATCGTCGGCGCCACCGGGCCGCTGGTTGCCGGTCTGATCAGTTCGCAAGGCCTGAGCAAACAGCCGCTGATCGCCACCCATGCCGCCTGTATGGTGCTGCAACACGGCCTGAAGATCCTCGCCTTCGGCCTGATGGGATTTGCCTACGCCAGTTGGCTGCCGATGCTGATCGCCATGATCGCCAGCGGCGTGCTGGGCACCTGGCTCGGCGCCCGACTGCTGGATAACCTGCCGGAAAAACTGTTTCGCACGGCGTTTCGCCTGACGATGATTATCCTTTGTTCGCAACTGCTCTGGCAGGGCATTAACGGCTGGCGATAACCCGTCGCGAAACGGGATTAACCCCGCGGCGCGCGCAGCCGTTGCGTAGCCGCTTCATCCACCTGGAGACGTTCATCCAGCGCCACCCGGTAGACCTGACCGGCCGCGGCAAGGCTGATATAGCCGGCCAGCACGTCCTGCGCCACCTGTTGCGGATCGCGCGCGGCCGGATCGCCGTACCCGCCGCCGCCGGGCATATCTATCGCCACCCGCTCGCCGGCCGGTATCGGCTGCATCCCCTTCGCCTTCAGCGCGCTTCCCGATGTCAACGCGACCCGCCCCGGCATGCCGTTTTCACCGCCGGCATAGCCTCTGGCCGGGTGGTTGACCCGATCGAAGCGGGCATACAGCGTCAGCGGAACCGGGTAGCGATTGCCAATCACCATGGTTTGCCCCAGTCCGCCGCGAAACCGTCCCGCGCCGCCGGAGTCCTGCCGCAGCGATTTTTCCCATACCACAATGGATGTCATCGCCTCGGTGATCTCAACCGGCACGTTACGTACGCCGGACGGGAATGGCGTAGCCGACAGCCCGTCCAGCGTCGGGCGCGCGCCGGCGCCGCCGCTGTGGAAACTGGTGACCATAAACGCCGGATGATGTTCGCTGGCCGCCGCCGCCAGCCGCACGTTCCACAGGCTGCCGGTGCTTTCCGCCGGCGCGCGATCCTGCAACGCCTGCCGAAAGCAGCCGAAAATCAGATCGGGCAGAAACATGCCTATCAGCGAACGCGCCACCACCGGGCGGGGAAAAGCCGCATTGGCGATGCAATCTTCCGGCGCGGTCAGGGTAATGCAACTCAGGGTGGCGGCATTGTTCGGCAGCGCAGGGGCGATCAGACTCTTCACGCCAAATGCGGCATAAGCCTCGGTATAGCAGAGCGGACAGTTGATGCCGTACGCCGACGGGCCTGACGTGCCGGCCATATCAATATGAACGCCGCGCTCATCCACCGTCACCGTGGCGACCAGATCGACCGGCTTTTCATAACCGTCGATGCGCATTTCGTTACGCCACGACCCGCGCGGCAGAGCCTGGATCGCCGCCATCATCGCCTGCCGGCTATGCGCCAGAATCTCCGCGCCGACGGCATCGATATCCGCCAGCCGGTACTCATCCATGATTTTATGCAGACGCCGGGCGCCGATATCATTACAGGCCATCAGCGCGAACACATCGCCTTCCACCTGCACCGGCTCGCGCACATTGGCGCGAATAATCTGCAACAGGCTGTCGTTCACCCGGCCCTGTTCCGCCAGTTTCATGATCGGAATAAACAGCCCCTCGCCATATACCTGTTTCGACTCCGGCGACGGCCCGTTGCCGCCGATATCCACCACATGGGTGGTACAGGCGAACAGCGCGACCACCCGCTGCCGGCGAAATACCGGCGTCACCACGGTGATATCGGATAAATGCCCGGTGGCTTTCCACGGGTTATTGGTAATCAGCACATCGCCCTCCGCCAGCGTCGCCAGCGGGTAGTCGGTCAGGAAGTGGCGAACCGAACGGGCCATCGAGTTAATGTGTCCGGGCGTACCGGTGACCGCCTGAGCCAGCATATCGCCCTGCGGGGAGAAAATACCGGCGGAGACGTCGCCCGCCTCACGCGTCGAGGTGCTGAATCCGGCGCGGATCAGACTGCGCGCCTGTTCCTCCACGGCGGCGATCAGCCGGCTCCAGATGATTTGCAGTTGAATCGACCCGGTCGTCATACTTTTTCCTCCTGGGTCAGAAGAATGTGATGCAGCGGGTGAATATCGGCCCGAAAGCCGACCGGCACCAGCGTATTGGTCTGCGCCTCGGCGATGATGGCCGGCCCGCTTATCGACATGCCGGGTTGCAGCGTATGCCGGTGGTACACCGCCGCCGCCGTCTGGCGCATCAGCGCCAGATCGATCAGCGCCTGATGCCCGGCGGGCGCCGGCGCCTGACCGGGCGGCAGATCGGCCCGCGACGCCGACGGCGCGGGCATGACCTCGGCCAAACGCAGCGTCCAGGTCAGACATTCAATCTCCATGTTCGGAATGATGCGCCCGAAGTGGCGGATATACTCCGCCTCAAAACGCCGGCGCAACAACCGGTGGTCGTCCGGGCGGAACGCCCGCGCCGGCAGCGGCACCGCGATTTCGTGTCCCTGACCGCGATAACGCATATAGACCACGCGCGTTTCGCTTACCGTCTGATTCGCCGCCAGCGCCAGATAAACCGTCTCTTCCGCTTCATGGCGCAGCCCGGCGAACAGCCGGTTAATGACGCCGGCATCGAAGGCGGCCAGAGCCAGCAGATGCGTGCGCACAACTTCGCTGGATACCGGCGCGAGCAGGAAACCGTAGGCCGCTCCCACGCCCGCGCCGCTGGGGATCACCACTCGCCGGATCCCCAGTTTCTGCGCGATACGCGCCGCATGCAGCGGCGCCGCGCCGCCAAAGGCGATCATCGCGCGATCTTCCAGCTGCGCGCCGTTGTCGGTGGCGTGTACGCTGGCCGCATTCGCCATGTTTTCATCCACCACCTCGACCATCGCCATGGCGGCCAGCTCGCCGTTCTCGTCAGCGCCCGCGGAAACGTGCTGACGCAGCGCCGCGATCGCCAGTGATTTATCCAACGCAATTTTTCCGCCGGCAAACAGCGTCGGATCGATTTTCCCCAGCACCAGATCGGCATCCGTGACCGCCGGCCGCGTACCGCCGCGGCCATAGCTGGCCGGCCCTGGTTCGGAACCGCAGCTTTCCGGCCCGACGGCGACCTGATCCAGCGCGTCGCGATAACCCAGCGAACCGCCGCCCGCGCCGATTTCCACCATATCAATCACCGGGATACGCAACGGCATCCCGCTGCCTTTCAGGAAACGATAAGCTCTGGCGACTTCCAACTGGCGGCCATACTGCGGCTGACCGTCATCGATCAGCACCAGTTTGGCCGTGGTTCCGCCCATATCAAACGCGATGGCCTGCGCGATATCCAACTGACGCGCGACATGCGCCGCCAGCACGGCGCCGCCCGCCGGGCCGGACTCCACCAGCATGACGGGAAACGCGCAGGCCTGTTCCAGCGTGGTCAGCCCGCCGCTGGACATCATCAGCATCACTTTACCGCCGATGCCCAGACGGCTAATCCCCTGCGCCAATCGATGCAGATAACGATCCATAATCGGCTGCACATACGCATTGGCGCAGGCGGTGGAAATGCGCTCGTACTCCCGGATTTCCGGGCAGACCTGATGCGACAAGGTGATTTTCAGGTGAGGCAGCGCCTGACGCAACAGTTCGCCCGCCCGCCGCTCATGCTCGCCATTGACATAGCTGTGCAGAAAACCGATCGCCACCGCCTCGATATCCTGAGCCGCCAGTTGCGGCGCCAGATCCCGTACCGACTGCTCATCCAGCGGCAACAGCACGCTGCCGTCCGCCGCCAGACGTTCCCGCGCTTCCAGGCGTAAATGGCGCGGCACCAGCGCGGGCGGACGCCGCATATACAAATCGGACACCTCAAAGCGGTGCTCATGGGCGATTTCCAGCGTATCGCGGAAGCCGGCGGTCGTCACCAGCGCCACCCGCGCGCCCTTACGCTCGATCAGCGCGTTGGTGGCCAGCGTGGTGCCGTGAATAACCAGCCTGACCGAGCGGGGCGGGACGCCGGTCTGACGGAGCAGATCGGCCATACCGTTCAACACCGCCACTTCCGGCGCCTGATGGGTGGTGAGATATTTGGCTGACGTTACCGCGCCGTTATCTTGCTCCAGCACGATATCGGTGAAGGTGCCGCCGATATCCACGGCGAAGCGCGTACCTTTGTTTAACATGAAGCGACCTTGTGGTTACAGCAGGAACAATAAGCCGCGACGCAGCCACGCCGCGGCCTGTAGCCGATTTTTTCATTGCCTTACAGCGTCATCTCGGTGGCCAGCGTTCTTTCATCCGCCCGGCCGGGATAGTTCACCGGCTGGCGCAGCGCCCAAACGTTAATCGGATAATAAAGGGGAATAATGGCGACGTCGTTGATCGCCAGATCCGTCGCCTGGGCAAACAGCGCCTGACGGCGCTCGTCGTCCAGCGTCACCAGCCCTTGCTCCAGCAGGCTATCCACCTGCGGGTTGCTGTAACGCGTACGGTTGGTGGCGCCAAAACCGCGCGCCTTATCATAACTGTGCAGCACGGATTTCAGCGCCGGAGAGGCTTCGCCGGTGCCGCCGCCAAAACCGATCAGGAAAAAGCTGAACTCGCTGCCTTCCCCGCCGCCGGAAACCCGTTTATAGAAAATGCTGCTAGGCATGGCGTCGACCTGGGTCTCAATGCCGATGCGGGTAAGCATTTGCGCCACCGCCTGCACCACGGCCGTATCGCGAATAAAACGGTCATTCGGCGCATGCAGCGTTATTTTGAAACCATTTGGGAAACCGGCGTCAGTCAGCAACTGCTTCGCTTTGACCGCATCCGCCGGCGTCAACGGCAGGTTGGGGCTGTGACCGAAAATGCCCGGCGGAACCAGCTGGGTGGCGGGCTGACCGTTATTTTCCAGAATCCGGGCGGCGATGGCCGCTTTATCAATGGCGAGGGCGAACGCCTGGCGCACGCGCAAATCGAGGAATGGATTGGGGATCTCGCTGTCGTCTTTGGCGCGGATAAACGGCGATACCGCACGCGATTGATCGAGGCTCAGAAATATCGCCCGGTTAGTCACGCTGCGGGTCAGGGAGATGCCGGCGGTTTTGCTCAGGCGCGCCAAATCGGTCGGCGGTACGTTATCGATCACATCCACATCGCCCGACAGCAACGCGGCGACGCGCGCGCCGGGCGCCGGGATCGGCCGGATAATCACCCGTTTCCAGGCCGGTTTCGCTCCCCAGTAGCGTTCATTGCGTTCCAGCACGATCCGGTTGCCGGGGATCGACTCGATCAGGCGATAGGCGCCGGTGCCAATCGCCGCCTTGCCGCTGTTGTAATCGGCGCTGGTCGCCCCGTTGCCGACGCGATGCGAAATGATCGAAACGGTGCTCAGTTCGTTGGGGACGATCGGGTTCGGCGCTTTGGTGCGAATACGGATCTGGCGCTCGTTGATTTTCTCCACCGTTTTATCGCCCAGATAGGCGCGCATGGAGAATGGCGCGCCCGCCACATTCTGCGCCCGCTGATAAGTAAAAATGACGTCATCGGCGGTAAACGGATCGCCGTTGTGAAAGTAAACATCGGGTCGTAAGTCGAACTCCCAGGTCAGATCGTCGATCGCCCGCCAGGCCGTGGCCAGCCCCGGCTGGGGATTTTGCTGCGCATCGGAATAAACCAGCCGATCGAACAGGTGGGTGGCCAGCGCGGTGTTCGCGCTCACCGTGTGCCAATGCGGATCCAGCGACGACGGCTCGGTGCTGAACGCCAGCGTCAGCGTCCCGTCGCGCTGAGCGGCCTGCGCTCGCCCAAGTCCGAACGGTAATAATGTGGCGGCGGTCAGTACCGCTGCCCCGCGAATAAATGTTCTTCTTTTGATAGACATAAAATATTTACCCTGGTCATCGGCGATTAATGGAGAAAAATAATAACGGCATTTAATGAAAAACGGCTAAAAGTCATACTGCGAATACTAAGTAAAAAATTTATTTCGCATAAAGAATAAAAAAAGAAAAACAAAGTTATTTTTTAACTATGACTATATTTTTTAGCGCAACAGTAAATATTATTTATTAATCACGAGAAAATAAATTAATGGATTCCGCTTACGCCTCGCGCGCTAAAATAAAACAAGACTATACCCGTCATCTTTCAAGTTGCTGGTGCGTTGGCTGCCTTCCTGCAACTCGAAATCTATTGGGTATATGCTTTAAAGACTCGCCGTCGAGTCCACCGCCGACACAAGCCTCATTTTCTATATCCATTATTTTTCTTTCTATAGTGATATTTGCTATTTGCCATTCAGACCCAGTGTTGCGAACATTGGTATACAAAAGAACACCGTTAGCATAAATGCCAATTATAACAGCGAGTTAATAGATATTAGCTCTGCTACAAGGATTTTCCATGCTGAAAAAATCGCTCGTTTTTGCCGCAGTTATGCTGCTAACTCTGGGGAATACTCTACTGCCGGCCCATGCGGAAACCGTCGCGACCGGCAATGGCGAAACGCTGAAAAAGATCAAGGCCAGAGGAGAGCTGATCTGCGGCGTGCATCCTGCCCGTCACGGTTTTTCCTCGATCGACAGTAAGGGACAGTGGTCCGGTCTGGATGTCGACTACTGCCGCGCGCTGGCTGCCGCGATTTTCGGCGATGCCGGCAAAGTCCGTTTTTCCGCGCTCTCTACCGCGCAGCGCTTCCCGGCGATTCAGTCCGGAGAAGTCGACGTCTTATCGCGTAATATCACGGCATCGTTATCCCGCGATACCTCGCTGGGGCTGAATTTCGCGCCGCCGACGTTCTACACCGGCACCGGTTTTATGGTGCGGGCGGATTCCGGCGTGAAAACCATCGAGGATCTGGACGGCGCGACGGTGTGCATTACGCCGGGCAGCAGCACCGAGCAGAACGTGGCGCAGATCTTCGCTTCGCGCAAACTGCGTTACACGCCGGTGGTGATCGAAAATAATAAAGAGTACGTCGCCGCCTATCTGGCCGGCCGTTGCGATGTGATTGCCCGCGACAAAGTCGCGCTGCCGGGCGTGCGTATTCATGATGCGGAAAATGCCGACGACCACATTATTTTACCGGGCATCTATTCAAAAGAACCGCTGGCGATGGCCGTGCGTCAAGGCGACGATCAGTGGTACGACATCGTTAAATGGGTGGTATACGCCACGTTCAACGCCGAAGAGATGGATATCAATCAGCAGAATGTGGACGGCAAGCTGAGCGACAACGATCCCGACGTACAGGCGCTGCTCGGCGCGACCGGCGATTACGGCCAGAAACTGGGGCTGGACAATAAGTGGGCCTATAATCTGGTTAAGCAGGTCGGTAATTACGCTGACATCTATAACCGCCACTTCGGCCCGGATACCCCCGCGCCGCTGGATCGCGATCTGAACAATCTCTGGACTAAAGGCGGCTTGCTGTACGGCTTACCGATTCGCTGAAAAGATGACGGCTATACCACACGGCGTAAGCCAGGCCTCCAATTACGCCGTGAATAATAGCAAGCGGGTTGCCCGCTGAAAAAATCGCTAATCGCGAGGATCGTTTTTTGCCTGAAATAAAAGAAACGCTGATGACAAAATCGTCAAAAAAAATAATTACGCCGTCAACTTTTCCTTTATCCTCGGAAAAGTTTTTTAGCTATAAAAATATATTCGCCATCATGGGGAATAAATCATTTCGGGCATGGTTTTATCAGGCCGTACTGGGCGTGCTGATTATTTTATTCAGCCACTGGTTATATACCAACGTGGTGGATAATTTGCGCTCGCAGAATATCGCGACCGGTTTCGGTTTCCTGCACCATACCGCCCAATTTTCAATCGGCGAGAAATTGATTGATTACAGCGCTCGCGACAGCTACGCCCGGGCGCTGCTGGTCGGACTGCTTAATACGCTGTATGTGTCGTTTTGGGGCATACTCCTGGCCACCGTGCTGGGCTTTTCCGTCGGCATCGCCAGAGTATCGAAAAACTGGCTGCTGGCCCGCGTAGCGGGCGTCTACGTTGAGTTGATGCGCAATATCCCGGTGATCTTGCAGGTGATTTTCTGGTCGGTGGTGATCCGTAATCTGCCCGGCCCGCGCGCCGCCATCGAACTCGGCGGCATGGGGTTTCTGACCAATCGCGGCCTCTCCGTCGCCGTACCGGCTCAGCACATCGGCTGGCTATGGTGCGCCATCGCGCTGCTGGCGGCGCTGGTTATCAGCATCGGACTGAAGCTGGCGGCGCGCCGTCTGCGCGAACGCCATGTCCGCGTGTTGCCGGTCGGACGTAGCGCGCTGGCGCTGATCATCGGCCTGCCGCTGCTGGCCTGGTGGCTGTCCGGCAGCCCCCATCAGCTTAACCGGCCGGAACTGAACGGATTCAACTTCCGCGGCGGCTTTACCATCAGCCCGGAATTTACCTCGCTGCTGTTGGGCATCGCGCTCTATTCCTCCGCCTTTATCGCCGAAATCGTCCGGGCCGGCATTCAGTCAATCCCGAAGGGACAGCTGGAAGCCGCGCGCGCGCTGTCGTTATCCCCCTGGCAGATGATGCGCCACATCATTATTCCGCAGGCGATGCGGGTGATTGTCCCGCCGCTGACCAGCCAGTTCGTCAGCCTGTCCAAAAACAGTTCCATCGCCGTGGTGGTGGGTTACCCGGAACTGGCCAATATCAGCAATACCCTGATGAATCAGAGCGGCCAGGCGCTGGAAGTCATCGCCATCATGATGGTGGTTTATCTGACGATCAGCTGCGTCACGTCGCTGCTGATGAATATTTTTAACCGCACCGTCGCCATCAAAGAACGCTGAGGAGAGCGCCATGTCATCTCTTTTTTCACTCGCTGGCGCGTATCCCCGGCTGCTGACTTCCTGCCGCTGGCTGCGCAACAACCTGTTCAGCAGCCTGCCGCAAACGCTGCTGACCCTGCTGCTGGCGGCGCTATTGGCGTACGTCGGCGATAAGGCGCTGCGCTGGGGAATTATCGACGCCGTCTGGCATACCCGCGATCCGCAAATCTGCCGGGAGGCCGCGGGCGCCTGCTGGGCGGTGATCGTCGAGAAACATCGGCCCATCCTGTTCGGTCTCTATCCTTACGAACAGCACTGGCGGCCGATCGTCGCCATGGCGATCTGGTTCCTGACGCTGAGCCTGTCGCTGATGCCGCGTTTCTGGCATTCGCGCATTCTGCTGCCGCTGTGGATTTTGTCCGTCGCCGTCATGACGATCCTCATGAGCGGGGGCATTCTGGGGTTGCCGCCCGTCCCCTCATCCGAATGGGGCGGTCTGCCGCTGACCATCCTGCTGTTTAGCGGCACGGTGGTGATCGGGATGCCGTTTTCCGTGCTGCTGGCGCTTGGCCGTCGTTCGCCGTTGCCTTTTTTGCGCAGCCTGTCGGTGATATTTATCGAAAGCCTGCGCGGCGTGCCGTTGATTACCATCCTGTTTGTGGCCGTCAATGTCTTCCCGCTGTTTCTGCCCGCCGGCATGGAAGTCAACAAACTGCTGCGCATCATTATCGGCATCGCGCTGTTCTTCGCCTGCTATCAGGCGGAGGTGATTCGCGGCGGCCTGCAATCGGTGCCGCGCGGCCAGTATGAGGCCGCCGCCGCGCTCAACCTGAATTACTGGCACACCACCACGAAAATCATTCTGCCGCAGGCGTTGCGCATCTGTCTGCCGGCGATGACCAACCACATTATCGCCGCCATGAAGAACACCTCTTTCGTCATTATCATCGGCCTGTTCGATATCCTGACCGCCACCAGTTCGGTGATGCAAGACCCGCTCTGGCGCCGTTATTACATTGAAACGTACCTGTTTATCTCGTTCATCTATCTGTTGTTCGGTTTTTCGCTTTCCCGCTATGCCCTGTGGGTGGAAAAACGTATCGACGCCAGCCGTAATCCTGAAACGCTTAATCACGGAGCCTTGTCATGAGTAGTACACTTTCCCCGCAACCGGTTATCGAGATCAAATCGGTCAGCAAATGGTATGGCGAGTTTCAGGCGCTGAACAACGTCTCGCTGAACGTGGCGAAAGGAGAGCGCGTGGTGATCTGCGGCCCGTCCGGCTCGGGAAAATCCACGCTGATCCGCTGCATTAACCGGCTGGAAGAACATCATCAGGGACAGATTCTGGTCAACGGCATCGAGATGAACGACAACATCAAAAACATCAGCCGGATCCGACTGAGCATCGGCATGCTGTTCCAGCAGTTCAATCTGTTTCCGCATTTGAGCGTACTGGATAACCTGATCCTCGGCCCGACGTTGGTCAGACAGATGAAAAAGCGGCAGGCCATCGAACTGGCGATGCACTATCTGGAAAAGGTGCATATCGCCAATCAGGCGCACAAGTTCCCGCTTCAGCTATCGGGCGGACAGCAGCAGCGCGTGGCGATTGCGCGCGCGCTCTGCATGCAGCCGGAAATCATGCTGTTTGACGAGCCGACCTCGGCGCTGGATCCGGAAATGATTAAAGAAGTGCTGGACGTGATGCTCGATCTGGCGGACACCGGGATGACCATGATCGTCGTCACCCATGAAATGGGGTTCGCCAAAACGGTGGCGGATAACGTGATCCTGATGGCCGACGGCGGCGTCATCGAATCCGCGCCGCCGCAAACCTTTTTCAATCAGCCGAAACACCCGCGCACGCAACAGTTTCTGGAGCAGATACTGAGCCATTAACGACGGCCGGTCTCTTTCCGGCGGGCCAGACGGCGCGGCATTGCCGGTGTTTTCACGCCGGCATAGCGATGATAGAAATTGGCCGGCAAGCGGTATGGCTTATCAACTCAATCGGCCGTCAGCCGTTCGAGACTTTGCTTCGCCATCTGATAAAGATAGTGCGCGGTAGGGAACAGCGCCCGGTCGTCCACGCGGAATTTGGGATGATGCAGCGCATACGGGCCGCCGGAGCCCACCATCATAAACGTCCCGGGCAGCTTCTGCTGGTAAAACGCGAAATCCTCGCCGATCGGGCTGGCCTCGACGCGCCGCGCTTCAAAACCTTCCTCATCCGCCACCCTCAGCGCAAACTCGACCCACTCCGGCGTATTGACCACCGACGGCGGCCCGGCATGCCAGATAAACTCGATGTCGGCGCCAAACGTGCTGGCGATGCCCGCGACGATCTGACGCAAGCGCTGCTCAATCAGCTCCCGCGCCGCCTGACTGAACGTTCTGACGGTGCCTTCCACGTACGCGGTATCGGGAATCACGTTCCAGGTGCTGCCGCTGTGAACCTGGGTGATGGACACCACGGCGTTATTATCCGAGGGGACGGTTCGGCTGATTATCGTTTGTACGGCGCTGATGAGCTGTCCGAGAATTACGATCGGATCGTTGCCCTCGTGCGGTTTCGCCGCATGACAGCCTTTCGCCGCAATCTTGATTTCAAAGCGGTCTACGCCCGCCGTCAATGCGCCGTCTTTGCCGCCCACCACCCCGACCGGCAGCGTCGGATCGTTATGAATGCCGAATATCGCCGCCGCGTTGTCCAGCGCGCCGGTGGCGATCACCGTCGGCGCGCCTAATCCCGTTTCCTCGGCGGCCTGAAATAAAATACGCACGACGCCTTTTAGCTCCGCTTCAACCTTCTTCAGCAGAATGGCCGCCCCCAGCGCGGCGGAAGCGTGGAAATCATGTCCGCAGGCATGCATGACGCCGGCGCGGCTGGAGGTATATTCAACCCCGGACTCCTCTTCAATCGGCAGCGCGTCAATATCCGACCGAATCACCACCAGCGGCCCCTCCTGCCGCCCGCCCACTTCGGCGATCAAACCGGTTTTCAGCGGCAGTTCCAGAATACGGATCCCCTCTTTTTCCAATACCGCCCTGATTTTACCGGTGGTTTCAACTTCCTGATTGGATAATTCCGGGTGTTGATGCAGGTCGCGGCGAAATGCCTGAATAAACTGCGCCAACGGCTGATGCTGAGATGCTGTGTTCATTGAGTGTCTCTCCACCTTGTCTGCTCCGATAGCGCAAGTCTAATCTTATTGACCTGTTTTTTCGGCATTTTATTTACCGCCATCCGCGCTGCCGCTTTTCTCCGGGGTCTTAACGCCGCGGGTGACGGCAGGGCATCTGATTGACAATTGACAGTAATAACGCGAGAACTCTATTATCAATGATAATTATTATCATTGATAATAGAGTTTCGGTTGTCGCCCGGATCACGCCCTGAACCGGCGCAACGGGCCGACGCCTCTGCGGGAAACCATGAACAAAGCGATGCTCGATAATCTCCACAGCTTTTTCGTCAGAATGCGTCCGCGTCTGCAAGCATTGGCGCAAGCGCGCACCGGCTGTCGGGTCACCGCCGAAGATCTGGTGCAGAACGCCTGGCTGAAAATCGAGCGCATCGAGACCCCCGGCGCGATCCGCAATCCTGACGGCTTTCTTACCCAGATCGTCAATAACGCCGTGCTGGATCATCTCCGTAAAGAGCGGCGACGCGCTGAAATCAATGCGGAAGTCAATGAATTGCTGGGAGAAAGGCTGGATAACGTTTCCCCGGAACGCATGCTGATCGGCCGCGAAAAAATCGATGTGCTGCAACAGGCGCTGGATGAATTGCCGGAGAAAACCCGACGTATTTTCCTGATGAACCGCATCGACCATATTCCCCATCGGCAGATCGCCAAAATAGTTGGGATTAGCGACGAAGCGGTTTATTATCACATCCGTCGCGCGCTGGACCGCCTGGCTTTATTGCGCGATCAATTCGATGACTGATGCCGGCCATGCGCCGCGGCCCCACGATCGTCAGTCTCTCCGTTGGCCCCTAAAGTAATCGCAGCCCGACTCCATGGATGACTCCGACCACAACGCAGCACAGCAACGCCAGATCGCCTCTAAGGCGCGCGCATGGATCGTTCGTTTAAGCTCCGGGCAGATAAGCCGTGAAGAGTTGCAGCGTTTCTATGCCTGGCGCGAACTGTCGCCGGCGCATCGCCGCGCCTTTGAACACGAGCGGACATTTTGGCAGCAGCTGAGCCAAATTGGCGACGGCGATCGTATGGCGTCGCCGACCGCCCCCCTGTGGAGCAGGCGTCGTTTTTTGTGGGGAAGCGCGGCGGCGGCGGTCGTCATGGCGGCGACGCCTTCGCTGTGGCAGTGGTCGCAGCAAGACTTTTCCACGGCCGCCGGTCAACAGGCCCGCATCCGGCTGCCGGATGGTTCCGACGCGCTGCTCAACACCGACAGCGCCATTGCGCTGGATTTTTCCGCCGAGCGGCGGCGGGTGCGGCTGCTGCATGGAGAAGCCTTGTTCCAGACGGCGGTAAGCGCCGCATCGCCCTTCGAAGTCATGGCGCTGGGCGGCGTGATCGACAGCGCGGCGGCGGCGGCCTTCGCGGTGACGGCGCTGGACGAGATGGCCACCGTGCGCGTAACCGACGGGCAGGTGCGCGTAGCGGCGGCCGCTGACGCCGTGACGCTGTCCGCGCGCCAACAAACCCACTATCGGACGGCGCAAGCGCCGGCGCAGGCGACGCCGTTCAAGCTGACGGAGCTGGCCTGGCGCGAACGACGCGTGATTTTCGAGGGACGCCCGCTGGCCGGCGCGCTGGCGGAACTGGGCCGCTACCTGCCGGAAAAAGTGGTGCTGCGCGCCCGAGCGGCCGGCGCGGTGCCGGTCAGCGGCGTGTTCGCCATCGATCGGGCGCTCTCCGCCATGACGGCGTTGGCACGCACCCAGGGGCTGTCGGTACGTCGGGTGCCCGGCCTGTTACTCATCATCGCCTGAGCCCGTCTCTTCGCTTTTTTTGCAAAAATTTCACTTTGTTGTTTAGGCAAATCCCTCCCTGACGCGTCAATCAACTGACGGGATGCGACAGGCAGCGCCTAGCTATCCGGTTGGGCGATTGTCCATGGCTGAATATTGAGGGGAAGAAGTGATGAATTACGCCACCACGGGACGGAGTTGTCGCCGTCCTCTGCACCGCCGTCTTTTGACCATATCGCTGGTCGGCGCCTTAACGCTGCTGCCGGAGACCATCGCCGCCGCGCAGGCCGGGGAAAACATTGAACGCAAACAGGCGTTTCGCCTTCCCAGCCAACCGTTGAGCGCCGCGTTACGGCAGTTCGCCGAGCAATCCGGCGTGCAAATCGCCTACGCCACCGCTATCGCCGAGGGAGCCAGAGCGCCGGCGGTTAACGGCGTGATGTCCGCCGATGACGCGCTGGCGAAATTGCTGGCGGGCAGCGGAATCACCAGCATTAGCGACGCCCATAGCGTCACGCTGGTGAAAAACCAGCCGCAGGCCTCGGCCGGCGGCGATACGGTGACGGTAGTGGGCCACGCGGAAACCGCCGACGGCCCGGTAACCGGCTATCGCGCCGCCCGTTCGGCCACCGCCACCAAAACCGATACCGCGCTGCGCGATCTGCCGCAATCCGTGCAGGTGGTGCCGCGCACGGTGCTGGAAGATCGTCAGACCACTGAATTGACCGAGGCGCTGCAAAATGTTTCCTCGGTACAGCAGAACGGCACCTCCGGCAATCGGGCCGAAACCTTTCTGGTTCGGGGGTTCTCCTCCCCCGGTTACGCCATCGACGGCGTGATGCTCAACGCCGCCGGCGATCGGCCGGAAACCTTTTTGGATCTGGCCAATGTCGAACGGGTCGAGGTGTTGAAAGGGCCGGCCTCGGCGCTGTACGGACGGGGCGAGCCCGGCGGACTGATCAACATCGTCACTCGACGGCCCAGCTATCAATGGGAAGGCGACGCCTCGCTGCAAGGCGGCAGTTTCGGCTTTCGGCGCGGCGAAGGCTCGGTCAGCGGCCCGCTCACCGACGACAAACGCGTGACCGCCCGTCTCACCGGCGCTTTACAGACCGAAGAGGGCTTCGTGGATGAACGCCGGCGCAGCGACAGGCAATTCCTCAGCACCGCGGTGCGCTGGGAGCCGACCGACGCGACGCGCTTTAATTTCGGTCTGGATTACACGCGCCAGAAACAGCCGTTCGATCGCGGCCTGATCGTGAGCGCGGACAACCAGATCAACTTGCCGCGCGAGCGATTCCTCGGCGAACGCTGGTCGCAGGTGGAAGCCGCCAAACGGCGCTTCTCGTTCGGCGCCGAGCATGAAATGAGCGATGCCTGGACCCTGCGAGGATCCCTGCGCTACGACGATGCGCTGGTGGAAGATACCGGCATAGACTATCGCGACCTGCGCGATGACGACCGCACCCTGCGGCGGCGCTATACCGATCGTCGGGAAGACTCCACCCAATTCGACGCCCAACTGGAATCGCAATGGGCGTTCGCTACCGGTCAGGTCGACCATACGCTGCTGGGCGGGCTGCAATATACCCGTTCACGCATGAATTTCCTGTCTTATCGCGCCAATATCGATGCCATCGACATCTATCAGCCCGCGTACGGCGCCGCTATGCCGACCCCATCGCTGAATTCCGACTTTCGCAACACCATCCGCATGGCCTCGCTATTCCTGCAAGACCAAATCGATTTCTCCGAACAATGGAAAGCGCTGGCGGGCTTACGCTATGACCGGGCGCGGCAGCATATGGATCAGCGCGTGGGCGACGGCGATCCCGACGTGAACGACTGGGCGCTGACCAAACGTCTGGGGCTGGTCTACCGGCCGGTGGAACCGCTTTCGCTGTACGCCAGCTATGCGGAAAGCTTCGTGCCGCAAGCTGGTCAGTCGCGCAACGGCCAGTCGCTGGATCCCGAGGAAGGCTGGCAGGTGGAAACCGGGGCGAAATGGGATCTGCTGCCGGACCGTTTGTCGTTGACCACCGCGCTGTTCCAAATCAACAAGCGCAACATCGCCGCCGACGATCCGCTGGATTCCGACTATTCGGTGCTGACCGGACGCCAGCGGGTACGCGGTCTGGAAATGGATCTCACCGGCACGCCGCTGCCGGGCTGGGAACTGATCTGGTCCGGCGCCTATCTGGACGCGCGCATAACCCAGGACGAGGACTATGCCATCGGCAACCGCCTGACCGGCGTGCCGAAATGGAGCAGCAGCCTGTGGAGCACCTATCGCTTCCAACCCGGCAGTTCGCTGGATGGCCTGAAGCTGGGGGCCGGCGTCCAGATGGTGGGCGCGCGCAAAGGAGATCTGGACAACAGCTTCGGCGTCTCCGGCTACTACCGTCTGGACGCCACGGTCTCTTATCAACTGACCCGGCAGCTGGAGGTGTCGGTCACCGGTAAAAACCTTACCGATCAAGATTATATCGAGACGCCGGTCAGCCGTACCGAAAACCATCCCGGCGCGCCGCGCAGCGTGTATGTGGCGCTGAAGACGCGCTTTCGATGAGCGAGGCGATGCAGGTGCGGGATTTGCGCTTTGGCTATGGAACGAGTCCGGTACTGGCGGGGATTTCGTTTAGCGTACGGCGCGGAGAACTGCTGGCGATTGTCGGCCCCAACGGCTGCGGCAAAAGCACCCTGTTGCGGATGATGGCCGGCCTGCTGAAGCCACAAGGCGGCGAAGTGCGGATCGACGGCCGCCCGCTGGCGGCGTTCAGCCGCCGTCGCCTGGCGCGCCGATTGGCGCTGCTGTCGCAATCCGGCCTGGCGCCGCCCGGTATGCGGGTAGCGGATCTGGTGGCGATGGGACGCTTTGCCCACGGCAGTTGGCTGCGGCGCGATACGCCGGACGATCGCGCCCACGTGGCGGCGGCGATGGAGAGAATGGCGGTGGCGGATCTGGCGCAACGACGGCTGGCCGAGCTATCGGGCGGCCAGTTGCAGCGAGTGCGCATGGCGATGACGCTCGCCCAGAACGCCGGGCTGCTGCTGCTGGACGAACCCACCAACCATCTGGATCTTAAACACCAGTACGCGCTGCTGGACTGCGCCCGCGCCGAAGCGCGCGCGGGTCGCGCGGTGGTGGCGGTGCTGCACGATCTGATCCACGCCAGCCTGTACGCCGACCGGCTGATCCTGTTGCATCAGGGCCGCATCCTGGCGCAGGGCGCGCCGGAACAGGTACAGACCCCGCAGGCGCTCTGGCAGGCATACGGCGTGCGCACTGTCGCCATCCCCTGCGGCGCCCGCACCATTCCGCTGCCGGAGAACGCCCTGTTATGAGAACGGCGATAATTTTGAGCGGCCTGGCCGCCCTGCTGCCGGTATTGGCGCTGCTGCATCTGTGCGGCGGCGCCCGTCCCTTGCCGCCCGCCACCGTCTGGGCGGCGCTGACCGACTACGACGCGGCTAATTTTCTGCATCTGGTGGTGATCAAACAGCGCCTGAGCCGGCTGGCGGTGGCGCTGGGCGTGGGCGGATGTCTGGCGGCGGCGGGCTACCTGCTGCAAAAGGTGCTGCGCAACGATCTGGTGTCTCCCTCCACGCTGGGCGTCAATAGCGGCGCTACCGCGTTTGCGGTGGCGGCCATCCATTTTGGCGGACTGTCCGGCAGCGCGTTGTTCTGGCCGTCGCTGGCCGGCGCCGCGGCCGGCCTGCTGCTCGCCGGCGTAGCGGCGGAACTGCTGGGGCGGGGAAGCCGGGATCCGCTCAATTTGGTGCTGGGCGGCGCCATGAGCGCCACCCTGTTTTCCGCGGCCAGCGCCTTTATCCTATCGCTCGATCCGGACGCTTTCGGCAATATCCTGAGCTGGCTGGTGGGCGACATCGGCATCTTTGATTATCAGACGCTGCAAACGCTGTGGCCCGCCGCGCTGGCGGCCTTGCTAGTGCTGGGCTTGCTGACGCGCCGTCTGGATCTGCTGGCGCTGGGGGAAGATCAGGCCGCCAGTCTGGGCGCCGATCCGCGTCTGATGCAGCGCATAGCGATAGCCGGTTCGGTGGTGCTGGCCGTTATCGCGGTTACCGTGGCGGGGCCGATCGGTTTTGTCGGCCTGGTGGTGCCGCATATCGCCAGGCTCTGGTTGGGCGACGCCGGTCTGGCTCCGCTCGGCGGCGCGTTACTGCTGGGCGCGGCGCTGCTCACGATGGCCGATCTGCTGGCCCGAACCTTATTGGCGCCGCGCCTGCTCAATGTCGGCACGGTCATGGCGCTGTTCGGCGGCATGGCGTTTCTGGCGCTGGTGGTTATCACCTTACGTCGGCGGTCGACATGAGCCGCGCGCCACAGCGCCCCGGCTGGGTAGCCGTATGGCTGGCGTTGGCGCTGGCGGCGTTAAGCGTGATATCGCTTGGCGTCGGCAGCGACGATATGGGTCTGGCCCGTATCCTGCGCTGGATATTAACCACGGAAGGCGCGACGGACGACGATGTCGCAGCGGTGCTGAGCTTACGCGCGCCGCGCATCGCCGTGGCGATCCTGAGCGGGGCGATGCTGGCGGCCTCTGGCTACCTGTTGCAGATCGTCGCCAATAACGGTCTCGCCGATCCCGGCATCATCGGCATCTCTCAGGGCGCCAGCGCCGCCATTCTGCTGGGCGGCGTCACCTTCGGCCTGCCCGCCGCCTGGCTGGCGCCGGCCGGACTGATCGGCGGGCTGACCACCGGTATTCTGGTGCTGGGGCTGTCGCTGTGGTTAGGCAGCACGCTGGGTCTGGTGCTGATCGGCCTGGCGGTCAGCATTACGCTGGGCGCGGCGGTGGAGATGGTGATGGTCAGCGGCGGCATCAATCAGTTTGTGCAGTTGCTCACCTGGTCGCACGGTTCGCTCACCGCCGCCTCGCCGGTGGATGCCGTCAGGCTGTTCGGCTGGGCCGCGGCGCTGGCGCTGCCGTTGCTGATGGCGCCGCGGGCGTTGGCGCCGTTGCGTCTGGGCAGCGAACAAGCGGCAGCCGTCGGCGCCAATCCCCGCTACTCGCGGCCGCTGTTGGTCTTGCTGGCGGCGGCGCTGGTGGCGCCGGTGGTGACCATCGCCGGCCCGGTGTCGTTTGTCGGGCTGATTGCCGCCCACGTGGCGCGTCGTCTGGCGGGCGAACGGCCCGGCGCGGTACTGGGCGTGACGCTGCTGGTGGGCGCGTTGCTGTTTCTGGGCGCCGATACCGCCGGACGTACGCTGTTTCTGCCGTTGATCGTACCGGCCGGGCTGCTGGTCTCGCTGGGCGGCGTGTTGGGATTTCTGATCGTGGCCCGCAGCGCCGCATGGCGGCCGGGATAATAAGGAGTAGAGGATGATGCGAAGCTGGCTATGGTCATTACTGCTGTTGAGCGCGCTCGCGCAGGGGCGGGTGGTGACCGATCATGGCGGTTATACCGTCGCGGTGCCGGACGCGCCGCAACGTATTGTCTCGCTGCATGACTGGACTCTGACGGTGATGATCCACGAACTGGGCGCGCCGTTGGCGGCCAGCAGCGGTCGTCTGGCCGCCGATGGGTCTTTTTATATGCGCGGCGCGCGCGAATTGTTCGGGCTGGACTTTTCCCGACTGGCGCTGGCGTCGGTACACGGCAAGCCGGATCTGGAGCGGATCCGCGCCATGAAGCCGGATCTGATCCTGGCTAATAGCGGCGACTATGCGCCGCTGCGGGCGCAGCTCGCCACGTTAGCGCCGACCCTGATGTTCGATGGCGAACAGGGACGGCCAATGCTGGCGTTATATCAGGATCTGGCCGCCTGGCTGGGGCGCGAGGCGCAATTTCAGCAATTGCTGGCAGGCTACCGGGCGGAATTGACGGCGACGCGCCAGCGCCTGCTCGAACGACAGCCCGTCGCGCCGAGCTATGTGGCGTTGCTGGTCAATGGCCGCGACGGCAGCTTGCAGATCGTTAAAGAGTACGGCGCATTAACCACGGTACTGGACGATTTAGGCTTGCGGCGCCTGCCGATCGTTTCGCAGGTGCCGGCGGGCCGCGACCGTATGGTGATTGGCGCCGAGTGGCTGGACGTCATCGACGCCGATTATATCGTCACCAGCTATCTACCGGAACATGGCGATAACGCCGATAGTCTGGCCCGCGACCTTGAGCGCATTGCGCCGGGCGCGCGCCGCTTTTTAAAAGCATTTCAATACGGACAGGTGGTGAGTTTGCCGCGCTACCAGGTCTACCCGCCCAGCTTTGCCGGCCTGCACTTGACCTTGCAGGCATTGTCGATGCGCCTGTCGGAAGGGAAACAATTCCAGCGTCATGGCGTGGAATAGCAAGAAGACGCTTTAATTGCTAATAACCCACCCACACCTATCATCGCCGCATCAAGAATGATGATGGCAAAACCATACTGAACCTTTAAAACATCGCCAAGAAAAAAACCGGCAAGAAATATAAAAATAATGCCCGCTATCATCATCCCGACAATAGAGACAAAGATGCTTTTAGATCCGCGCGCGATAAGACGATAACTTATAACGCCATAAGCAATAAAAAGGGAAACAGCGACGACAATAACAGCTAACAAGTTAGATTCCATTTCGTCACTACTATCGAAAAACGGGCCGAATTGTGACGCAGAAAAAGAGAGGCTAAATATTAAAACTCCGGGAGCAATCAAGGCTGGAATCAAGCAGGAAAGAAATTTCTTCATTGTTAAATTACCTTCCAAAACCATATTTCTTTAGAGTCAAAAAAATCAGATGCAATTCCTTCGATACTGACTCCCCAATCTAATGGCGCACTGGTCATCAAAAGCCTTATGTCCGTCCTTACGCCGACAGGGGTTCTCATCCCCTTTAATTTCTGGATGTGCGTTCCAGAGCGCGGCGAATGTCATGCTCATCTGATAGTCCCTTATATGTAAAAATCTGAATATAACCTTTTGGTTTTGTGAGCTCAACAGCCTTCATCAAGTAAAGAAACCTCGATCTGTTTTTCAGACTGTCGTAAAGCGACTCATACATCTCTGTTTAAATACGCGCAGCAATTCCCCCTTCGTGAACAAGGGCTATGCCTGAAAATGGCGGATTTTACTGTATCGAGGGAAGAAGATGAAAAACGAAAAAAAACAGCAAGCCATGACGACTTGCTGTTTTCTTCGGCCTTATCTACAATCTTGCAGACAAAACCGCCGGGAATTGGTCGGCGAGAGAGGATTCGAACCTCCGACCCACTGGTCCCAAACCAGTTGCGCTACCAAGCTGCGCTACTCGCCGAATCTGCTGCTTTACTGCTTAAGCATCACTGATGCTTGGTTTGTGTGGTGCGAAGAGAGGGACTTGAACCCTCACGTCCGTTAAGACACTAACACCTGAAGCTAGCGCGTCTACCAATTCCGCCACCTTCGCATAACTCACAAACATTTAAATCTGGGGTGGCTAATGGGACTCGAACCCACGACAACTGGAATCACAATCCAGGGCTCTACCAACTGAGCTATAGCCACCATATACCACTTTATTACTTCTTTGACGCGGTACTTCCTTTACGGGGTAAATGTACCACCGCAGCTCTTGCACACAACTATGTGGTGCGCCCGACAGGATTCGAACCTGAGACCTCTGCCTCCGGAGGGCAGCGCTCTATCCAGCTGAGCTACGGGCGCATAGCGCCGTTGCGGGAGGGGATACTACGGATTTAACCCGTGCCTGTCTAGTGCTTTTTTATCGAAATGACGCGTTTGCTTATGCTTTGCTCACTTCACGTCAAATAACGCGCAAATCCGTTCTCCCCTCCCCGTTATGCTAGGATTTCGCCCCTATCATCGCCTGTTTTTTACCCAATCCCAGGACAAAATAGCAAAGACTGACGAAAGCCAGAAACACCATACCGACAATCAGCGACATCCGGGTATCAAGGTTGATATACATCCCCACCAGCACGCACAGTAAAAACGCCATGGTCAGGTAGTTGACCCAGGGGAAAAGCACCGACTTGAACGGATGTACGGCCAGCGCGGCGCGGTGATGCTCACGAAAACGTATCTGGCTAATCAGCACCACAAACCACGGCACCATGCCGGGCAATACGCTGGCGCTATAGACGTACACGAACACCTTCTCCGGATTGGGAAGGATGTAGTTCAGCAGCGACCCCGCCATCAGGCAGAGAATCGAGATCGCGACGCCGCCCGCCGGTACGCCGCTCGCCGTGACTTTCCCCAGCCATGCCGGCAGCTGACGATTGTTCGCCAGAGAATAGAGCATGCGCCCGCAGCTATACATACCGCTGTTGCAGCCGGATAGCGCGGCGGTCAGAACGACGAAGTTAATAATCCCGGCCGCGGCGGTAATGCCAATTTTCGCGAAGGTCAGCACAAACGGACTGCCGGTGGTGCCGATTTCATTCCAGGGGAAAATCGTTACGATGACGAAGATCGCGCCCACGTAGAAAATCAGGATGCGCCACAGGATATTATTGATGGCGCGTTTCAACGTCACCTGCGGATTTTTCGCTTCCCCTGCGGTGATGCCGACCAGCTCGACGCCCTGATACGAGGCGACCACCAGACATAACGCAAACAGCAAGCCTTTCCATCCGCCGGCGAGGAAACCGCCGTGCTCCGTCAGATTGGCAAATCCCGTCGCCTGACCATGGTTGCCGAAACCAAAGAAAATCACCCCCAGCCCAACGATAATCATGGCGATGATGGTGGTGATTTTAATCATCGCGAACCAGAATTCGATTTCGCCATACAGCCGCACCGCGGCCAGATTGGCGCCCGCCACTAAAATCACCGCGGCTATCGCGGGTATCCATTGCGGCAAATCGGGAAACCAGAACTGCACATAGACGCCAATCGCCGTGATCTCGGAAATCCCGACCGCCATCCACATAAACCAATAACTCCAGGCGGTCAGGTAGCCAAAAAAGGGACTCAGATACTTATGGGCATAAACCGCGAAAGACCCGGCTACCGGCTCCGTGTACAGCATTTCGCCCATGGAGCGCATAATAAAGAAAACAAATATCCCGGCGGTAATGTAAGCCAGCAGCACCGAAGGCCCGGCCCATTTCAACGCGCTGGCGGCGCCCATAAATAACCCGACGCCGATTGTTCCGCCCAGCGCAATCAGCTCAATGTGTCTGGCCTCTAAACCCCGATGGAGTTTGGCCTGTTTTATCTCTTCTGCCATAAATCCTCTGTCCGTATATGTTGTGTTTGCTCCGGCTTTTTGCCGGTTATTATTGTTGTAAGCCATCCGGCGCCTGTTATAGGGCCAGCGTTCTTTCGTTATTTTAGCGCCCGTGAAGATACAGCAATGCGGGTTGAAATAACACCGCAGGTCCGGCGAGCGAGCGAGTCTACAAACGCCCGCCGTAGTGATAAGCCAGATATTTCAGCAGTTTAAGTTGGCGAGTAATGCGACTGGGCTGAGACAATAAACGGTAAAGCCATTCGAGACCGGCATTCTGCCAAATCAGCGGCGCGCGCTTCACATGGCCGGTAAAGACATCGTAGGTGCCGCCCACGCCCATATAGAGCGCGTCCGGGTGGCATCGGCGGCAGTCTCTCATCAGAATCTCCTGCCGCGGAGATCCCATCGCCACGGTAACGATTTGCGCGCCGCTGGCGCGGATCCGTTCAAACAGCGCATCCCGCCGCTCCGACGCGAAATAACCGTCCTGACTGCCAACGATGTTCACCTGCCATTGCGCGCGCAGTTTGGCCTCCGTCTGCGCCAGCACCTCCGGCTTGCCGCCGACCAGAAAAACCGGCGTCCCCTCCTGGCCCGCGCGCTGCATCAGCGCTTCCCATAAATCGGCGCCGGCGATTCGATTGACGCGCGCCTGCGGATATTTACGACGAATGGAACGGACGATGCTGATGCCGTCCGCGTATTTGTATTCGGCCTGCGCCAACAGGGTGTGCAGCGCCGCGTCTTTCTCGGCCGTCAACACTTTTTCGGCATTGATGGCGACCAGCGTCCCCGCGGCGACCCGCCCGCCGCTGAACAGGTAATCGACGAACTGCGCCAGATGGTGAAATCCGCAAATGGAAAAACCGCGGATCGAATAGGTGGGAATAGACTTTTTTACTTGCATGATAAATCCTGTTACAGCACGCCGCGCGTAGGGGAAGTGGGCGCGGAGGGTACGACGTCGGACTCGCTGCGTAATAAACGCTGCCTGATCAAACCGGCGCTTTCCAGCAGCCAGTACAACAGCTTCGCGATCAGCAGACACAGACCGAAAATCAGGCAGAAAAACACCACGCGGGAAACAAAGGCGTCAACGCCTTCGCGCGCCAGCACAATGATGTTGAACACCGCGCCGAAACAAAACGCTTGCAGAACGGCGGCCTTGTAGCGGTTGGGGCTGTTTTTACCCAGGTCATAAACCCAGTCGAACCATTTGATGATCAGCCCAACGCCAATCGCGCCGAGGGGAATGAACAGCACGCCGCCCATCACCACCAGCGACCCCAATAGCGTGGGGGAAATCGCCAGCCCGGAATGGTTATTCAACACTTCCCAGGTAAAATAGTTGGCGCTGTTCAACACCAGACCAGGACGCTCCGGCCACAGCCAGGAAGGAATAAACACATAGAAATCGCGCATAATCGGCGCTAATCCCTGAAATTCGATCTTGTCGTAGTTCTGCCACAACAACGCCAGATTCTCCCACGGCGAGAAGGTATCGCGGGTCAGATACAGAAAGGTGTAAAACGCCTCGTCGCCGCTGACATCCATGCCATAGCGCTTCAGCGCCAGCCAGAACATCCCCACCACGCCGACGACTCCCGCCGCCGCCAGCATCCATAGGGTGATCCAGCCGCGCACGATGCCGATAAACAGAAACAGGGCGAAGGCGATAATCACATTCGCCCGCGTGCCGCCGACGATGACGTAGGTCAGCAGGCCGAACGCCACCGTGCCGATAAGAAACAGCAGCCAGGCGCGCTGGGTTTGCCGCAGGAAATAGACCACCAGCATGGCCGGAATAAAGAAGTAGAAAAAGCGCTTCAGCGCCACGCCGGAAACGTCACGGGAAAAAATCTGGCTGTAGGCGCTCAGTTTAAACAACAAAAACCCGTTGTTGAGAAAAAAAATGCCGACGGTGGCTATCGCGATCAGCGCCAGCAGCATCCAGGTCAGATTGGCTTCCACCCGATTGACGGCGAGCAACGGCGGACGGGGGGCCGGCGCGGTTTGGCGCAGCCGGGTTTTATAACTCACATAGTAGATCGCGTAAAACGCCGTGGCGGAAAGCTGCGCCTGTAGCAAATAAGGGACGGGAACCACCTCCACGCCGAAACGAAACGCCAGCAGGCAGGTAAACGGAAAACCGAAGTAGAACGTTAATAAATAAAGCAGCGAGAACAACACGTTGAAGTTAAAACGCACGCGGCGAAACTCCCGCCAGGTCAGCGTCAGGATAAAAATCACTGAAATCAGGTAGACCACTAACAAGCCACCAAACTGTCCCAGCGTCATGTTGGTTCTCCCGCCGCCAGCGCCAGAGCCTGGCGCCAGCCTTGCAGATAGTTGGGATTAAAGAACGCGATCTGATGCTTATCAACGGCGGCCAGTTCGCGCTGCGCCTCGCGAACCAGCGCCTCATCCAGACTATCGCCATAAAACAGCACCGGCAGATGCTGTTCCGTCAGATCCTGCCAGAACGGGTTCCGGCGGCTGATAACAAAGGGAACGCCGAACTGAATCAGCAGGCACAACGTGCCGATCCCCTGCTGACGGTCAAAAATAAAGTAGCCTAAATCACAGGTGCGCAGCATGTTGAGATAGTCGCTAAACGCCAGTTGCTCTTTCAGCAGTTGAAAATTTTTCATGCCGAACAGCGCCAGTCCTTCTTTCTCTACCTGCGCAATATACTGCCCGTTATGCGCCGGATAGCCCATCGGCACAATCACCCGCACATTGGCGCCGAACTGCCGATGAATGGCGCGCAGCGCTTCCGGATGACGGTTGGTGCGATCGCCGGAATTCCCGACCAGAATGGTCATCGGCCCCGCCAGCGGCTTCTTCACGTTTTGCCCGGTTAACGCCGCATCCATCCGCGTCGGGAAGTACAGCAGCGACGTCGGCACGCGGCGATGCCGCTGTTGATAATATGCCAGATCGCCGCGCGTCGCGAACACATGCCCGACGCGGTTTTGCGCCAGGCGCCGCAGCAGATAGAACAGGCGATATTTCAGGCCGCTCGCTTCTTCATACAGATCCGCGCCCCAGATGTGCCAGTACGCCTGCGCGGGTTTGATGGCGCCGCGCAACAACGCCAGCCACAGCGTAGGGTTAAACTGCCCGTGCAGAAAGAAACGCGTGCGGCGATCGGCCCTGGCTTTGGCGATCGCCGCCTGAGCCAACGCCTTCTTATCCGCATAGATTTCGATGTTCAGGGCAGGGAAATCGGCCTGCTGCGGCGCGTCGCCGGCGACCACCATAAAATTCCGCACCTGAGCCGGGGGCAAAACGGCGGCCAGCGTATCGTTAAAGAAACGCAAAACCGTCTGGTTATGATGCGGGATATCCGATCCCAGGACATGAATCAGTGTCGTCATGTTCGCCTACGGTAAATAATGAATACGCTACAACAAAGCAAAAAATAGACCAGGTAGGTCGCCATATAAGCCTGAGCGGCCCCTAACGCGCCATTAACCGGAATCAGCCAGTGAGAAAACAGCGTGAGCAATAAAAACTGACTCACCTCGGTGAGCAGATAAAAACGCAGCGCGGCTTTGGCAATCACCAGATAGCCAAAAACGTAAGCGCCCACTTTCATCACGTCGCCCACCAGTTGCCAGACAAACAGATCGCGCATGGCGGTGAACTGGCTGGAGAACAGCAGCAAGATGGCGAAGTCGCGCAGCAGCCAGACGCAAAAGCTGACGCCGGCCACGGCGGGCAACACAAACTTCAGCGCGCGGACGATCTCCTGGGAAAGCGCTTTTTTATCCGTCAGGCGCGACAGCGTCGGCAACAGATAGACGGTGAACGACGCGGTAATAAACTGTAGATAGGCGTCTGAAATGCTGCTGACGCCCTGCCAGATGCCGACATCGTCCCAGCTGTAGTGCTCCGCCAGCAGATTACGCATCATGATATAGGCCACGGGCAGCGTGACCGCCGTCATCAGCGCCATCAGGGTAAACTTGCCAAGCCGGCCGGCGATGGCGCTATCCCAGGTTGGTTTTAACGCCTGCCAGGACAACGGCGTGCGCCGCAGCATCAATACGCCGGCCGGCAATACCGCCATCGCCGGCACCAGCGCCAACCCGGCCAGCGCGCCGGCATAGCCGCCCAGCGCAAAACAGAGCCAATAGGCGGCTAACCCCATCAGGCTGCCGATAATCAACGACAGGGCATTGCCCATCGCATCGCGGTACCCCTTCAGGATCGCCAGAAACAGGTTGGCGAAAACGCTCCCCATCTGGATAAACGCCAGCGCGCGGATAACATGACGGTATTCATCATGTCCGAACAGCGCATCGGCTATCGGCCCGGCGGCAAACACGAACACCGCCGCCAGCAGCGTGGAGAACCCCAGCACCAGCGACACCGACGTACCCAGCAGCGGCTTCAGCCGCTCCGGCTGTTGATGATATTCCGCGACATATTTGATGACGCCGTTGAAAATCCCCGCGCCGGACAATACGCCCAACACCGTGATCAACTGACGGAAATTGCCCGCCTGCCCGACTCCGCTGGGGCCGAACGCCACCGCCAGCAACTTGACGACGATCAGCCCCACGCCGATTTTTATCAGCGTGGAGCCGGCCGTCCATATTGATGCTTTCGCCAGCGACATATCAGGAAAAGAAACTCAGAATGGTATTGATTACCGTGCGCTGATTGACGTCAGGCAGGTTATAGAACAGCGGCAGGCGCACCAGACGTTCGCTTTCCTGCGTGGTATAGCGATCTTCGCCGGCAAAGCGGCCGAAATTCATGCCTGCGGGGCAGCTATGCAGCGGAATATAATGAAATACCGTCAGGATCTCGGCTTCTTTCATATAGCTGATAAACGCCGCGCGGTCTTGCGCATCGCGCAGCTTGATATAAAACATATGCGCGTTGTGAACGCAGTGCGCCGACACCGACGGCAAGACGATGCGCCCTGCATCCGCCAGCGGTTTGAAGGCCGTCAGATAGTTTTGCCACAGGCGCAGCCGCCGTTGGTTAATTTGCTTCGCCGCTTCCAGTTGCGCCCAGAGATAGGCGGCCTGAATATCCGCCATCAGATAGCTGGAGCCGATATCGCGCCAGGTGTATTTATCTACCTGACCGCGGAAGAACTGGCTGCGGTTAGTGCCCTTTTCCCGCACAATTTCCGCCCGCTCGATCAGCCCGCGCTCATTAATCAGCGTCGCGCCGCCCTCGCCGCCCGAGGTGTAATTTTTAGTTTCATGAAAGCTGAAGCAGCCGATATGGCCGATGGAGCCCAACGGACGCCCTTTGTAGCTGGACATCATGCCCTGCGCGGCGTCTTCCACCACAAACAGGTCGTACTTTTTCGCCAGCGCCATAATGGCGTCCATTTCGCAGGCCACGCCCGCATAGTGAACCGGTACGATCACGCGGGTCTTGTCGGTAATCGCCGCTTCAATCTTCGTTTCATCGATATTCATGGTGTCCGGGCGAATATCCACAAACACGATTTTGGCGCCGCGCAGCACAAACGCATTGGCGGTGGAGACGAAGGTATAGCTCGGCATGATGACTTCGTCGCCGGGTTTGATATCCAGCAAGATCGCCGCCATTTCCAGCGAAGCGGTGCAGGATGGCGTCAATAACACTTTGACGCTGCCGGAATAGTGTTCCAGCCACTGCTGGCAGCGGCGGGTAAAACCGCCGTCGCCGCACAGTTTGCCGCTGCTCATGGCGGCCTGCATATAATCGAGTTCAGTACCCACGATGGGCGGCGCATTAAACGGAATCATGTGATCACCTGTATAACCAATAGGCCGTGCGCTCAACTTTGGCACCGCGACGAAGATAAAGACGGAGAGCCGCCACATTGCCTGTCTGTGTCGCGACCCATAAACGTTGCACGCCTTGCTGCCGGCACCACATTTCCGCCGCCGACATCAATTGCGCGCCGATGCCGCGGGCCGCGACGCCCGGCCAGACGGCCAGCAGCCCGATGCGAGCCTGCGCCGCGTCCAACCGCCGCAGCGTCACCCACCCTTGCGGCTGTCCGGACGCATTTTCAACCAACAGGCATTGATGATCAAAAACGCCGTGTACGGCGTTTTCCACCCACTGGGCATAAAAACGTCCGCTGTCCGCGGGCTGATACCACGGCGAACGAAAGCGACTGAGCGTGAAAACCTGGGCAGCGACCGCGCGCAACGCCGGAATATCGGCGCTGTCCGCAATACGCAGGTAGGGAAGAGGATCCGGCCGCGGCGCATCGTCCAGCGACAGGCAGAGATCGACCTCGCCTTCGACCAGACGAAAACCGAAATCCGCCAGCGCATCGGCCAACGGCATATTATCCGCCGCGATTTTCGCCTGCGTCAGCGCAAAGCGATCCAGTCGCTCCAACGTCAGGCGCGGCGCATCGGCGGAAAAAGTCAGCTTGCCGCTGGTCAGGTTGAAAAAGCGGCTTTCCCAACTTAATGGTTCGATACTGGCGTGGATACGCGCCGCAGGGCGTGTTCCCATCGAAAGCCTCGTCTCTGTCATCGTCGCCACGCTCGCCCGTACGGATAATGTTAGTCGGTCAGGCCTAAACGTTCGCCGGTATAAGATCCATCCTGGACGCTGCGCCACCATTTTTCATTATTCAGATACCAGCTCACGGTTTTTTTCATACCGCTTTCGAAGGTTTCTTCCGGACGCCAGCCAAGCTCGCGCTCAATTTTTCCGGCGTCGATGGCGTAACGCATATCATGACCGGGACGGTCTTTGACATAGGTGATTAAATCGCGGTAGCGCTGCACGCCGGCCGGCTTATTCGGCGCCAGCTCTTCCAGCAAATCACAGATCGTCTGCACCACTTCGATGTTCTTACGCTCGTTATGACCGCCGATGTTGTAGGTTTCCCCAATGACGCCTTCCGTCACCACTTTATACAGCGCGCGCGCATGATCTTCGACGAACAGCCAATCACGAATCTGCGCGCCGTCGCCATAGACCGGCAACGGTTTACCGGCGACGGCATTCAGGATCACCAGCGGGATCAGTTTCTCCGGGAAATGATAGGGGCCGTAGTTATTGGAGCAGTTGGTAATGATCGTCGGCAAGCCATAGGTGCGCAGCCAGGCGCGAACCAGGTGGTCGCTCGACGCTTTAGACGCCGAATACGGGCTGCTGGGGGCGTAAGGCGTGGTTTCGGTGAACAGATCCTCAGTACCGTGCAGATCGCCGAAGACTTCATCGGTGGAAATATGATGAAAACGGAACGCCGCTTTTTCGGCGCTATCCAGGCTTTGCCAGTAATGGCGCGCGGCTTCCAGCAGCGTATAAGTCCCGACGATGTTGGTTTCGATGAACGCCGCCGGACCGTCGATTGAACGGTCGACGTGGCTTTCCGCCGCTAGATGCATCACCATGGCTGGCTGGTACGCCGCAAACACCTTGTCCAACGCCGCGCGATCGCAAATATCAACCTGTTCAAACGCGAAACGGGCGCTGTCCGCAACCGGCGCCAGCGAGGATAAGTTGCCGGCATAGGTGAGTTTATCCACCACGACGACGCTGTTTGGCGTCTCGGTAATAATATGCCTGACTAACGCCGAACCAATAAACCCGGCTCCACCAGTGATTAATATACGTTTCAACGCCATACTCCTTTTGTATCAACAACCCAGTTTTGTTTGACATCGTCGGGATCAACGGCTTTAAACTGACGGTGGTCAACCAGCATCACCAGCACGTCGGCGTCCTGCAATGCCGTGGCCAAATCCACCAACGTTACCCGCCCCGTCAGCGCGGCCGGCAGTTGCCTGACATTCGGCTCCACCGCCAGCGTCGTGCCGGCATTCCATTGCGCGATCATTTCCGTAATGGCGACGGCCGGACTTTCGCGCAAATCGTCAATGTCCGGCTTAAACGCCAGGCCGAAGCAGGCGACCGTCACGTCGCTGGCGCGTTTATCCGTTTGCGCCAGATAATCCGCGACCGCCGTTTTCACCCGATCGACAACCCATAGCGGTTTGCCGTCGTTTACCAGCCTGGCCGTATGAATCAGCCGCGCCTGCTGCGGATTCTGCGCAACGATAAACCAGGGGTCGACCGCGATGCAGTGTCCGCCGACGCCAGGGCCGGGTTGGAGAATATTGACGCGCGGATGCCGGTTTGCCAATCGGACAAGCTCCCATACGTTAATATTTTGTTCCGCGCAGATCAGCGACAGTTCATTGGCGAAGGCGATGTTGACGTCACGAAAGCTGTTTTCCGTCAGCTTGCACATTTCGGCGGTACGCGCGTTAGTAACCACACACTCACCTTCAAGAAAGAGGTTGTACAGCTCGCTTGCGCGCGCCGAGCATGTCGGCGTCATCCCGCCGATCACCCGATCGTTTTTAATCAGTTCAACCACGACCTTCCCGGGCAATACCCGCTCCGGGCAGTACGCGATATGGATATCGGCGGCGTCGCCCGCCTGCTGGGGAAAGGTTAAATCCGTCCGCGCCTCAGCCAGCCACTGCGCCATTTGCTCGGTTGAACCGACGGGCGAAGTGGATTCGAGAATAACCAGATCGCCCCGCTTGAGCACCGGCGCAATGGACTCCGCCGCCGCCTGAACATAGCTCATGTCCGGCTCATGGTCGCCCTTGAAGGGCGTGGGAACCGCGATCAAAAACGCATCCGCCGGCACCGGCTTGCTCTTCGCCTGTAAATGGCCGTTTTCAACCGCGACTTTGACCAGCGTATCCAGATCCGGCTCGACAATGTGAATCTCGCCCCGATTGATGGTCTCCACCGTCTGCTTATTTACATCGATGCCGATCACGTTCTTTTTACGCGAAGCAAAGGCGGCGGCCGTCGGTAAACCGATATAACCCAGCCCGATAACCGAAATTGTGTCGAAACTCATGGTGTCACCTGATGGTTCTTTTGATAATTCTTGATTGCCTTAACGATATTTTGGCAGGCCTGGCCGTCGCCATACGGGTTATGCGCCCGGCTCATGCTCTGGTATTCCTCTTCATCCATCAGGAGTTGCGATACGCTATCAACGATTTTCGCCACATCGGTACCCACCAGCCTGACCGTACCCGCCTCCACCGCCTCGGGGCGTTCGGTGGTATCGCGCATAACCAGTACCGGCTTGCCCAATGACGGCGCTTCCTCCTGAATGCCCCCCGAATCCGTCAGGATCATATACGAACGATTCATCAGATAAACAAAGGGCAGGTAGTCCTGCGGCGCGATAAGCACCACGTTATCAATACCGCTCAGAATGCGGTTTACCGGCTCGCTGACGTTCGGATTAAGATGGACGGGATAAACGATCTGCACTTCCGGGTGACGCCGGGCGATATCCGCCAGCGCGCCGCAGATGCGCTCGAAACCGCCGCCAAAACTTTCGCGCCGATGCCCGGTAACCAGAATCAGTTTTTTGCTGGCATCCAGAAAGGCATACTTTTCATCCAGGCTGCGGCGCAACGCCTCATCGCTGACGATGCGATCCCTCACCCAGAACAGCGCATCGATCACCGTGTTCCCGGTGACGAAAATCTGCCGATCCGACAGGTGTTCACTCAGCAGGTTCCGGCGGGAATTCTCCGTCGGCGCGAAATGAAACATCGCCAGATGGCCGGTCAGCTTACGGTTGGCCTCTTCCGGCCAGGGAGAATACAGATTGCCGGTACGCAGTCCGGCTTCAACATGCCCGACCGGAATGCGTTGGTAAAACGCGGCCAGACTGGCCGTCAATGTGGTGGTGGTATCGCCATGCACCAGCACCAAATCCGGCTTGAACTCCGCCATGACGGGCTCAAGACCTCTCAGGATCCGGCTGGATATCTCGCTGAGCGACTGGCCTGGCTGCATGATGTTCAAGTCATAGTCAGGGGTAATATCGAATAAACGCAACACCTGATCGAGCATTTCCCGATGCTGGGCCGTCACGCAAATTCTTGATTCAAAGGCTTCATCCTGAGCCAGAACACGGACCAGCGGCGCCATCTTAATGGCCTCCGGACGGGTGCCGAAAACAGTCAACACTTTCACAGCGAATCTCTTTAATCAAGTTGGACGCAGACTGACTTACTGCGCATCGGACGCTGACCCGCGCACGGATCAGCGTGGACGACGAACCAAAGCAACACCCGCCCCCACTAACGCGCCGATAGCGCCCCACATCACCATCAGGAATGCCCGGCGCGGACTATCGCGTCTGACCGGCTCCTCCGGCGTACGCAAATAACGGTAGGTCTGGAAATTGGCGTCGAGTGTTGGTCCTACATCCAGGGTGGCCAGCATGGCGCGATTCTGATCGTAATCGATATCATAGTGTGGGCCGCTGGACTGCAATGACTCCAGGCGCGCCTGAAGCATCGGTCTTCCCAGCAAAAACATTTCGGATGCCGGCAGCTCATCCGCCGGCGTATCCGTTTGACTACGGCCGATACCCTGTTGCTGCGCAATTTTCAGCGCCAGTTCGACGCTGCGGATTTCACGTTCATAAATGGCTTTCGCCACCGCTTCCTGACGCTTAATCTGCGATTTTATGAAAATGGTTCTGGCCGCCCATGCGCCGTTAATCTCTTCATTAAGATGGCTGGCGGCGCGCCGGCTGGCGAATTCAACATACTGGCGCAGCAACCTATTGGCATCCGCCGACGTTTCCGCCACCAGTTTTACGCCGTCATTGGTCTTCTTGGCGTCATCATGCGGCGTAAACTGAATATTGCTCGCCAGTTCATCCAGCAGGGCGGAGTCCGCTTTGGCGTCCCCTTCCTGACGCTGTTTATAATAATCGCTCTGCAACCAGAAATCGCGGCGGGTATCGTAGGCCGCCAACTGCATGATGAACTCATCATAAGCCACCGAAGAGATGGCCGGCAGCTCCGGCTGCGGAGCCGAAAAGGATTTGGCGTCCAGATTGCGCAGGAACTGCTGCTGCGAATAGTATCCGCCCAACATGTTGACCGTCGGCCTATCGGTAATCGCCGTCGCGCTCCATTCCTGCTTCGCCAGATAAGAATAGAGTAGCGCAATAACGCTAAACAAGCAGGCAATAGACAGGATCCAGACCTTGCCGCGCCATAGCGTGCGAAACAAACCGCGGACATCCAGCTCATTGTCGACTGACGCATTACCGGTGGATAGGTTCTCTGATTTCATTACTTCCCCAACGTTATTTGGTCAAGACCGCTACTTTTTCTCATCGGCGCGTATGCGTCGCTTGATGCGTTTGATAAAACGCGCCACTCGCCACGCGCGCTTCAGGCAGTAGCCATACAGCAAGAAGACGAGCAAGAACAATGCCAACATAGCCCATTCCGGCACAAATGAGAGATATTCCCCCAGCACGCCGAACGCGGCCAGCAACGCCGCCGCCAGCGTAATAAGAACAAAAGCCTGCCGGGAAGTAAAACCCGCGCGCATCATTAAATGGTGAATATGCTGGCGATCGGGTGAAAACGGACTCAGCCCTTTACGCAGACGACGATACATGATCGCAATCATATCAATCAGAGGAATAGCGATAACCCACAGCGCCGTGACCGGGTTGATCGGATGCTGAGGTCCCTGCGTGGTTTGAATCAGGATCCAGATCGCGGTGAAGCCGATCATGGTGCTGCCCGCATCCCCCATAAAAACTTTATAACGTTTGCCGAAAACGCCGAGGTTAAGCAGGATATAAGGAATAACGGCGGCGATCATGGCAAAGCACCATAGCGCCAGATTGGCATGCCCGCTCAGATACAGCAGGACGCCCATCGCGCCAAAGGAAACGCAGGACAATCCGCCCAGCAGTCCGTCAATGCCGTCGACCATGTTGAATGCGTTGATCGCGGCCCAGACGGCGAACAGCGTCACCAGATAACCAAACGGCCCCAACTGCATCTGCCACGGCCCCAAAATATGCCCGAAACTTTGTAACGTCAGACCGGCGAACGCCATCATGATAATGGCGACGCAGGCCTGCACGACGGCGCGGATTTTCACGCTGATATCAAAGCGGTCATCCAGCGCGCCGACGAACACCAGCACGCCGGCGCAAAACAGATAAAGCCGAAAATTGGGGATATATTGATCGGTTAACAGGAAAGTAAAGCAAATCCCGGCGTACACCGAGATACCGCCAACCAGAGGAATCAGTCCGTGATGCCGTTTGCGATAGTTGGGGCGATCAACAAGCCCGACGATCCTCGCCACCTGACGAGCAACAAACAGGAAGCCCAGAGAAAACAGAAAAATAATTAATAATTCAGTACTCATCGTGAGTAAATTCACCGTTCACAGCTTCTTGGCCTGGCTGAGGCTGCTTAATATATGTCCGGTCTACGCCTTAATCCTGTCCGCCGCATTGGCAGGCGCCCGCTCGCCGTCGAGACGTCGGTTACTCCCGGCCATCAGTCGGGCATAGATCAAAAAACGCTATTTATACGATTAGCGCGTCGGCTAATCATTTTATTCCCATTACCCTTCAATGTGCAGCAGAGTAACGGCCGCATTGAAATCCAGCGGGCTGATAAAATTGCACATAAAAAAACGCCACGACCCAGCGTGGCGTTCCCCGAGTTCATCCGTGATTTATGAACGCTTCATCATATCGAAGAATTCATCGTTGGTTTTGGTCATCGCCAACTTGTTAATCAGGAACTCCATCGCGTCAATCTCGCCCATCGGGTGGATAATTTTACGCAAGATCCACATCTTCTGTAGTTCTTCAGAGGTGGTGAGCAATTCTTCTTTACGCGTACCGGAGCGGTTGTAGTCGATCGCCGGGAATACGCGTTTTTCAGCAATTTTACGTGCGAGGTGCAGCTCCATGTTACCGGTGCCTTTGAACTCTTCGTAAATCACTTCGTCCATCTTGGAGCCGGTATCAACCAACGCCGTTGCAATGATAGTCAAACTGCCGCCTTCTTCAACGTTACGCGCCGCGCCGAAGAAACGTTTGGGACGATGCAGGGCATTGGCGTCCACACCACCCGTCAGCACTTTACCGGATGACGGGACGACGGTGTTATAGGCGCGAGCCAAACGTGTGATGGAGTCCAGCAGAATGATGACGTCTTTCTTATGCTCGACCAGGCGCTTCGCCTTTTCAATCACCATCTCGGCGACCTGAACATGGCGGGAAGCCGGCTCATCAAAGGTAGACGCGACCACTTCGCCTTTAACCAGACGCTGCATCTCGGTCACTTCTTCAGGACGTTCGTCAATCAGCAGCACCATCAGCACACAGTCGGGATGATTATAGGCGATGCTCTGGGCGATGTTCTGCAACAGCATGGTTTTACCCGCTTTCGGCGGCGCCACGATCAGACCACGCTGACCACGGCCGATCGGCGAGGCCAGATCCAGTACGCGCGCGGTTAAATCTTCCGTTGAACCATTACCGCGCTCCATACGCAGGCGGGAGTTCGCATGCAATGGCGTCAGGTTTTCAAACAGGATTTTGCTGCGGGCGTTCTCGGGTTTGTCGTAGTTGACTTCGTTGACTTTCAACAGGGCGAAATAGCGTTCGCCTTCCTTCGGGGGACGAATTTTCCCCGCGATGGTGTCACCGGTACGAAGGTTGAAGCGGCGGATTTGGCTGGGAGAAACGTAGATATCATCGGGACCGGCGAGGTAGGAACTGTCTGCTGAACGGAGGAAACCAAATCCATCCTGCAATATTTCCAGCACGCCATCGCCGAAAATGTCTTCGCCGCTTTTCGCATGCTGCTTCAGGATAGCGAAAATAATATCCTGTTTGCGCATGCGGGCCAGGTTTTCCAGCCCCATATTTTCGCCAAGAGTAATTAACTCAGATACTGGCGTATTCTTTAATTCGGTAAGATTCATAATGGTGGGTTCTTAAACTCGGGGTAAATCTCGAACTATTAACGTGAATGGTATGGCAGGGTCATCCATGCCTCTATAACAACCTCCAATCACCGAGTGCTCGTTTTGTCTCACACTTAAGACGTGCGGACTCTGCACAAAACGATAGCAAGGGATCGAAAGCACATAAAACCAATTATTTTAAAACTATTAGATTGCCCAAACCAGATGACGAACATTTTTATAAATCAATGACTTTCCGATTTTGACACAGAGTAATGCTTTAGACTCTAACTTTCAGGCTTAAGCTTAAAGGCTTAAACATAGGTAAGTACGATATGCAGTGATGAAGAATCTAGCACGCTTCCTGACGGGCGGCAAGCAGTGAATATGAGAATTACTCGTTGCCCGCTTGCCGCCCTCAGAAATTTACAGGTTGGCGGTCAGGAACTCTTTCAGTTGACCTTTCGACAGGGCGCCCACTTTGGTCGCCGCGACTTCGCCGTTTTTGAACAACAACAGCGTAGGAATGCCGCGAATGCCGTATTTCGGCGCGGTGGCCGGGTTTTCATCGATATTGAGTTTGGCGACGGTCAGCTTACCGGCGAACTCTTCAGCAATTTCATCCAGAATAGGAGCGATCATTTTACAGGGACCACACCACTCAGCCCAGAAATCAACCAGGGTTACGCCCTCAGCTTGCAATACTTCCGTATCGAAACTGCCGTCAGTCAGGTGAATAATTTTATCGCTCATGTTTTACTCCACAGGATTATGTCTATACCCAATAGGTCGCAAGGTTCAAGGGGATGGCGGCCAAGCGCTTACTGAAGTCAAGCGACCGGGGTAAGAGAAGGCGGCCAACACGCCCGCCACTTGAAAGATGAAGGGCATATCTACCTCGTTGGTGTAGATTAACCAACAACAAGGTTGACTTTATTTCACTGGATACGCTTTCGTAAAGTAATAGTTAGCTGATATTCTACCACACTATGAGCAAAACACACTTAACTGAACAGAAGTTTTCCGACTTCGCCCTGCACCCGCAGGTTATCGAAGCCCTTGAAAGCAAAGGGTTTCATAACTGTACGCCGATTCAGGCGTTAACGTTGCCACTGGCTTTGTCAGGACGTGATGTAGCGGGTCAGGCGCAAACCGGTACTGGCAAGACGCTGGCGTTTCTCGCGTCTACTTTCCATTATTTGCTTTCGCACCCGGCCGGCGCGGAGCGTCAGATCAATCAACCGCGCGCGCTAATCATGGCGCCGACGCGTGAATTAGCCGTGCAAATTCACTCTGATGCAGAAGCGCTTTCCCGTCTGACCGGCTTAAAACTCGGTCTCGCCTATGGCGGCGACGGCTATGACAAACAGCTTAAAGTGCTGGAAAGCGGCGTTGATATTCTGGTTGGCACCACGGGCCGCCTGATCGACTACGCCAAGCAAAACCATATTAATCTGGGCGCGATCCAGGTTGTGGTGCTGGATGAAGCCGATCGCATGTACGATCTCGGTTTTATCAAAGATATTCGCTGGCTGTTCCGCCGCATGCCGCCGGTAACGCAGCGCCTGAATATGCTGTTCTCCGCGACGCTTTCCTACCGCGTGCGCGAACTCGCCTTTGAACAAATGAACAATGCGGAATACGTTGAGGTCGAACCGGAACAAAAGACCGGCCACCGTATTAAAGAAGAGCTGTTCTATCCCTCCAATGAAGAAAAAATGCGTTTGTTGCAGACCCTGCTTGAGGAAGAGTGGCCGGATCGCTGCATTATTTTCGCCAATACCAAACACCGCTGTGAAGATATCTGGGGACATTTGGCCGCCGATGGCCATCGCGTCGGGCTGTTGACCGGCGACGTGGCGCAGAAAAAGCGTCTGCGCATTCTGGATGATTTCACCCACGGCAATCTGGATATTCTGGTGGCGACCGATGTCGCGGCGCGCGGCCTGCATATCCCGTCCGTCACGCACGTATTCAACTACGACCTGCCGGATGATTGCGAAGATTATGTTCACCGTATCGGTCGTACCGGCCGCGCGGGCGAAAGCGGTTTCTCCATCAGCCTCGCCTGCGAAGAATATGCGCTGAATCTGCCGGCGATCGAAACCTATATTGGTCATGGTATTCCGGTCAGTAAATACAACAGCGATGCCCTGCTTAACGATTTACCGGCGCCGAAACGTTTAACGCGCCCGCCGCGTTCCAATAACGGCACGCGCAGAAACAACGCGCCGCGTCGTAACGGGCCGCCGCGCACTAATCGCAAACGGCAGGGTTAATCGCGCATGTTTAGTTCTTCTTCACTCTATGCTGCCATCGATCTCGGATCCAACAGCTTTCATATGCTGGTGGTGCGGGAAACCGCCGGCAGCATTCAGACGCTGGCGAAAATAAAGCGCAAAGTCCGCCTTGCCGCCGGACTGGATCAGCACAATCGCTTATCGCCGGAAGCGATGCAGCGCGGCTGGCAGTGCCTGCAACTTTTTGCCGAACGGTTGCAGGACATCCCGCGGGACCAGGTGCGGGTCGTCGCCACCGCGACCTTAAGACTCGCCACCAATGCCGACGAATTTCTGCAACAGGCCAGTCAGATACTGGGACTACCGGTTCAGGTTATCAGCGGTGAAGAAGAAGCCAGATTGATCTATCAGGGCGTCGCCCATACCACCGGCGGACCGGAAAAGCGTCTGGTGGTCGATATCGGCGGGGGCAGCACCGAACTGGCGACCGGCGTCGGCGCGCAGGCTACCCGGCTTTTCAGTTTACCGATGGGGTGCGTAACCTGGCTGGAGCGCTACTTCAGCGATCGTAATCTGGCTGCCGAAAATTTCGAACGCGCCGAACAGGCCGCCCGCGACATGGTGCGCTCGGTGGCGAACGACTTGCGTCAACAGGGATGGCGGATCTGCGTCGGCGCTTCCGGCACCGTGCAGGCATTGCAGGAAATCATGGTCGCCCAGGGAATGGATGAATATATCACCCTGGAGAAACTTCAGCAGTTAAAACGGCATGCCATCCAGTGCGGTAAACTGGAAGAACTTGAAATCGAAGGGCTCACCCTGGAGCGCGCGTTGGTTTTCCCCAGCGGGCTCGCCATTCTGCTGGCGATTTTTCAAGAGCTCGATATCAAAACCATGACGCTGGCCGGCGGCGCGCTGCGCGAAGGTTTGGTGTACGGCATGCTGCATTTGCCGGTTGAACAGGATATTCGTCACCGCACGCTGCACAATTTACAGCGCCGCTACCTGTTGGATATCGAACAGGCGAAGCGGGTAAGCTCGCTGGCCGATAATTTTCTACAGCAGGTCGCCCGGCGCTGGCAGTTGGATAATCGATGTCGTGAGCTTCTGCACCACGCCTGTCAGGTTCATGAAATTGGACTGAGTATCGATTTTCGTCAATCACCGCAACATGCCGCCTACCTGATCCGCAATAGCGACCTTCCCGGATTTACCCCCGCTCAAAAGAAACTATTGGCGACGTTGCTGCAAAACCAGAGCAATACGGTCGATTTGGCGTCGTTAAACCAGCAAAACGCGCTGCCGGCGATACAGGCTCAGCGTTTATGCCGCTTACTGCGTCTGGCGATTATTTTTGCCAGCCGTCGTCGTGACGACACCCTGCCTGAGGTGCGTTTGCAAGCCGAAGGAGAGACCTTAAACGTTATTCTGCCCGTCGGCTGGCTGGCGCGGCATCCGCTAAGGGCGGAAAATCTGGAACTGGAAAGCCGCTGGCAAAGCTATGTTCACTGGCCATTAATCCTCAAAGAAAACACGCTGTAATCTTTTTCGGGCGACGCCCTCGGCCGCCCGTCTTAGTTTTCTTTTCCAGCGTATCTGTCGCCGTCAAGGCGGCGGATTGAGGATTACTTGCTTTCTTTGGCTTTAGCCAACTGGGCGCGAATATTCGCCAGATGCCCCTGCCCTTTCTGCATCCGTTCCTGCGCGCTCACCACTTTGCGCTCGGTTTCCCAAATCACGTCATCCTGCGGCAACTCCAGCAGGAAACGGCTGGGTTCCGGACGCACCAGTTCGCCGTACTGACGCCGCTCTCTGCACAGGGTAAAGGTCAGCTCGCGCTGCGCGCGGGTAATGCCGACATAGGCCAGACGGCGTTCCTCATCGACATTCTCTTCATCGATGCTGCTTTGGTGCGGCAACAGCCCTTCCTCCATGCCCACTAAAAAGACATAGGGGAACTCCAGGCCTTTCGACGCGTGCAGCGTCATCAGTTGCACCTGATCCAGCTCTTCTTCATTTTCCCCGCGCTCCATCATATCCCGCAGGGTAAAACGCGTGACCACCTGAGTCAGGGTCATCGGTTCATCCAGATCCGAGCCTTCCAGCATTTCCGTCATCCAGCTAAAAAGCTGATTGACGTTTTTCATCCGCATTTCGGCGGCTTTTGGGCTGGGCGAGGTCTCATATAGCCAGCTTTCGTAATCCAGCCCGTGGATCAAATCCCGCACCGCGGCGACCGGCTCGCGTTCGGCCAAACGGGCGACCTCCGCCACCCACTGGGTAAACCGCTGCAAAGACTCCAGGCCTCGCCCGGTCAGCGACTGACTTAACCCTAAATCAAAGCTGGCGTTGAACAAGCTTTTATTGCGCTGATTAGCCCATTCTCCCAGTTTCTTCAGCGTGGCTGGGCCGATTTCACGCTTGGGCGTGTTGACGATACGCAAAAAGGCGCTGTCGTCATCCGGGTTGGTCAACACGCGCAGATAGGCCAGCAGATCCTTGATCTCAGGACGCGAGAAGAACGAGGTGCCGCCGGAAATGCGATAAGGGATACGGTTCTGCATCAGCATTTTTTCAAACAGGCGCGACTGATGATTACCGCGGTACAGGATGGCGTAGTCGCCATACTGGGTCTTATTGATAAAATGGTGCGCAATCAGTTCGCCCACCACCCGTTCGGCTTCGTGATCCTCATTGTTGGCGGTGATGATTTTTAATTCATCGCCATAGCCCAGCTCGGAAAACAGGCGCTTTTCAAACACGTGCGGATTATTGGCTATCAGGATATTGGCGGCTTTCAGAATACGCCCGGAGGAACGGTAGTTTTGCTCCAGCTTGATGACCTGCAAGGCGGGGAAATCCTGCTGCAACAACACCAGATTCTGCGGTCGCGCGCCGCGCCAGGAATAAATCGACTGATCGTCGTCCCCCACCACGGTAAAACGGGCGCGGCTACCCACCAGCGATTTAACCAGTTCATACTGGCTGGTATTGGTGTCCTGATATTCGTCCACCAGCAGATAGCGCAGACGATTCTGCCAGCGTTCGCGCACCTCCTGATTGTGTTTCAGCAGCAACGTCGGCAGCAGGATCAGATCGTCGAAATCCAGCACGTTGCAGGCGCGCAGATGATCGTGATACAGCGCGTAGCAGTGCGCGAACAGCTGGTCGCGCTCGGAACGCGCCGCCGCCGCCGCGCCGGCGGGATCGATAAGATCGTTCTTCCAGTTTGAGATCGTCGACGTCAACTGCTGCAACAGCGTCTTGTCATTCTCCAGCCACTGCTCGGTCAGCTCTTTCAGCAGCGCCATCTGGTCCTGATCGTCAAACAGCGAGAAATTGGCTTTCATACCCAGCGCCGCATATTCCCGCTTGATGATTTCCAGCCCCAGCGTATGAAAGGTGGCGATCGTCAGCCCACGGGTTTCTTTACGCCCCAGGGTATGAGACACGCGTTCCTTCATCTCGCGCGCGGCTTTGTTGGTAAAGGTCACGGCGGCGATGTGGCGAGGCTGATAGCCGCATTGGCGGATCAGGTGGGCGATTTTATTGGTAATGACGCGCGTCTTGCCCGAACCGGCGCCCGCCAGTACCAGACAGGGACCAGTAACAAATTCGACGGCGTGTTGTTGGCTGGGGTTTAGACGCATAACGGCAAGACTCAATCATAAAACAGGGGGCGATTGTAGCAGAAAGCGGCGGCGATCTTGATCGACGATTTCGCTTCAAAGATGTACGCCGCGATCCACATCCTGCGTTGCAGATGTTACATTGCACGCAGGCATCTCTCCCCAATCGATTTCAGGTTGCAGGAAAATAAACGCCGGCGATTTGGATGACGAAGGGAATACGTAAAAAGGTAATAAAATGGCAAATACCGCAGCAGCACTCCATATTCTGGTGGATACCGAACAACAGGCCAACGATATCCTGGCGCAGTTGGAGCAAGGCGCCGATTTTCAGAAAATGGCGCAGAAATACTCAACCTGCCCGTCAAAGCGCAACGGCGGCGATTTAGGCGAATTCCGTAAGGGCGATATGGTCCCCGCTTTTGATAAGGCGGTGTTTTCCTGCGAATTGTTGAAACCTTTCGGACCGGTGAAGACCCAGTTCGGCTATCACCTCATTAAAGTGTTATACCGTAATTAGACTTCCTTTCCCCGCCTTCCCCTGACAGGGGGGAGGCGACACGATATCGCGACGCTTTGCTGCAAACATTGAAGCCACTTGCTTCTCTTCTCGCTTCTGTCCGCCCAGGCTCACTCTCTTTCCAGCCCGCCGCGCGCCGCCGAAAATCGCGCCGACAGGGCGACGAACGCCGGGACGCGACCTGCCTCGTGAGCCTCAGGGACGCTTGATAGGTTTTTTCTTCCTGAGATTGCGGCATAATCTCTTCCGCTTCAATTTAGCTGGAGATCGACAGCGCTATTCCCGGCATGTCGCAGCCGCTTTCAAGGCACTCGAAAAGTGGCGTCGCCATAAAAAAGTTTCGGGAGAGATTTTTAACGTCGCCAGCGTGAAGACCAGGGTCTATCGCACCATCGCGCATGTACAAATAATAATGAAAGTGGAGAGTTGAATGACAATGAGCACACCAATGCTGGTGACTTTTCTGGTGTATATCTTCGGGATGGTACTTATCGGCCTGTTCGCTTACCGGGCGACCAACAACTTCGGTGATTACATTCTGGGCGGACGCCGCATGGGCAGCCTGGTCACCGCCCTCTCCGCCGGCGCGTCGGATATGAGCGGCTGGCTACTGATGGGGCTGCCGGGGGCGATTTTCATTTCCGGCATTTCCGAAAGCTGGATCGCCATCGGTCTGATCATCGGCGCGTATCTTAACTGGAAATGGGTGGCCGGCCGTTTGCGCGTACACACCGAAGTCAACCACAACGCGCTGACGCTGCCGGACTATTTCACCCATCGCTTCGAGGACACCAGCAAATTGCTGCGCGTGATTTCCGCCCTGGTCATTCTGATCTTTTTCACCATTTACTGCGCCTCCGGCGTGGTGGCCGGCGCCCGCCTGTTTGAAAGCACCTTTCATATGAGTTACGGCGCCGCGCTGTGGGCAGGCGCCGCCGCCACCATCGCTTATACCTTTATCGGCGGATTTCTCGCCGTTAGTTGGACGGACACCGTGCAGGCCAGCCTGATGATTTTCGCCCTGATCCTGACGCCGGTGATGGTGATCCTGGCGCTGGGGGGCATCGATACCTCGCTGATGGTAATCGAAGCGAAAAATCCCGCCAATCTGGATATGTTCAAGGGTCTGAATTTTATTGCGATAATCTCGCTGATGGGCTGGGGGCTAGGCTATTTCGGCCAGCCGCACATTCTGGCGCGCTTTATGGCGGCCGACTCTCACCACACCATCCACAACGCCAGACGCATCAGCATGACCTGGATGGTTCTGTGTCTGGCCGGCGCGGTGACCGTGGGATTCTTCGGCATCGCCTATTTTAGCAACAATCCTGAACAGGCGGGCAGCGTCGCACACAACAGCGAACGGGTGTTTATTGAACTCTCGATGCTGTTATTCAACCCGTGGATTGCCGGCGTATTGCTGTCGGCGATTCTGGCGGCGGTGATGAGCACCCTGAGCTGCCAGTTGCTGGTGTGCTCCAGCGCCATCACCGAGGATTTGTACAAACCCTTCCTGCGTAAAAACGCCAGCCAGCAAGAGCTGGTGTGGGTCGGGCGCGCCATGGTGCTGCTGGTGGCCGCTGTCGCCATCGCCCTATCGGCCAACCCGGAAAATCGCGTGCTGGGGCTGGTCAGCTATGCCTGGGCCGGTTTCGGCGCCGCCTTTGGTCCGGTTATTCTGATCTCGCTGCTATGGCCGCGCATGACGCGTAACGGCGCGCTGCTCGGCATGATCATCGGCGCGGCCACCGTGCTTATCTGGAAACATTACGGCTGGCTGGGATTGTATGAAATTATCCCCGGCTTCCTGTTCAACTGCCTGACCATCTTTGTGGTGAGCCTGTTGGGGAAAGCGCCGTCAAACACGATAACCGAACGATTCCATAAGGCGGAAACGGAATTCAGATCCGTCAAGGAAGCCTGATCCGCCGCCGGGCGCGGTTCGTCGCGCCCGTTTCTTATTTTCTATAGACAACAAAAAGGCACCGCGAACGCGGTGCCTTGACGTATTGAGCCGAGGGGGAAACTTAGCCGGCGACGGCGATACGTTTCATATCGGTCATATAGCCGCGCAGTTTACGGCCGACCGCTTCGATCGGGTGGTTGCGGATAGCTTCATTCACATCACGCAGCTGCGCGTTATCCACTTCCGTCGTTGCGATGGATTTACCCAAATCGCCCGGTTGCAGGGAAGACATGAATTTCTCTTTCAGCAACGGCACCGCCGCGTTGGCAAACAGGTAGTTGCCGTATTCAGCCGTATCCGAGATAACCACGTTCATTTCATACAGACGCTTACGCGCGATAGTATTCGCAATCAGCGGCAGTTCGTGCAGCGATTCATAGTAAGCGGACTCTTCAATGATGCCGGAACTCACCATGGTTTCAAACGCCAGCTCAACCCCGGCTTTCACCATCGCGATCATCAATACGCCGTTATCATAGTATTCCTGCTCGGCGATTTTACCGTCAAACTGCGGCGCATTTTCGAATGCGGTTTTGCCGGTTTCTTCACGCCAGGTCAGCAATTTAACGTCGTCGTTCGCCCAGTCGGCCATCATGCCGCTGGAGAATTCACCCGAAATGATGTCGTCCATATGTTTCTGGAACAGCGGCGCCATGATGGATTTCAGCTGTTCGGACAGCGCATAGGCGCGCAGCTTGGCCGGGTTGGACAGGCGATCCATCATCAGCGTGATGCCGCCCTGTTTCAGCGCTTCGGTCACGGTTTCCCAACCGAACTGAACCAGTTTTTCCGCATAGGCCGCATCGGCGCCGTCGGCAACCAGTTTGTCGAAGCACAGCAGAGAACCCGCCTGCAACATGCCGCACAGGATGGTCTGTTCGCCCATCAGGTCGGACTTCACTTCCGCCACGAAAGAGGATTGCAGCACGCCGGCGCGGTGACCGCCGGTCGCCGCCGCCCAGGCTTTGGCGATAGCCATGCCTTCGCCCTGCGGATCGTTTTCCGGGTGAACGGCGATCAACGTCGGCACGCCGAAACCGCGTTTGTATTCTTCACGCACTTCCGTACCCGGACACTTCGGCGCCACCATCACCACGGTGATGTCTTTACGGATTTGCTCGCCGACTTCGACGATGTTGAAACCGTGGGAGTAACCCAGCGCCGCGCCCTGCTTCATCAGCGGCTGAACGGCCTTGACTACGGCCGAGTGCTGTTTGTCCGGCGTCAGGTTAACGACTAAATCCGCCTGCGGGATCAGTTCTTCATAGGTGCCGACCGTAAAGCCGTTTTCGGTCGCTTTGCGCCATGATGCGCGCTTCTCGGCAATCGCTTCCTGACGCAGCGCATAAGCGATATCCAGACCGGAATCGCGCATGTTCAACCCCTGGTTCAGGCCCTGTGCGCCACAGCCGACGATCACCACTTTTTTACCTTTCAGGTAGCCCGCTTCATCGGCGAATTCGTCACGTCCCATAAAACGACACTGACCCAATTGCGCCAACTGCTGACGCAGGTTCAATGTGTTGAAATAGTTAGCCATGTCATGCTCCGTATACTGTTTTGTTTGTCTGTTATTCGGGAAAGGTTTTCCGCCAGATGGGAAACCATTATGGCACTCATCATATGACAGGAAATGTGTTGCTTAAATTGATATATTAACAACGTCATATTGCAATATCTGCAAGATAAAAACGAGGCTCGCATCGCATGGATTTACGTGATCTCAAATTATTTCTCCACCTGGCCGAAAGCCGGCATTTTGGCCGCACGGCCAAAGCGATGCACATCAGCCCTTCCACGCTGTCGCGTCAGATTCAACGGCTGGAGGATGAGATCGGCCAAACGCTGTTCCAGCGCGATAACCGCACCGTGCAGCTAACCGATGCGGGCGAGCGTCTGAAGCTGTTCGCCCAGCAAACGCTGCTGCAATACCAGCAATTACGTCACGCTATCGGGCAGCGCGGCCCGTCATTAAGCGGCGAACTGCGGATTTTTTGCTCCGTCACCGCCGCCTACAGCCACTTACCGCCGATTCTGGATCGTTTTCGCGCGGAGCATCCGCTGGTGGAAATTAAACTCACCACCGGCGACGCCGCCGATGCCGTCGACAAAGTGCAATCAAACGAGGCGGATCTGGGCATCGCCGGACATCCGGAAACATTGCCCGCCAGCGTGGACTTTATGCCTATCGGCCAAATTCCGCTATCGCTGATTATCCCGGCGCTGCCCTGCCCGGTGCAGGCGCAAGTCAAGCAGCCCGACACCGACTGGGCGCAAATCCCGTTTATTCTGCCGGAGCACGGGCCGGTACGAAAACGTATCGAACTGTGGTTTCGCCGCCACCATATCGCCAATCCGCAGATTTACGCCACCGTATCGGGCCACGAGGCGATGGTATCGATGGTGGCGCTGGGCTGCGGCATCGCGCTTATTCCGGACGTGGTGCTGGAAAACAGCCCGGAGCCGGTGCGCAACCGCGTCTCGGTTTTTGCCGAAAATGCGATGGAACCGCTGGACCTGGGCGTATGCGTGCAGAAAAAGCGGTTAAGCGAGCCGTTAATCGCCGCGTTCTGGGAAACGCTACGGGAAAAACCATAAAATTTCCCCCCTCGCGGCATGCGTTATTTATCTTATCCGCCCGGCCATCGGCCACAAGGAAGGTCTTGATGAAATCGTATTTGCTGGCGGCGATATTGCTGTTCTCCGCCCCCGCGCCGGCGGCGACGCTCAGCGGCACGGTGGTGAACGTCGTCGACGGCGACACCATCGTGGTGCGTCAGAACGGCGTCGATTACCGTATCCGCATGCTGGGCATCGATGCGCCGGAATACCGACAGCCTTACGGCAAGACATCTCGTCGGGCGCTGGATAGACAGATTGGCGGGCGATGGGTGACGGTACACTATGAGACGCGGGATCGGTACGATCGCTACCTGGGTACGGTCTATTACCGGAACAGCAATATTAACGCCGGCCTGCTGCGCAACGGTCAAGCCTGGGTATACAAACACGACCGTAACAACCGCGAACTGATGCGCCATGAAAACGCGGCGCGCCAACAGCGGCTGGGACTATGGCGGCTTCCCCATCCTCTGCCCCCCTGGACGTACCGCCGGATGCACTGACGGTTCGCCGTAGATCGGCATTCCCTTGCCTAGCGTTCAAACCACGGGTTGGCGGAAAATGCATGCCGAGCCGGGCTTTCCGTTTCCTGCGCGGCTTTTTTCATGGCTTCGATATCCATCAGGTAATGATAAAGCGGTTCAAGCTGGGTAAATCCCTGCGCCAGCGTCGCAACCAAATCACCGGAGAACAGCGGCTCCATGTCCCGACTGGTATGAATGGCGGCAAAAGACTTACGGTTATACCAGTCGGCCAACTCCGCCGGCAGGTCTTTAATCAATGGGCGTTTATAACTTTCGCCTTCCAGGACAAACGTATCCTGTAAGCACTCCGCCGCCTCAAGGAAGCGTTGCGGGTTGCCGCGCAGCGTTTGACGGAACAGCTCCATGGTATTGCGCGCGGCGCTGTAATAGCCCAGCCCATAACGCCAGCAATCGGGGGCGATCTCAAAGAAATAGCTCGGCGCGTCCGTCCAGTCTTTGCGGGTACGTTTGAATGTCAGCCACATCTGGCTGCGGTAACGTGATTTATCGTGGGAAAAGCGGGTATCGCGGTGGATACGGGACAGCGTTTTGCCGATTGCCGGACGCGTTTCAAACCGATCGTCGATTGGCAACATGGTCAGGCTCAGCGCCTCCACCAGCGCGCGAAACGGCGCCAGCAGTTCCTGTTCGTAAATCGGGCGGTGTTCGTCAAACCACGCTTTATCATTCTGCTGACGTACCTGTTGGAGAAACGTCAAACCCTGCTGGGAAAAGCCATTGAAATGCATCGTCATCGTTTTACATCATCAGCGTTGCCTGTCGAATGACATAACGATAACGCTGCCGGCGGCGAAACGCCACCGGCAGCGTTATGTGCTGATGACTCAGCGACTAGCCCGCCAGAAAGAAACGAAACGACGGATTATTGGTTTCGTCATGGCACTCGTAACCCAGATCGTGCAGATGCTTCTCAAACTCCGGATCGCGTTCTTCCCGTTCGAACGCCGCCAGTACGCGGCCGAAATCCATACCGTGGCTACGATAGTGGAACAATGAAATATTCCAGTGCGTTCCCAGCGTAGTCAGGAACTTCAGCAGCGCGCCCGGCGATTCAGGAAATTCGAAGCTATACAGCCTTTCCGTCAACGGTTTCGAAGGCCGTCCGCCCACCATATAGCGCACATGCAGTTTGGCCATCTCGTCATCGGACAGATCGACGACGTCGTAGCCGCCCGCGGCCAGATCGGCAATGATCTCTTCGCGTTCGGCATGACCGCGCGTCAGACGCACGCCGGCAAAAATGCAGGCCTCTTTTTCATTCGCATAGCGGTAATTGAACTCGGTAACGGAGCGGCCGCCGAGCAATTGGCAGAACTTGAGAAAGCTGCCCTTTTTCTCCGGGATCGTCACCGCCAGCAAGGCTTCACGCTGCTCGCCCAGTTCGCAACGCTCAGACACGTAGCGCAGACCGTGGAAGTTGACGTTGGCGCCGGACAACACGTGCGCCAGGCGTTCTCCCTGAATCTGATGCTGCTGGATGTATTTTTTCATCCCGGCCAGCGCCAGCGCGCCGGAAGGTTCGGCAATCGCCCGCACGTCTTCAAACAGATCTTTGACTGCCGCGCAGATGGCGTCGCTGTCGACAGTGATCACGTCGTCCAGATATTCCCGGCAAAGGCGGAAAGTTTCATCACCGATGCGCTTAACCGCCACCCCTTCGGCAAACAGCCCCACGCGCGCCAGATCAACCGGCTGACCGGCGTCCAGCGCGGCGCGCAGGCAGGCGGAATCTTCCGCTTCCACGCCGATGACTTTGATCTGAGGCATCAGTTGCTTGATCAGAACCGCGACGCCGGCCGCCAGACCGCCGCCGCCGACAGGCACAAATACCCGATCCAGGTGCGCGTCCTGCTGCAACAGTTCCATCGCCAGCGTCCCCTGCCCGGCAATCACGGCAGGATGATCAAACGGCGGTAGAAACGTCATTTCCTGCTGCTGCGACAGCTCAATGGCTTTGGCCTTCGCCTCGTCAAAGTTCGCTCCATGCAACAGGACTTCGCCGCCGAAACCGCGCACCGCGTCGACTTTGATGTCCGCCGTGGCGACCGGCATCACGATCAGCGAGTTGATGCCGAGCTTGCTGGCGGAAAGCGCCACGCCCTGCGCATGATTGCCCGCCGAAGCGGTCACCACGCCATGCGCTTTCTGCTCGTCGCTCAATCCGGCCATCATCGCGTAGGCGCCGCGCAGCTTAAAGCTATGCACCGCATGGCGGTCTTCACGCTTCACCAGGATGACGTTACCCAGCCGCGAAGAGAGTTTATCCATCTTCTCCAGCGGCGTAACCTGTGTGACTTCATAAACCGGCGAGCGCAAAATCGCCCGCAGATACTCCGCCCCGCAGGGCGCGGAGGGAAGTGGTTGTGACGCTGCCATGGTTAGCCTCCCAGCTTACTCTTGTCACGAACGGCGCCTTTATCGGCGCTGGTTGCCAGGCTGGCATAGGCGCGCAGCGCAAAAGAGACCGGACGGTTGCGATTACGCGGCGTCCAGGCCGCGTCGCCCCGCGCCAGTTCGGCTTCACGACGGCTGGCCAGTTCATTTTCCGGCACGTCCAATGCGATGCTGCGGCCAGGAATATCAATCGCGATCATATCCCCGTCCTCCACCAGCCCGATGAGTCCGCCGCTGGCGGCTTCGGGAGAAGCATGGCCGATGGACAAACCGGATGTCCCGCCGGAGAAACGGCCGTCGGTGATCAGCGCACAGGCCTTGCCCAACCCCATGGATTTCAGGAAGCTGGTGGGATACAACATTTCCTGCATGCCCGGACCGCCTTTCGGCCCTTCGTAGCGAATGACCACCACGTCGCCGGCCACCACTTTGCCGCCCAGAATCGCTTCTACCGCATCATCCTGGCTTTCATACACTTTGGCCGGACCGCGGAACACCAGACTGCCTTTGTCCACGCCCGCCGTTTTCACGATGCAGCCGTCTTCCGCCAGATTGCCGTACAACACGGCCAAACCGCCGTCCTGACTATAGGCAAACTCACGGGAACGAATACAGCCTTCCTGACGATCGACATCCAGCGAATCCCAGCGGCAGCTCTGCGAGAACGCCTTGGTGGTGCGGATACCCGCCGGGCCGGCGGTGTACATACGTTTCACGCCGTCGTCTTCCGTCACCATCACATCATATGCGTCGATGGTTTCCTGCAAGTTTTTGCCCAGCACGTTGCGCACGTCGCGATGCAGCAGGCCGGCGCGATCCAGTTCGCCCAGAATGCCGATCACCCCGCCGGCGCGATGCACGTCTTCCATATGGTATTTCTGCGTGCTCGGCGCCACCTTGCACAGGTGCGGAACCTTACGCGACAGACGGTCGATGTCTTCCATCGTGAAGTCGACCTCGCCTTCCTGCGCCGACGCCAGCAGGTGCAGTACGGTATTGGTCGAACCGCCCATGGCGATATCCAGCGTCATGGCGTTCTCGAACGCGGACTTGGTGGCAATGCTGCGCGGCAACACGCTTTCATCGTCTTGTTCGTAGTAGCGTTTCGCCAGCTCGACGATTCGCGTACCGGCTTTCAGGAACAGATTTTTACGATCGGAATGGGTCGCCAGCAGCGAACCGTTGCCCGGTAATGACAGACCCAGCGCTTCGGTCAGACAGTTCATGGAGTTGGCGGTAAACATGCCGGAACAGGAACCGCAGGTCGGACAGGCGGAGCGTTCAATCTGTTCGCTGTCGGCATCGCTGACGTTCGGGTTGGCCCCCTGGATCATGGCGTCCACCAAATCCAGTTTGATCAACTGATCGGACAGCTTGGTTTTCCCCGCTTCCATCGGACCGCCGGAGACGAAAATCGCCGGAATATTCAGGCGCAGCGCGGCCATCATCATTCCCGGGGTAATCTTGTCGCAGTTGGAAATACACACCATGGCATCGGCGCAGTGCGCGTTCACCATGTATTCAACCGAGTCGGCAATCAATTCGCGAGAAGGCAGAGAATAGAGCATGCCGCCATGCCCCATAGCGATACCGTCATCAACCGCAATAGTATTGAACTCTTTCGCCACGCCGCCGGACGCTTCGATTTGCTCGGCAACCAGTTTGCCCATATCGCGCAAATGCACATGGCCGGGTACAAACTGGGTGAATGAGTTAACCACCGCGATAATCGGCTTGCCAAAATCGTCGTCGGTCATTCCGGTGGCGCGCCACAAGGCTCGGGCGCCGGCCATGTTACGGCCGTGCGTGGTTGTGGCTGAACGGTACTTAGGCATACTCTTGTTACTCCAGTATTAACTTAATGGGCGATGGCAAAGCGCGCCATCACCTGAATCTGTCTGTCATAATGGGTTGATTAACGGTTAACCGGATCCAGCCAGCCCCATTTATCTTCCGTTTCGCCGGTAAACAGGCCGAAAAACGCCTGTTGCAGTTTTTTCGTCACCGGACCGCATTTGCCGATGCCGACCTGAATACCGTCGACGCTGCGAACCGGCGTGATTTCAGCCGCGGTGCCGGACATAAAGACTTCATCGGCCAGATACAGCGATTCACGCGACAGCACCTGTTCACGAATCTCCAGGCCCAGCTCTTTCGCCAGCTTGATGATGGCGTCGCGCGTAATCCCCGGTAGGGCGGAAGACGTGAACGGCGGCGTGAAAAGGATGCCGTCCTTCACTTCAAACAGGTTTTCGCCCGCGCCTTCGGACACGTAGCCATGCACATCCAGCGCAATCCCTTCCTGATAGCCATGACGACGCGCCTCGCTGCCGACCAGCAGAGAGGACAGGTAGTTCCCGCCCGCTTTGGCGGCGGTGGGAATGGTATTCGCCGCAACACGGTGCCATGAAGACACCATCGCATCGATGCCCTGATCCAGCGCATCTTCGCCCAGATACGCGCCCCAAGGGAAAGCGGCGATGATGACATCCGGTTTGTAGCCGTCCGGCGGGTTAACGCCCATGCCGACATCGCCGACGAATACCAGCGGACGGATATAGGCGCCGGTCAGCTTATTTTTGCGCAACGTTTCGCGGCAGGCTTCCATCAGCTCATCGACGCTTTGCTGCAACGGCATGCGATAGATTTTCGCCGAATCGTGCAGGCGCTGCATATGCTCACGATGACGGAATACCGCCGGTCCGTTATGCGTGTCATAGCAACGAATACCTTCGAATACGGAAGAGCCGTAATGCAAGGCATGTGACATAACGTGAACTTTGGCATCAGCCCATGGAACCATTTCCCCGTTAAACCAAATGTAGTCGGCTTTCTTGGTCATTTCTTATTTTCCTTTCTCTTGTTTGTTAGGCGCTGAACTGCTGAGATGTTGTCATTGGCTGAATTTCAACATAAGCAATATCCAGCAGTTTACTCAACTGCGCCGACAATAAATCTATCGGACGATGACTGGCAACGGTCAGCTCAATATTGATGCGATCGTTGGTATTGGCGGTTTGGACCATGTTCATGGCGCAAACCTGGAAACCTCGATGCCGGGCGATGCGCAATACGCGTTCCAGAATCTCCGGACGAAAGCGGGCCTGAATGGAAAGCCGATGGTGTGTCATTCTCTTTTCTCCAGCTATTATTCTGTTTTATCCAGCATCGTTTCATTACCGGCGCCGGGCGGCACCAGCGGCCAGACATTCTCGTATTCATCGATGGAGACATGCAGTAAGTATGGACCTTCGCTGTTAAACAGCGCATTCAGTGCGTCATCGATCTGGTCTTTACGGCTGATACGCTGGCCCGGAATATTAAAAGCGCTTGCCAGCGTGAGGAAATCGGGGTTATCAGAAAGGTTGGTTTCACTATAACGTTCATCAAAAAACAGCTGTTGCCACTGTCGAACCATTCCCAATCGTTGGTTATCCAGCAGAACGATTTTCAGCGGTAACCGTTTTCGCTTAATGGTGCCCAACTCTTGAATATTCATCATAAAAGAGCCGTCACCCGAAATACAGATGACCATGTCATCCGGTCTGGCGACCTGCGCCCCCACGGCGGCGGGTACGCCGAATCCCATGGTGCCCAGACCGCTGGAGGTGATGAAGTTCTCCGGGCGAGTGAACGCCATATGCTGAGCCGTCCACATTTGATGCTGGCCGACATCCGTCGTCACCACCGTATTCGCCACTTTGCGATCGGAGATGGCTTTCAGTAACGCAGGCGCATAAATCGCCTGGCCCGGATGATCGTAACGCCACGGGTATTCCGCTTTCATCAATGCGGCCTGTTCCCGCCATGCGTCGATGTCCAGCGGCTGTTGCAGCGCGGGCAACAGCGCTTTCAGATCCCCTTGCAGCGCGACATTGGCCTGACGCAACTTGCTCAACTCGGCAGGATCGATATCCATATGAATCACGCTGGCGTGCGGCGCAAAGGTATTCAGCTTGCCGGTTACCCGGTCGTCAAAACGAGCGCCCACCGCGATCAGGAGGTCGCACTGCTGAACCATCAGGTTGGCCGCTTTCGTACCGTGCATGCCAATCATACCCAGATAATAGGGATGATTGGCATCCACGCTCCCCAGCCCTTTCAACGTCGCGACGGACGGCATTCCGGTCGCGGCGATAAACGCCCGCAAAGCGGGAACCGCCTGCGCCATGCCAACGCCGCCGCCGACATACAATACCGGCTTCTGCGCCTTTGCCAATAGCTCGCGGGCCTGTTCAACCTCTCGCGCGGGAAAATCAAAGAGGGTATCGACCGGCGCAAAATTCGGCGTAAAGTCGCCCTCGGCCAACTGAATATCTTTCGGAATATCGACCAGGACGGGTCCGGGGCGGCCGCTGCCGGCAATCGCAAACGCTTCGGCCATCACATCGGGCAGCGACTCCAACGACTCCACCAGAAAACTGTGTTTGGTACAGGCCAGAGACAGGCCTAATACGTCAATTTCCTGAAAAGCATCGGTACCGATCAAGGCGGACCCTACCTGACCGGTGATCGCGACGATAGGTACGGAATCCAGTAAGGCATCGGCCAGGCCGGTGATCAGGTTTGTCGCGCCGGGGCCGGACGTCGCAATGCACACCCCGACTTTACCGGTTGCCCGCGCATAGCCAATCGCCGCCATGGCGGCGCCTTGCTCATGACGACACAGTAGATGTTCTACGCCGCCGTCGTAAAGTGCATCATAGACCGGCATAATCGCGCCGCCTGGATAACCAAAAACGGTTTCCACTCCCTGCGCCCGCAACGCTTGTACCACCCACTGAGCCCCTGTCATCGTTAATTCCCCAACATCTTGCGGGAATAACGGCATTTTGCACAACTCACCATCGTCTGTTCCCTTACGTTATACATTGCACCCAATAAAAAAACCCCCGACCTTGCGGTGCGGGGGTTTTCTTGAATTCGGGCTCGATTTTAAGCCATTCGTCGTCCAAGTGCTGCCCCGCACGGTGGGATAATAATCACCACCACGCTAATCACGACTAGGCTAATCACTAGGGAGAAGGCTTTCATAAATAGAGTGTTCATTAATCTACTGTTGAACGAGTGCCTACAGAGTTATCACAATCAGGCATGATATGACAACAATTTTTTCGGTGTTTTTCCGTTTATCAAAACAAGAACTACCCAAAAATAGAAGATAATCATCAGGTAGCAGGTGTTCCGATGAATCTCGTCACCATCAGGAATCTGAGCGGCTCAGCAATGAATCAGCGAGCAAATGGTAACGCGGTTGTGCGGAAAACTTGTGTCATGACCCAGCCGGGGTGGTGTTGGCGATGATTATATCAGTTTGCGCGGCAAGATGTAGGCGTCAATATCAGGCCGCGCGGCAGAAGCGGGCCGCCTTGCCGGTGAAAATGGCGCAGCGTCAGGCGTCCCATTTTGCGGCAAGCTACGCACAGATAAAGCAATCAATTGATAAGACGAGTTATTTTTCAAAATCGCCGCACAAAGTCCTCATCCGTCCATCCCCTGTCCGCTCGTTCTTGCGCATCATGAGCCTCTTCGCAAAAGGGGAATAGTATGGCGCTGGCGGTTACTTATACTCGGGCAATGATTGGCGTACAGGCGCCGGATGTCGCCATTGAGGTTCATATCAGCAGCGGATTACCCGCCCTCACGCTGGTAGGCTTGCCGGAAACGACCGTCAAAGAAGCGCGCGATCGCGTGCGCAGCGCGCTCATCAATTGCGGTTTCTCATTCCCGGCCAAACGGATTACGGTCAATCTGGCCCCGGCGGATCTTCCCAAGGAGGGCGGTCGTTACGATCTCCCTATCGCCTTAGCCATTCTCGCCGCTTCAGAGCAAATAAAAGGGGAAAGGTTAGCCCACTATGAGTTTCTCGGCGAATTAGGCCTCTCAGGCACGTTACGTGCCGTCAACGGGGCGATCCCGGCAGCGCTGGAAGCCATAAAATCAGGCCGTCAGTTAATCCTGCCTGACGGCAACAAACACGAAATGACGATGATCCCGCATGGGGAGGCCTTGATGGCCGGGCATCTACTACAGGTTTGCGCATTTCTGCAAGGTGAAGAAGCGCTGCTCAGTAGCAGTAGCGAGCCGCAGGAACAGCCGGCAGACGGCGATTTACCCGACCTGCAAGAAATTATCGGGCAGGAACAGGCCAAGCGGGCGCTGGAGATTACCGCCGCCGGGGGACATAACCTGCTATTGATCGGCCCGCCGGGAACCGGAAAAACCATGTTGGCCAGTCGGCTGAGTAATCTGATGCCTCCACTGAGCGATGAAGAAGCGCTGGAAAGCGCGGCGATCAACAGCCTGATCAATATCGACGCCACGGTAACGCGATGGCGCACCCGCCCATTCAGGGCGCCGCACCACAGCGCATCGATGACGGCGCTGGTTGGCGGCGGCTCTTTACCTAAACCGGGTGAAATCTCGCTGGCGCATAACGGCGTACTGTTTCTTGATGAGCTACCTGAGTTCGAACGCCGCGTTTTAGACTCGCTGCGCGAACCGCTCGAGTCGGGAGAGATTATTATCTCCCGCGCCCGGGCGAAAGTTTGTTATCCAGCCCGCTTCCAACTGGTGGCGGCAATGAACCCCAGCCCTTCCGGCCATTATCAGGGCGTTCACAACCGTCTGCCGGCGCAGCAGATCTTGCGTTACCTCAGCAAGCTGTCCGGTCCGTTTCTTGATCGCTTTGATATTTCTATCGAGGTTCCTTTGCTGCCGCCGGGAATATTGCGCCAGCAAACCTGTCCGGGAGAAAGCAGCGCGGTCGTCAGAGAGCGTGTACTCGCCGCCCGGCAGAGGCAACTTAAGCGGGCCAATAAAATTAACGCGCGGCTGCGGCCCAACGAGATAGAAAAATACTGTCAACTCGCAGTGCAGGACGCGGTCTATCTGGAAGAGGTGATGAGTAAACTGGGATTATCCGTACGCGCCTGGCACCGCATACTGAAAGTGGCCCGAACCATTGCCGATCTGAATGAACAAACAGATATACGCAGGGAACATCTTGCCGAAGCGCTGAGCTACCGTTGTATGGACCGGTTGCTCATCCGGCTTCACAAAAATCTGGAATAACGAGGGCAACCTCGCTACCGAAACGATCGCCACAGGGCCGGGTGTAAAGCCGACCGTAAAAAAGGGGCTTTCGCCCCATTTTTATTAATCGTCGCTTTCGGTGTACTCTTCTACCGCATCCATTTGCGGCTTACCGCCAGACAATGTGTGAAAGCGTTTCGGGCGACGAATGCGATCCATATATTTGGACCATATTTTTTCCATGTCGGTTTCAGCCTTACGCTCGCCGCGACACATCGCGACAAACTGGACTTCTTCTTCAGTGGCCGGTTGACGTTTACCCAGATCAAGTTCGTTAAAAGCATAACCATGGCGTTCCAGCAGTTGCGCTTCTTTAATGGTAAAGTCGCCGTGCCGGGAAAAACCACGTGGGTAAAACTTGTTATCAAAAAAACGATTATTTGTAGAGAAGCTTTCCGCCATCTTACACGCTCCTGATTCTCATATGGTCGTGCTGTTTATGGCGCGGAGTATTAGATAGGCTTGACATTGTGTAAAACAAAACATTTAAATCATTACGACAAATTTTTTTGGAGATAGGCGTGGATACCGAATTACTGAAAACCTTTCTGGAAGTCAGCAGGACAAGACACTTCGGTCGAGCCGCGGAATCACTCTACCTGACGCAGTCTGCCGTCAGTTTTCGCATCCGTCAGTTAGAAACCCAACTCGGCGCAAATTTATTTACCCGCCATCGCAATAATATTCGCCTGACGCCGGCTGGCGAGCGGCTTTTACCCTATGCGGAAAATCTGATTGGCACCTGGCAACTGGCCAAAAAGGAAGTTGTTCGCTCGCAACAGCATAGCCTGCTTTCAATTGGCGCCACCGCCTCACTCTGGGAGGTGTATCTCACGCCGTGGTTACAAGCGCTTTATCAGCAGCGGCCGATGTTGCAGTTGGAAGCCCGCATCGCGCTACGTCATTCGCTGGTAAAACAACTCCATGAGCGTCAACTGGATCTGCTGATCACCACAGAACAGCCTAAAATGGATGAATTAGCCAGCCAACTGCTCGGCAATTTCTCACTTTCGCTGTTCGCTACAGAGACTCACGACGAGGCCGACCCAAAACTTCCCTACATCAAACTTGAATGGGGCGCTGATTTTCATCAGCAGGAAAGCCGGCTGTTGGTCAGCGATATGGTTCCGGTATTAACAACAACGTCAGCGCATCTCACTCGGCAATTACTTACAACGACCGGCGGCTGCGCATTTTTACCCAGTCATTGGGCGCAACAATATACGCAGCTAAAAGTGTTGGATGATACCCCGCCCGTGGTGCGTCCGTTTTATGCCGTCTGGTTGCAGAATAGCGATCAGCAATCGCTGATTCGACAATTGCTGAAAACACCGATCGCCATCTCGACATAATTTATACCGGTATCATCAACAAGCACGTCTGGTAAACCCGAACGTGCTTAACCCGCGCGTGAAAATCTCACTAAAAATAAGGAGAGGGCATCTCGTAAGGAGATAAAACATAGCCCCACGGAAAAATTAATAACTATCTTTCTATAGGTAGAAATAGCGTTAAAGAAGAATTGAGGTAAAGGATGATGAGAGGAAGAAAATTGAAACGAAAAAAAACCCTTCATAGCTTATGAAGGGTTTTTATCTGGCAGGGGCGGAGAGACTCGAACTCCCAACACCCGGTTTTGGAGACCGGTGCTCTACCAATTGAACTACGCCCCTAAATAGGGTGGCGGAACGGACGGGACTCGAACCCGCGACCCCCTGCGTGACAGGCAGGTATTCTAACCAACTGAACTACCGCTCCACCGATTCTGTTACGTGTATCTTCCTGATACTGCCCTCTGGGCCAGCTTTCCGCTGCTTGATCACCGAATGTCACCCCGGTAATCCGTGTTTGATGCCTGGCAGTTTATGAATCATTTCATGATTCACCCTACGGGCCGTTGCTGCGCAACGTTTAAAAGCCTTCGGCTTTTTTCCTACTCTCTATCGAGTAGCGAACTGCCCGTTGGATTTCACTGCTACTTCTAATTTGATGCCTGGCAGTTCCCTACTCTCACATGGGGAGACCCCACACTACCATCGGCGCTA
>NZ_JBEIAC010000022.1:0-83306 GCF_040240335.1 Brenneria sp. L4-2C | reverse complement strand
TGATCTATACCAGTACACGTAACTATCTCGGCTACTGCACCTGGGATAATCAACGAATGGGAAAGCGTTATACCACGCAGGAACGGCTGGATATTGCTATCGCCAAGTATCTGCAATATCAAACAACTAAAGATTATTTAGAAATCGGAAAATCCGAACACATCATTGGTAGTTCTGATGAACTAGAGCAGCATTTTACTTTGATACATTACAGTAACAAAGAGGAATTTTTAAAAGAGAATCCAAATTGCTGCGAACGTACCTGGGGATTAGTGGAGGGCGATCAGTTCAGGTTCTGGGATCGCACGGACGGCGCTGGCGATGGGATGTTTATTTTTCGGCATAAAATACGCTATATCGATAAAATAACGGGGATGAAAAAAAACATTTTTTCCAGCAATACTTATTACGATGTTAACAACTGTGGATACGCAACAGGGCATTATTATTATTAATCGATAACTAAATTACATTAGCTTAAAAGAGAGATAAAACTGTTATATTATACATCTCAAGGAGAGAGCACTATGGCACTTCCCAGCGCAGAGCAGGTTACTAATAAATATTTATATGGCACGGATGGCAAACCTGAAGACAGGCTGAATCCGTCGATTCTCGATCACCGTAGCGATACGTCTAAAAATAAAATTGAGGTGGATATCACTGAATATATGACGGACGGCGCAGGACGGTTCGTAAACTCCGCAAATTTCAACATCGTTGAAAAGTTTTTTAATACCGATATTCCCCCAGGAACCTATACCAAAACCGAGATGCTGCAACGGTTCGGGCATATCGATCCGCAGACAGGAAAAGCAACAAATCTTTACGGCGGCTATATCGTCAACCAGATCTATCTTGGCACGAATGACCCGGACTATGCCGAACGCGCCTATATCTGGGGTACCACCAAGTTCAAAGTTGCGGATGGGGTTAAGTTTGTCGTCAATCCGGATGGCACCAGAGAAATTCGCAATTTCGCTATCATACCAGAGGACATAGAGAACTTTGACTTTGACGGCGGCGCGGAGTCAGACATAGGCAACGCCGCGCTTGAACCTGTCATTGATCCATCTGGTATTGGCAGAACCGTTGAATTGAAATTCACAGGATTAGAATCCATCCCCACCACCACCCTCACTCAAGCCGACTTTATCAACGATGTCAGCAATATCATCGCAGTAGGCATCATCGATAAAGCCGCAACGGTGTTAAAAGCGATGTATGCCATTGAAGAGCTGGAAAACCGGCTATTCTCATCCGGCAGCCAGCCGGCACGTTTTCTCGATGCGCAAAACCGCCCGATTATCTATGGCACTAATAACAATGATTCGATCAGCGAGTTTATTACCCCAGCCAAGGTCAATCTGGATCAGGACGAATATAATGTCGGCCACAAAATCGCCGGGAAATGGCTGGATCTCGGCCTGGACAGCAATCTCTACCCTTATATCAATAACGGCATCGCCTATGTTGCGGGAGACGGCGACGACAAGGTGTCCGGCACAAATGGAAACGATGCGTTATATGGCGGAAACAGCGACGACAGTTTGTTCGGAGGCAACGGCGATGATGAGATTTACGGCGACAAGGGAAACGATACTCTGGATGGCGGTGACGGCAACGATATTCTGTTCGGTGGGGAAGGAGAAGATTATCTGAACGGCGGCGCCGGAGCGGATACCTATTTTGCCGATGAGCAGGATACCATCGAAGACGATGCCATCGGCGAAGGTCAGGTAATCTTCAACAACAGACTCCTCACCGGCGGTACCCGCAAGGAAGGCGATGCCGAGAATACCTATACCGGTAACGGCAACGAATATGTGCTGGACGGCAGTACGCTGACCGTTAACGGCAGCCTGACCATCCGCAACTACGACAAAGATAAAAACTCGCTGAACATTGTGTTGAGCGACGACGAGCCGAATGAAACGCCGGAAACCGGCAAAGCTGAAACCGCTACCTCGCCCATTGTTATCGATCTGGACGGCGACGGCATTGAAACCCTGAAAACCGGCGCGGCGTACTTCGATCTGGATGGCGATGCGCTAAGCGAACTGACCGGCTGGGTCAGTCCCGATGACGGGCTGCTGGCGCTCGATCGCAACGGCGACGGCCGCATCGGCAACGGCGGCGAACTGTTCGGCAACCACACCCTCCTGAGTAACGGCAAGACGGCCGACAACGGATTCCTGGCGCTGGCCGAGTATGATGATAACGGCGACAAGACCATCGACGCGCAGGATGCGGCCTACGCCAACCTGAAAATCTGGCGCGACCTTAACGGCAACGGTAATAGCGACGAAGGCGAACTGCAAAGCCTTGCCGACGCCGGCGTGAGCGCCATCAGCACCGACTACAAAAATGCCAGCCGCGTCGATGCCCACGGCCACCAGCACCGTCAGACGGCAAGCGTGACGCTGAGCGACGGCTCGGTCTCCCGCGCGACGGACGTGTGGTTTAAAGTAGATACGGCCCGCCGCATCAACAGCGGCGATATTACGCTAACCGTCGAGTCACTGTCCCTGGCTAACGCCAAAGGGTTTGGCAAGGTACACGATTTGCGTCAGGCGATAATACTCGATCCTGGGTTGAAAGAGCTGCTGAACCAATATACCGGGGCCGCAGACGGCGCGGACCGCGATGCCCTGCTTGACGACCTGATCTACCGCTGGACCGGGGTTGCCGATGTCGATCCCCATAGCCGCGACTCGCAAGCATACGGTCATCAAATAGATGCGCGCCAGCTTGTCGCGCTGGAAAGTCTGACCGGCCGCCCTTACGTAAGCTCATGGAACAAGGGCAAAGACAGTGCTAATCCGCTTTCCGTAGCGGCCTCAATCCTGAAGGAGGAGTACCAGAAGTTCAAACGCTTCACCGCCGCGCAAATCCAGGCGCAAACCAACTATGCCGAAGATCTGGATAGTATCCGCTCGGCGTTTGGCTCCGACGCGCACAGCATTACCGTCGACTGGGCGGCGCTGGAGAACAAATTGCAAACGCTGTACGCCGAGGGCCGTGTTGAACGTATTCCCGGCGTATTGGCGATTCTGACCGATCTGGGCGCCTATTCGCCCGGCTACCGCAGCAGACGCGACGCCGCTTTCCAGACGATTATCGACGCCAACGCCAGCCTGGCGCCCTTCTTTGAATCTGGCATCCTGTTCGGCACAACGGGCGACGATAATCTGTCCGGCGTGAATACCGGGTCCGCCTTTATTGGCTTCGACGGCAACGACCGGCTCCAGGGGCAGAAGGGAAACGACAGCTACTATATCTTCCGCAACCAGGGCGATGACAACCTCGCCGATAGCGGCGGTATGGATCAGATCGTGTTCGGCAGCGGTATCGGCCAGACCGATCTGGCATTCTCGCGAGACGCCGCTACGATTCACATCCAAATCAAAAACGCCGACGGCGGCGAAGCCGGTTCGGTGCGCATCGACAATTTCTTTAACGCCGACGGTTCGGTAGCCACTGGCGCTATCGAGCGGTTCCGTTTCATTGACGGCAGCACGCTAAGCCAGCAGCAAATGCTGGACGCGCTGCACGCCGCGTCGCGTACAACCGGAGACGATACGGCATTCGGCGACGATAAAGGCGACGTCATTAATACACTGGCAGGCAACGATACGATTTACGGCCTGGGCGGCGACGATCGGCTGTATGGCGATGAGGGCGACGACATCCTCCATGGCGGCAGCGGCAACGACATGCTGACGGGCGGCACAGGCAATGACGCGCTCTACGGCAATCAGGGCGATGACACCCTGTACGGCGGAGAGGGCGACGATAGTTTAAACGACGGCGAAGGCGCTAACGCGCTGTACGGCGAAGCGGGCAACGACACCCTGCTCGGCACCGGCGTGCTTGACGGCGGCGACGGCGACGATACCCTGCGCGGCCAGGGGGCCGATACGTTGCTGGGCGGCGCGGGCGACGACGTGCTGGAAACCCTCAGCCACCGCAGATACCGCTACGCCAATACGCTGGCAGGCGGCAGCGGCAACGATACGCTTTATGGTTCCTACGGCGACGACACCTACCGGTTCGAACGGGGAGACGGTCAGGATTTATTAATCGAATGCCGCACCAACATGGCGCTTCCCCAGGTTACGCCGAGCACCGACACGCTACGCTTCGGCGACGGTATTACGGCCGACGATCTCGACTTCACGCACCGCGACAGCGATCTGATTATCGGGTACGGCGGCGGCGATACCATTACCGTGCAGAACTGGTTCCGGGGAATGAGCGACCACTTCAAACTGAACCATATCGCGTTCGCCGACGGCACCTCTCTCACTCAGGCCGAGGTGGAAAAACGCACGGTGCGGCGCGGAACCGACGGCATCGACAAGTTCGTCGGTTATCGGGATAAAAGCGAGTTTATGCTGCTGGGCGACGGCAACGATCAGGTCTGGGGCCGCGGCGGCGACGACATCATCTATGGCGAAAACGGCAACGATTATCTTAAAGGCGAAGCCGGCAACGACACGCTGTACGGCGGCCGCGGCAACGATGTTCTGATCGGCGGAGACGGCAGCGATACCTATGTATTCGCCGCCGGCGAAAACCAGACCGTCATCAGGAATCAATCCGGCACCCCGGACGACGATGTCGACGTCCTGCGTATTGAAGGCATCGCCAACGACGCCCTGTGGCTGTCGCGATATAAAGACGACCTGATGATCGACGCCATCGGCTCAAGCGATCGCGTCGTCGTACAAAACTGGTATGCCGACGCCGGCCAGCGCCTTGACAGCATTCAAACCGACGGCGCATCGCTGTCCGCCGCCAACGTGGACAATCTCATCAATGCCATGGCCGCTTTCGGTTCGCCAAGAGGCGGAGAGATCCGGCTGACGCCGGAACAGCGTCCCCAGTTCGAGCAGGTGCTGGCGGCAAACTGGCAGTAACCATTTAGCGGGGGAACGCCCGTTTCCCCGCTATTCAAGTAAACGTCCGGACCGTCAAGGAGCGACGCCGTCAATGACAGAATACCAGGCAGCCACCGCTGTCCCCCCCGATCTGACCGCGCTGTGCGCCATCGCCCGCCTCCATCAGATAGCCGCCGACCCGGCCACGCTGGCGCATAGTCTGGCGCTGCCCGGCGGTACGGCCATCGACGAGGCCAGTCTGCTGCTGGCCGCAAAGCATATCGGGCTGAAAGCCAAAACCAGCAAAACCAGCGTCCAGCGCCTTGCGGTAACGCCGCTGCCCGCGCTGGCGAAAATTCGCAGGCCGGATAAACCGCCGCGCTATGTCGTGCTGGCGAAGTGCGACGGCAAGCGCCTGTTGCTGCAAGACTTCGCCGCCACGGAGGCGGAAGGCGGCTCCCGCCCGCAGGTGATGGAACTGGCGGCATTCATTGCGCTGTGGACCGGCGAACTGATGCTTATCACCAGTCGCGCCAGCCTGGCGGGAGAGATGGCCAGGTTTGACTTCTCCTGGTTTATTCCCAGCATGGTGAAATACCGCCAACTGCTGGGACGAGTACTGTTCATTTCCCTGATGCTGCAACTGTTCGCGCTGGTCAGCCCGCTGTTTTTCCAGGTCGTCATGGACAAGGTGCTGGTACACCGGGGACTGACCACGCTGGATGTGCTGATCGCCGGACTGGCGATCGTCATGGTGTTTGAAAGCGTATTGAACGGCCTGCGCGCCTACGTTTTCAGCCACACCACCAGCCGCATCGACGTTGAGCTGGGCGCCCGGCTATACCGGCATCTGGTGCAACTGCCGCTCTCTTACTTTCAGGCGCGCCGGGTGGGCGACTCCGTGGCGCGCGTACGCGAACTGGAGAATATCCGCGGCTTTCTCACCGGCAATGCGCTGACGGTCGTGCTGGACACGCTATTCTCCGTGCTCTTTATTGCCGTGATGCTGCTTTACAGCGTGCCGCTGACGCTGATCGTGCTGGTCAGCCTGCCGCTGTATTTCGCCCTCAGCCTGCTGATTGTTCCGCTGCTGCGCCGTCGTCTCGATGAAAAATTCGCCCGCGGCGCGGAAAATCAGGCCATGCTGGTGGAAAGCATCACCGGTATCCAGACCGTCAAGGCCGCCGCGCTGGAGCCGTCGTTCGCCCGGCGCTGGGATAACCAACTGGCCGCCTACGTCTCGGCCAGTTTCAAAACCCAAAATCTGGCCGCCTGGGCGCATGAGGGCGTCAACCTTATCGGTAAGCTGGTCAACGCCGCCACCCTTTGGTATGGCGCCCATCTGGTCATGGCCGGCTCGCTTAGCGTCGGTCAGTTTGTCGCGTTCAATATGTTCGCCCAACGCGTGGCGCAGCCCATCATGCGTATGGCGCAACTGTGGACGGACTTCCAGCAAACCGGCATCTCGATGGCCCGGCTGGGCGACATCCTCAATACCCGTACCGAAGTCCCGCCCGTCAACGCCGCACAGTTGCCCAGACTGCAAGGCCGTATCCGTTTCGAGAATCTAACCTTCCGCTACCGGCCCGAAGCGCCCCCCGTGATCCAAAATCTCAGCCTGGATATCCGACCGGGCGAAATCATCGGCATCGTCGGGCGATCAGGCTCCGGCAAAAGCACCCTGACCCGGCTATTGCAACGTCTCTATACCCCCGAGCAAGGCCGCGTACTCATCGATGGGCTGGATATCAGTCTGATCGACGCCGCCCAGTTGCGTCGCCAGACCGGCGTTGTGCTGCAAGAAAATTTACTGTTCAACCGCAGCGTACGCGAAAACATCGCCATTGCCGACCCGGCCGCGCCGCTGGAGCGAGTCATGCGCGCCGCGCAACTGGCGGGCGCGCATGACTTCATCAGCGAACTAACCGAAGGCTACGACACCCTGGTCGCCGAACAGGGCAGCACCCTTTCCGGCGGACAACGCCAGCGCATCGCCATTGCCAGAACGCTGTTCACCCAACCGCGCATCCTTATTTTCGATGAGGCCACCAGCGCGCTGGATTATGAGAGCGAGGCCGTTATCCAGCGCAACATGGCCGCCATTTGTCAGGGGCGCACCGTGCTGATCATCGCCCATCGTCTCACCGCGGTGCGACAGGCCGACCGTATCATCGTTATGGATAAAGGCCGTATCGTGGAGGCGGGTCCGCATGATGAGTTAATCCGTAACGCAAAGGGACTGTATGCCCATCTGTGGGCCATACAAAATAACCAGAGCGGCGGGGAAATACCCGCCCGACATTCCCTTACCGTTACCGCGCCAAACGGTCATTCATCAGAGAATGCGCTATGACATCCGGCATATCCCACGAATCACGGAAGCAGTCTCAACGCCGTCCGGCAGGCGAACTACTCGCCCGATATCGCGCTATCCTGACGGCAAGCTGGGCGATGCGCCACGAACTGGCCGGCCCCGCGCGTCTGGCCGACGAAGCCGCCTTTCTGCCCGCGGCCTTAAGTTTACAGGAAACCCCGCTACACCCTGCGCCGCTGCGCCTGGCATGGGTACTGATCGCCTTGTTCCTTATCGCCGTCACCTGGGCTGTTTGCGGCAAAGTGGATATCGTAGCCGTGGCGCCGGGACGCATTATCGTCAGTGAACGCACCAAGGTCGTACAACCGTTGCAAAATAGCGTCGTCACCCGCATTCTGGTGCGCGACGGCCAGCACGTCAAAACCGGACAAGCGCTGGTGGAGCTCGATCCCACCGATGCCCGCGCCGACAAAATCAGCCTACAGGAAGGCCGAAAAAACGCCCAATCCGAAGCGCTGCGTTGCCATACTCTCTTGCAAGCGCTCTCCGACAATCAGCCCGACGCCCCCCGGTTGCCGGCCAAAGCTATCCCCGACGGCTGGAGTGAAAGCGAAGCCGGAGCCGTACAATACCAGTTGGCGACGCAATGGCAGGACATCCGCGCCCAGCTTGCCCGCCTGGAAGCGGAAAAACAGCAGCGCCAGGCCGAAGTGGCGACCGCCCGCGCGTTCATCAGCAAGTTGCAAACCACGCTGCCCATCGTGCGCAAACGGGAAAAAGACTTCCTGCAACTGGCCGGAAAAGGTTTTGTGGCCAGCCATACCGTGCAGGATAAAACGCGGGAACGCATTGAACTGGAGCGCGACCTGGCGGCGCAACAGGCTCAGTGGCAACAAGCGCAGGCCGCGCTGTACGAAAGCGAACAGGCTCGCAACGCCTATCTGGCTGAAACCCGTCAAACCCTCAGCGAGCGGCAGATACAGGCCGAACTGCAAATCCGGCAAACCACGCAGGAACTGGCCAAAGCCACGCAACGCGAATATCTGGCCACGCTTATTGCCCCGGTGGACGGCACCGTGCAACAACTGGCCGCCCATACCGAGGGCGGCGTGGTGACCGAAGCGCAAACGCTGATGGTCATTGTGCCTGAATCAGCCAGCCTCACCGCGGAAGTGGCGCTGGAAAATAAAGACATCGGCTTCGTCTATGCCGGCCAGCAGGCGGCGATCAAGCTGGAGACCTTCCCCTACACCCGCTACGGCACGCTAAGCGCCACGGTGGAAAAAATCACGCAGGATGCCGTTCAGGACGAAAAGCGGGGCGCGATCTTCATGGTGACGCTGCGCATGCACGAAACGCAGATGGATATCGACGGCAAAACCATCCACCTCAGCCCCGGCATGAACCTCACGGCTGAAATCAAAACCGGCAAGCGCCGCATCATCGAGTTTATTACCAGCCCAATTCAGCGGGCGGCGACGGAAAGTTTGCGGGAAAGGTAAAAACAACGTATTAAATAACCGTACATTTTCCCCGATAAGGATCCTTCATGCCCCGTATTGAATGCGTTTTATTTGACTGTGACGGCACGCTGGTGGATAGCGAAGTGTTGTGCTGCCAGGCTTATGTGAATGTTTTTATTCCCTACGGCGTTAAGTTATCGCTGGAAGAGGTGATAAAAAACTACAAAGGCATGAAGCTGCACGAAATCATTACCCGCATCAGCCGGAAACACGGCGTAGCGGTCTCTATGGAAGATGCGATAAGCCATTACCGGCAGGAGATAAAGCGCCTGTTCGACGAATCCCTGCAACCGATCAACGGCGCGCGCGAGCTGCTTGCGTTGATTAACGTACCCATCGCCGTGGTTTCCAACGGGCCGGTCAGCAAGATGCAGCAGTCGCTGGGACTGACGAACATGCTCGAATACTTTGGCGACCACCTATACAGCGGCTACGATCTGCAAAAGTGGAAGCCCGATCCCGCCGTCATTTTCTACGCCGCCGAACAAATGCAGGTGCCGGTTCAACACTGTATTCTGGTGGAAGATTCGACATCCGGCGTTCAGGCGGGGATCGCCGCCGGCATTCCGGTGTTCTACTACTGCGCCGACCCGCACAATACGCCGATTCACCATCCGCTGGTCACCATGTTTACCGATATGCGGGCCTTGCCGCAGATCTGGCGTGAAAAAGGCTGGGATATCGCGGCGTAACCTCAGGCGGGTTTGTGGCGTCGCCACCGCCATGCGCGTTTTAGCGGTTCTCCCTGCCGGCTAAAACGCTTGTTCAGGCCGTTCGCCAGCAGTTCCAGCGACAGACAAAAAACAAAATAGACCAGCGCGACGAACAGGAAGACCTCCATCGGATAAACCATACTGCGGTTGTTCACCTGGGTGGCTAAAAAGGTCAGTTCGCCGACGCCGACGATGTACGCCAGCGAAGTATCTTTAATCAGTGAAATCCACTGATTGATGAAAGACGGCACCATCATCCTCAGCGCCTGCGGCAAAACAATATGCCACAGCACCCGCCAGCGCCCGAATCCCAGCGATAAGCCGGCCTGCCACTGACCGCGCCCGATGGCGACAATCCCCGCTTTCACGCCGTGCGCCAGATAGGCCGACGCGATCAGCGCCAGCGCGCAAACCACCGTGGTGATTTCCGGGATCTCGATGCCGAAAACGACCGGCAGCAGAAAGTAGGTCCAGAATATCAGCATGATGACCGGGATCGCCCGGAAAAAACCGATAATCATCGCCAGCAACGCCGCGCACCATCCGCGGGACATCGCCAGCGCGACGCCCAAAAGGGTACCCAACACGGCGGAAGCGATGCCCGCCAGCAGGCTAATCGCCAGCGTCAGCGCCGCGCCGCCCAATGGGCCATCGGGAAACGTCCCCCACATCAGGTAGCTGAAGTTATCGTAAATAATGGTGAAATCCATTTTCAGCGCTCCACGGCCGGATTACGTTGCTGACGCCACATTCCCCAGCCTTCCATCAAGGCGATGATCGCGATGTACAGGACCGTCGCCACCCCGAACGCCTGAAAGGTACGCAGGGTTTCGGTTTCCACCTGACGGGAGGCATAAGAGAGTTCGGCCACGCCAATCGCCATGGCCAACGAGGAGTTCTTAATGACGTTCATGTACTGGCCCAACAGCGGCGGCAAGGCGATTTTCAATGCCTGCGGCAGGACCACATAGCGCATCGATTGCCATCCGCTCAGCCCCAGCGCCAGCGCGGCATACTTTTGTCCGCGCGCCACGCCGCCGATACCGGCCCGGATCTCTTCCGCGATAAAGGCGCTGGAATAGAGCGTCAGGCCCAATAGCCCGGCCAGAAACTCAAACGAAGGCCATGCCACGCTCATCCCCAGCCATGTGAAGTCATGCGGCGTATTGAGCCACTGCATCATGCCTGAGGGAAATAACTGACCGGCGCCGAAATACCAGAAAAAAAGCTGTATCAGCAAAGGCGTATTGCGAAATAGCGAGCTGTAAGCCATGACGGGCCAGCGCAACAGACGTAATTGGCTATCCCGCGCCGCCGCCAGCAAGAATCCCAGCAACGTCGCCAGTATCACCGTACAGAAGGAAATCCATAACGTGACCAGAAAACCCTGCCAAAGCCAACTGAGGTATTGGGGAGCCAACAGCCACTCTTCAATATAGTGCAGCGCTGTATCTGTCAGTTTCATAACCAGCCGTTTTTATACATTATCAGACATAACAAACAAAAATACCCCCTGCCTGGCAGAGGGTTGAAATGTGATGGTTTATCATCCGTTGAGCGGAAGATCAGGCTTTAGGCTGCTGATCCAGCGGTGCGAAAGTAAAGTCGCCGCGCGGCTGAGCCGATTTTGTCTCCGGTCCGAACCAGCGATCGTAAATCTTTTTCGCTTCGCCCTGTTTTTCCAGGTTCAGCAGGGTTTCGTTGACCTTCTCGGTCAAGCGATCTTCGCCTTTCGGCAGACCAATCCCCTGATACTCTTTGGTGATGCTGAACGGCGAAATTTCAAATTCGGCTTTCTGCGCATCCGGCACATTGGCCAGCAAACCGACGAGCTTGGCGTCATCCTGCGTGATGGCCTGTACATTGCCGTTACGCAATGCGGCGAACGCCAGCGGCGTATCATCATAAGAGATCACTTTGGCGGTGGGATAATGCTCGCGCAGGGTAATTTCCTGCACCGTGCCTTTGTCCGCGCCGATACGCAGCGCTTTAATATCTTCCGGCGTTTTCAATACGCCTTTGCGGGCGATGAATTTTTGTCCGGTGGCAAAATAGGGGATGCTGAAGTTCACCTGTTTGGCGCGTTCATCGGTGATGGTAAAGTTGGCGGCGATCAGATCCACTTTTTTAGAGCTTAACAGCGGAATCCGGTTGGCCGGGTTGGTCGCCCGCAGCTCTACCTTCACGCCCAACGCCTTACCAATCGCTTCGGCGATATCGACATCGTAACCCACCAGCTTTTTACTCTGTTGATCGACGTAACCGAACGGCGGGTTGCTGTCGAATACCGCTATTTTAACCACGCCCGCTTTTTGAATATCATCCAGCTTATCGGCCTGCGCAACGCCAGAAACAGACGCTAAACCTGCCAGCAATGTTAATGCCACGATATGATTCTTCATTCCCCGCCCCTAAACCAGTTAACATATTGATTATAGGCTATCAATGGAGTGAGAAAGGGGGAAATAATATAAACAGCTATAATATAACCTTATGTTACATCCGGTTTTTGGCAGATTATACTGCCGAACTGCGCCTCTCGGCGGCACGCATTGATTACGCCATCCCTGCTTTTTCTATGACGGAAACCACCAAATATTCTTTTTATCTCTTATATAGATAAATTTTAATCAGCAATTTTCTCTTTTCTTATTATTTAATTGCAAAAAGCAGCTTAATGACGAAATCATGGCCATAATGCCATATCCGGTATGGAAATGAGGAAACGCCCCATGAAAGCGAAAAGCGCCAGCGCCACGCCCCCCGCCGAGGAAAAGAAAGCCTATGATCTGGATCGCTTCGATATCGCCATCCTGCGCCTTTTGCAGGCAGATGCGTCCATATCCAACGTAGCGCTGGCGGAAAAGGTCAATCTCAGCCCGCCCGCCTGCCTGCGCCGGGTTGAACGCCTCAAGCAGATTGGCCTGATTAGGGGCGTCGTCGCGCTGCTGAACCCCGAGGCGCTTAACGCCGGTCTGGTGGTATTAATCGGCGTGGTGCTGGATCGCTCTACGCCCGGCTCGTTTGGGGATTTTGAAGCCGCGGTGCAGAAAATCAGCGGTTGTATGGAATGTCAGGTCGTTACCGGCGAGTTCGATTACATTTTGAAGATCCGCACCAAAGATAATCAGAGCTTCAACCGGCTGCATGCCGAACAGCTGCTTTTTCTGCCCGGCGTGCGTCAAATCCGCTCTTTTATCGGCCTGCGGGAGGTGCTCTCCACCACGCAACTGACGTTTTAAGGTGGAAATGCGCGTAAGTTGACGACAAATTCCCCACGGATCAAACCGTCATTAGCCGCGCGCGCAAATATCGGGAGTCAGTCAAAATATCCACGGTTTCAGTCACCGATCCCCGCCTACTGCCGCGGGGATGACGAGGATTGAAGCTGCGGGGATGACAGGATTGAAGTTGCGGGGATGACGAGGGTTGAAGCTGCGGGGATGACGAGGATTGAAGTTGCGGGGATGACGAGGGTTGAAGTTGCGGGGATGACGAGGGTTGAAGCTGCGGGGATGACGAGGATTGAAGCTGCGGGGATGACGAGGGTTGAAGTTGCGGGGATGACGAGGGTTGAAGCTGCGGGGATGACAGGGTTGAAGCTGCGGGGATGACAGGGTTGAAGCTGCGGGGATGACAGGGTTGAAGTTGCGGGGATGACAGGGTTGAAGCCGGGATGATGGCCGAAGGGCTACCCGGCTGTCTGGAACCCACTTAATGGGAACGATAGTCCGTCAGCCATTACGGAAAATATAGCTGTAGGCGCTTAACGCCGGCGCGCCGCCCAGGTGAGCGTACAGCACTTTCGATCCTTTCGGGAATTCACCGTTGCGGATCATACCGATCATGCCCTGCATGGATTTACCTTCATACACCGGGTCGGTCATCACCCCTTCCAGACGGGCGCACAACCGGATAGCTTCCAGCGTGCCTTCGTTCGGCAAACCATATTCCGGACCGCCGTAGCGCGTATCCAGCACCACGTCTTCTTCGGTGATTTCCCGGCCCAGCTCAACCAGTTTGGCGGTGTTCTGCGCGATACGCAGGATCTGCGCCTTGGTTTTTTCCGGTTTCGCCGATGCATCGATACCGATGACATGACGGGCGCGGCCATCGGCGGCAAAACCGACCACCATGCCGGCCTGGGTGCTGCCGGTAACGGAGCAGACGACGATATAGTCAAATTTGAAGCCCAGCTCTTTTTCCTGCTGGCGAACTTCCTCGGCGAAACCGACGAATCCCAGGCCGCCGTAAGGGTGTTCGGAACAGCCGGCCGGGATCGGGAAGGGTTTGCCGCCGTTTTGCGCCGCTTCTTCCATGGCGTTTTTCCAGCTTTCGCGAATGCCGATATCAAAACCGGCGGCGTCCAGACGCACATCGGCGCCCATAATACGCGACAGTTCGATATTCCCCACCCGGTCATACACCGCGTCGGCATAATTCACCCAGTTTTCCTGCACCAGGATACATTTCATTCCCAGGTGCGCGGCCACGGCGGCGACCTGACGCGTCTGGTTGGATTGAATGCCGCCGATGGAAACCAGCGTATCGCAACCCTGCTCCAGTGCTTCGGGAATGAGATATTCCAGTTTACGGGTTTTATTGCCGCCAAAAGCCAGACCGCTATTACAATCTTCACGCTTGGCATATATTTCCACATCCCCGCCTAAATACTCGCTGAGTCTTTTCATCGGCGTAATCGGGGAAGGGCCGAAAGTTAATGGATAACGTGAAAATTTCTCCAGATTCATAAATAGCGCTCCGGTAAATAATGAGAAATGATAGCCGCAGGTTGTCAATATTCCGCTCAGAATCACCGTCAACCCATGCTCATAACATTACCTGAAAACAGCCGAGTTTAAATTTCTAAATTAACCAATTTTTATCAATTGAAACGTAAAAAAAACCAAAAACAATGAAATAAATTTCAAAAAACCAAACAAATAAGAAATAAAATTAACCACCGTTTCTGCCCGGCGGGGAATGCGGATGTTTTTCGGACAGGTCGTTTGCCGCGGATAGCGTTTTTGATTCAGTTGATTGAGAAGCTGGGGAGAAAAACATTTGCAACTGATAAAGAAGAAACCAGGCTCAGATTTGAGTTTACTGACAAAATCCGGGAATCGACGACAGGTTTGTCAAGGGTCTGGATTTCTTCTTTTCAGGGTGCCGTATACCGTACCAAAGATGATGAATAGGATTAAGCGAGTTTCGGATTAGCTCCGAATTGATTTTCCGCGGGCTGACTGTCCTGGCAGGTAAAGATCAGTAGTACGATGCCGCCGACCACAGGGATCATACTTATCAGGATCCACCATCCCGATTTGCCGATATCATGAAGACGACGAACGGTAACCGCCAGCCCTGGCAGAAGAATGGCTAATGAATAAATCAGCAGAAGAATTGCATTCAGTCCAAGCGCCGAATCGATAATAGCGATAACAAAAGAAACGATGATGTTAAAGAGATAAAACATCCAATATTCTTTACGCCTTGCCCTTCCGGAGAAGCCAACATAATTTTTTAATACGTTTAAGTACCATTGCATAAGGAATATTCCTCCATGAAATAAAATATATAGTCAGTATTACAGCACCCAACATAATGATATCTCAAATAATATATTCCGTGAAGCTTAATATATTCATGGTTAATATTCTGTTCGCTTTTATAAGCCAATGTTATTATCTATGAATAATATTGTATCATCCGCGCCGGAAAGAAACGTTATTCCGCCTTCGGTCTCGCCAGAATAATGCTCTCGACGCCATGTATTTCGCCCGGATGACATTCAGGGGGTTAAAAACATATTCACCCCTGAAAACGATAACTCTGACGAAACAGGGCATCCTGCGTTTCCAGTTCCTGACGCAGAAAAGCGCAAAAGTCATTCAACACGGAAGTGGGCGGCTTATTGACCTCGGTCTGAATCTGCAACATCCGCTGGCCGATTTGATCGATATTGACGGATTTCACCTGTAAACCATCGCGTTTAGCGCTATACAGCACGGAAAAATGGCTGCATATGACGATGGCGTCCGGCGTATCCAGCAAGAAGGCGTACAGCGTCGAAAAATGATTGCAGGTAAATACCGGATCGATGAAAACGCCGTTCATCCGACACGACAAATCAAACAACTGCCGCACCGTCGCCGTCTGATCGGGCAGCACGATCGGATAGGTGCTCAGGTCATCAAGCTGAAAATCTCTTGAGGCCAGCGGGTGATTGGCCTGCATCACCGCCAGAAACGGCGCGGGGAAAGAGGCGATGACCTGAACGCCGTGCTCCGGCGCCAGACTGAACTTCAGCGCTACATCGCATTCGCCGTTGCGGATCAGGTCGGGAACCTGGCGGGCGCTGCCCACCGTCAGCACAAAGTTGACTTGCGCGCACTGGCGACGAAACGTCGCCATCAGAGTCGGCAGCAGATTGAACCCGATACCGTCGGTACACACCACCCGGATGGTGGTCTGGCGCGCCGATTTCAGCCCTTCAATCTCGGCCATCGCCAGCTCCATATCCGCCATGCTGCGCCGCACATGATTCTCCAGAATGCGTCCGGCGTCATTCAGCACCATGCCCCTGGCGTGCCGCTCGAACAAGGGCATGCCGAGACGCGTCTCCAGCCGCTGGATCTGCCTGCTGATGGCGGATACCGCCACAAACAGCTGCTGGCTGGCCGCGCTTAGCGAACCGGTATTGGCCACCGCCATGAAGTAACGAATTTCGTTGCTATGCATCGGCCCTCCTGCACGGCTGCGCTTATATCGTTTCCGCCGATTGGGATTTCTTTCGCTGTGAACGCATGCGTACGATATCCGCCCCCTGTTCAGCCAGATCCCAGAACAGCCCGGTCATGATTTTGAGCGCCTGTAGCGTCATATCCGCCAAAATATGCTCATTGGGCGCATGCTGTGAGCAGGCCGGGTAGGAATGCGGCACCCACAGCGTCGGCAAGCCCAGCGTTTCCGAGAAGCAGGCGTTCGGCAACCCGCCGCCGAAGTTCGGCAGCACCGCGGCGTTGATGCCGGATGTGCGGGTTATCGACGCCTTTCCCCACGCCACCCAGAGATCGTTGGGGTCGAGCCGGGTAGCGGCATAATGGCTGGCGGCATTCGCCATCGCCACGTCTTCAAATCCGTTGGCGTCCAGATGACGCCGGATATGTTGAGCAAAATTCTCCACGTCGCTGCCCAGCACATAACGCATATGACAATGCGCGTTGGCCTGCGGCGGGATGGCGTGGGCGGGCTTATCCGGATTGCCGGTGACGAACGCCAGCACATCCAGCGTATTCCAGCCATACAGTTTTTCCGCCGCCGTCAGACCCGGCTCGCCCCAGCGGGGATCGATAGCCGGATCCGTCGCCCCGCCGCCCAGTTCAATATCCGCAAGCATATGACGCAGGGTCTCGGCGATCGCCGGCGGGCGCAGCCCCGGCACCAGAATGCGGCCGTGAGCGTCCACCATGCTGGCGAGGGCGTGCGACAGGCGAATACCGGGGTTGCTCAGCAACCCGCCCCAGTTGCCCGAATGGTGCGCGCCCTCGCGCAGATTCACCCGCAGCTCAAAATTGAACACCCCGCGCGAGCCGAGGAACAGGGTCGGACGGGCGGCGGAGATTCGCGGCCCGTCCGAGGCGATAAACAGATCGGCGGCCAGCCAGTCGCGGTATTGCGCGCAAATCTCGTTCAATCCCGGCGAACCATCCTCTTCCCCCATTTCCAGAATGATTTTTACGTTGTAGCCGAGACGGCCGTTGCGCGCCTTCAGCACCTGCGCCAGCGCCGCCAGATTAATCGAGTGCTGACCTTTGTTATCCGCGGTGCCGCGCCCATACCAGCGGTTGCCCTCCTGCACCAACGCCCACGGCGACAGCCCCTCCCGCCACTGGTCGTCATAGCCGCGCACCACATCGCCGTGGCCGTAGGTAAGCAGGGTCAGCGCGGCTTCCGACTCCATACGGCGCGCCAGCAAGAACGGCCCTTTGCCGCTGACGGGGTTATCCGCCAGTCGACACTCAAACCCCATCGCCTCAAGCGCCGGCATCATTTCATCCGTCAGGTAGGACAGCAGAACAGGGCCGCTTCCGGCATCCTGACTTTCCGTGCGATATGCCACCCTGCGCGTCAGGGTCTGCGCGAAATTTCCTGAATTGAAATCCTCGGCGGTTGACTGGATCGTCTCTTCACGCGTCATATTCTGTCTATCCTCTTTTTCTCTGAGAGTCGTTAATCAACAACAGGCGCAACGTTGATGGTTTAAGAAACGGGATACCGGGCCGCGGTTAATACGGCTCAATCTGCGGAATGCCCAATCCCGGCTCCGGCGTAAGCACCGACGCCAGCAGCGATTTGGTATAAGGGTGCCGCGGCGCGTGGAAAATCTGCTCGCGCGTACCCTGTTCGACAATCGTCCCTCTCTGCATCACCGCCACATGATCCACCAGATGCTCCACGACCGACAGGTTGTGGCTGATCAGCAGGTAAGTCAGGCCGAATTCCTGTTTCAGCGCCAGCAGCAGATTGAGAATTTGCGCCTGAACGGAAACATCCAGCGCCGACGTCGGTTCATCGCAGATCAGAATGTCAGGCCGCATAATCAACGCGCGGGCGATAGCCACGCGCTGCCGCTGCCCGCCGGACAGTTGGCCGGGGTATTGGCTGTGCGTCCGAGCGGGCATGCCGACTACATCAAGCATCTCTTTGACCTGTTCTTTGCGCTCCGCCGGCGTACCGATGCCGTGCAGACGCAGCGCCACCTCCACGATATCGGCGACGGTACGGCGCGGATTCAGCGAGGAATAGGGATCCTGAAAGATAGGCTGAATGCGGGCCGCCATGTCCTTGCGATTGCCGGAATCGATTTCACGCCCTTCAATCAGCACATTGCCGGAAGTCGGCGCCAGCAAACCCAGCAGCATTTTCGCCAGCGTGCTTTTTCCGCAGCCCGATTCGCCCACCAGCCCCAGCGTTTCTCCGCGCCGGATACGCAGGGAAACCTCGTTCACCGCGCGGATCTCGCCGGGCCGGGAGAAGAAACCGCGATTAAGGCGAAAAACCCGCGTTAAGGAGCACAGTTCCAGCGCAATATCATCGTTGCCCGGAATGTGCGTCGGCAACGTGGAAGGCGCGTCGTGATGATTGGCGATTTGATTCATGCGACCTCCGCATTACGCGCCGGTAAAGCCCGTACACAGCGCACCGCGTGCTGGTCGGCGACCTCCACGTAAGGCGTTTGCTGGTTACAGGCGTCCGTACAGTGGCAACAGCGATTACTGAACGCGCAGCCCTGTTGTACGCCGATCAGGCTGGGTACCACGCCGGGGATCGCATTCAGCGGCCGACCCGGAATGGTTTTCCCCTGAATCGGGATGCAGTCGAGCAGCGCCCGGGTATAAGGGTGCTGCGGCTGGTTAAACAGCGTCGTCACCGGCGCGGTTTCGACAATTTTACCGGCATACATCACCGCCACCCGGTCGGCGATACGCGCCACCACGCCCAGGTCGTGGGTGATGAAAATCACCGCCATGCCGAACTCCCGTTGCAGTTCGCGCAACATACGCAGGATCTGCGCCTGAATGGTGACATCCAACGCCGTCGTCGGCTCGTCGGCGATAATCAGCTCCGGTTCGCACATCAGCGCCATGGCGATCATGATGCGCTGGCGCAGACCGCCGGACAACTGGTGCGGATACTGGTTCAGGCGATCGGCCGCCATAGGAATCCCCACGCGCTCCATCAGATACACTGCCCGTTCGCGCGCCTGCGCCGGCGAAACCTTGCGATGGGCCTGAAGCGTCTCGCAGAGCTGGTTGCCCAATGTGTAAGAGGGATTCAGCGAGGTCATCGGCTCCTGGAAAATCATCGACATCTTGTCGCCGCGCAGCGCGGTAATTTCGCGTTTTTTCAGCGACTGCAATTCAACGCCCTGAAAGAGAAGACGATCGGCGCTGCGCACCGCCTTGCGCGGCAACAGATCCATCAGCGCCAGCGACGTCATCGACTTGCCGCAGCCGGACTCGCCCACCAGACATAACATCTCCCCGCGCCGTACCGAGAAATCCAGCCCGCGCACCGCATGCAGCGTGCCGCGCGGCGTCGGCAGATCGACGCGCAGGTTTTTCACATCCAGCAAAATGTCATTATTCATGGCCACTTCCTCAGTTACGTCCGTCCAACGCGGTCACATCGCGCAGGCCGTCTCCCACCAGATTGATCCCCAGCACCAGGATAGCCAGCACCACGCCGGGGATCAGAATGACCCAGGGTTGAAAGAACATGTACGCCTTACCCTCGGCCACCATCAGCCCCCACGACGGCATCGGCGGCTGTACGCCCAGCCCGAGGAAAGAGAGGGTGGCTTCCAGCAGAATGGCGTGGGCGATTTCCAGCGTCGCCACCACCGTCAGCGGGCCAAGCAGATTGGGCAGGATTTCGCGCAGCATAATAAACAACGAGGAGGCGCCCAGCGTCTTGGCGGCGGCGATAAACTCCGCCTCGCGCAATTGCCGGGTCACCGAACGGGAGACAATCAGGAAGCGATCCCACAGCAGCAACCCGAGCAGCAGGATCACCACTTTTACCGATCCGCCCACCAGCGAAGCGGTCGCCAGCGCCACCAGAATGATCGGCATAGACAGGCGAACCGTCAGAATATAGCTGACCAGCGCATCCACCCGACCGCCGAAATACCCCGCCAGCACCCCCAGCGTAATGCCGATAAATCCGGCCACCAGCACCGAAACCAGCCCGATGGTCAACGACACCCTGGCGCCGAACAACAGCCGACTGAGATAGTCGCGCCCCAGCTTGTCGGTACCCAGAATGTGCTCCCAACCGCCTTTCTCATGCCATACCGGCGGTATCAGGCGCCGGCTCACATCCTGCGCGTAAGGATCGTGCGGGCTGATGAATGGCGCAAGCAGCGCCGCCAGCACAATCATCGCCAGCACAATCAGGCCGAACGTCATGCTGTGATGACCGAGGATGCGATGAATCCAGCGCCGCCAGGGGGCCGGTTGCGGAATCAGTCCGGCTTCAGCCATCGCCGGCCTGGCGATCAGCGTGGAAGAGAGTGACGAAGACGTTTTCATGGAAACTCCCTATGAGGTACGCAGACGCGGATCGAGCGCCGCATTGAGGATATCCGCCAGAAATGTCAGCCCGATATAGAACACCGAGATAATCAGCACAATGGCCTGCACGACCGGAAAATCGTTGCGGGAGATGGAGTCCCAGGCCAGTTGCCCCAATCCCTGCAAGGCGAATACCGACTCAATCACCACCGATCCCCCCAGCATAAAGCCCAGTTCGACCGTCGCCAGCGCCACCACCGGAATGATGGCGTTACGCAGACCGTGTTTGACGACCACCTTGAAAGAGCTTAACCCCTTGGCTTGCGCGGTGCGGATATAGTCCGAGCCGAGTACGTCCAGCATGCCGGAGCGCGTCAGCCGCATCAGCGACGGCATGGCGTAATAACCCAGCGCGACGGCCGGTAAGACAAAGTTCCGCCAACTGCCGTTCCCGGCCACCGGCAGCCATTTCAGGCCCACGGCAAAGACGACGATCAGCAGCAGGGCAAACCAGAAATTCGGCATCGCCTGACCGATCACCGCAATAAAAATGGAACATCTGTCGATCCAGGTATCGCGGAACACCGCCGCCAGTACCCCGAGCGGAATGGCCACCACCAGCGCCAGCAACAGAGAAACCGCCCCCAGTTTCAGGGTGACGGGCATTCTCTGACCGACCAATTCCATTACCGTATTTTCGAAATAAAACGAGCGGCCGAAATCAAGATGTAAAGCCGACCACATCCAGTGCATAAACTGCGTGGTCAATGGCTGATCCAGCCCGTATTGCACCCGGATACGTTCAACCACCTCGGCCGTTGCCTCCGGGCCGGCAATCGCCGCCGCCAGATCGCCGGAAAGATGCAGGAGAGAGAAACTGACTACCGCCACGGTAAACAGCACCGCCAGCGCGACCAAAAGTCGATGTAAGATATAGATAATCATGCGCGGTTCCTCATTCTCGCCAGAGACCCGCGGGAATCGATATCACTATCGATTCCCGACAGTGCGTTACTTCCAACTCGCCAAAGCGAAACGCGGCAATTCATCCGGCCAGCTGTCGAAGTTCAGATCGGCGGTAAAGGCGTAATTCGTTGAATAGGAAAACAGGGGCGCCAAATAAGCCTGGGAAGAGATGCGGCCCAGCAAGTCCGCATACATGGCGCTGCGCTGTTTGGTATCGATGGTTTGATCCGCGTTGGTCAGCAGATTGGTGACCTCCGCGTCTTTCCAGATATCGTCGCCCTTGCCGCCGAAATAAGGCGTGACGAAGGCGGAAGCATCGTTGATGGAAAAAGAGCCCCAGGTTCGTATCGCCATCGGCGCCTTACCGGAAATCAGATCGGCGGCCAGCACCGGATACTGCACATAGTGCAGCCGGGCGCGGATACCGACTTTACGCAAATCGCCGATGATCGCTTCGGCATAATCCCGTTCGCGATAGGCCCAGATATCGGTATCGAACCCATTGGGATAACCGGCCTCCGCCAGCAACTTTTTGGCTTTATCCGGGTTGTAATCGTAGGCTATCACTTTGCTGGTGTTACAGGCGGCCTGGGTGTAGAAGCAGGCGGAATAGACCGGCTGACTGCCGCCGCGCACCAGATTATCCACCATGCCCTTACGGTTGATGGCGTGGTTCACCGCCTGACGAACGCGCAGATCCTTGAACGGCTCCCCGCCCGGCCCGCCGGCATTGATGTTCAACGCCAGAAAACCGATGCGCATGGTTTCGCCGCTTTTCACTGAAATATTCGGCATCCCTTCCAGCGAGGCAGACTGATCGGAAGGGACTCGCCAGATCCAGTCGACCTGACCGGTCATCAACTGCGCCAGCCGGGTTTCCGGATCGCGGATCACCACAAACTGTAGCTTGCCGATTTTCGGCTGCCCTATCGGACTGTCTTTGAAGTAATCAGGGTTTTTCTCCATGGTGACGCCCTGCCCCGGCGTCACGCCGGTGATTTTATAAGGTCCGGTGCCGATCGGCGCTTTACTGAAGCCGGCCAGCTTAACCTGTTGATAATATTTGGCCGGATAAATCGGCGTCGGGCCGGATAAATATTCCAGCGCCGCCGGGAAAGGTTTTTTTAGCTGTAATTTAACGGTGTAGTCATCAACTTTCACCGCTTCCTTAATCCACTCGACGCTTTGTGGAACCACGGAATCCGGCGCGCCGGCAATATCGTTAAACGTGTAAACCACGTCGGCGGCGGTAAAATCATCGCCGTTATGGAATTTAACGCCCTGGCGTAAATGCAAAATCAGTATTTCCGGCGAATCCCACTCCCAGGATGTCGCCAGCAAGGGTTCATATTCACCGGTTTTGGGATCGCGATAGACCAGCCTGTCCCATACCAGGTTGGAAATAATCACCCCTTCTCGCATGTTGTTATGATAAGCGCTAATATTTTCCACCTCATTATCCGAGGCATAAACCAACGTATCATTCTGTTTTCCCGCATAACTATAGGAAGCGCATCCAATCAGTAATGCAGATAAAGCATATTGTTGTATCCGTCTTGCCAGGGAACGAGTCATGCTATCTCTCCATGTCATTAATGAATAAACCATGCTGAATACTCACGGTGTAATCATTGCAAGACTGAAGCCAATAGCGGATTTATAACCTTACAGATTTTAGGCGGGTAATTTCTAAAAAGGAGAAACCGCAGGCGTGGCGTACACTATTTTTGAATACTGCGGCTGAGAAATTAAGTTACGTTTTTAGTATAAGTCTTTCATCTGGATAATTAGCGCACTAATAGTGCGGGGTGCTCTTTTTTTGCACTATTTAAAAGCAATAACACGAGCAAGCTATTCAATCACCAGTTTTACCCGCTTACCAATTTTTCCCGCCAATCTATTTCTTTTCCAATCATACATGAGGGATGATGTATGTATAAAATTTTATACATACTGCAAGGGAACTCAATAAACATCACCGTATTAAGAAAGGTGAAATGGAATATTGGGAGAGGAATCGATAAATATTGCGACAGTGAGCGACGAAAACAGGTGATATTGGAACCGGGCGGGGGGAAACAGCAAGCGACATACAACAACGCAACAAGGGAGAGTCACACACCAAAATCACCACGGGGCGGCATCCCTACCCAGCCCCGCGTTTTCCTCATCGGCAAACTATTCGTCTTTTTTCTGCTGTTTCTCCACCAGCAGTTTTTCCAGCGCGTCGCCGCCCAGATGGCGGAAGTCCTGTCCTTTGACGAAATAGAAGATAAATTCGCAGATGTTTTGGCAACGATCGCCGATACGCTCGATGGAGCGGGCGCAGAACAGCGCCGTCAGTACGCTGGGAATGGTGCGGGAGTCTTCCATCATGTGCGTCATCAACTGACGCACAATCCCTTCGTACTCTTTATCCACCTTTTTATCTTCACGATAGATACGCACCGCCTCATCCAGATCCATCCGGGCGAACGCATCCAGCACGTCGTGCAGCATTTGCACCGTGTGACGCCCCAGCGACTCCAGACTGACCAGCAGCGGCTGATGCTGATGAGAGAATTTCTCCAGCGCGGTGCGACAGATTTTGTCCGCCACGTCGCCGATACGTTCCAGTTCGGAAATCGTTTTGATGATCGCCATCACCAGACGCAGGTCGCTGGCGGTGGGCTGGCGTTTGGCGATGATGCGCACGCAGGCTTCATCGATGGTCACTTCCATCATATTGACCTTGGCGTCCGCTTCCACCACGCGCTGCGCCAGTTCGGCATCCTGATTGTGCATCGCGGTGATGGCGTCGGTCAGTTGCTGCTCCACCAGCCCGCCCATGGTCAGCACCTGGGTACGGATGTTTTCCAGCTCGGCGTTGAACTGCCCGGAAATGTGTTTGTTCAGATTCAAATTATCCATGATGCTTCCCGTAATCAACCGTAACGGCCGGTGATGTAATCTTCAGTTTGTTTCTGCCGCGGCGCAGTAAACAAGGTATCGGTATCGCTGAATTCGATTAATTCACCCAGATACATAAACGCAGTGTGGTCCGAACAACGCGCCGCCTGCTGCATATTGTGGGTGACGATAACCACGGTGTAATCTTTTTTCAGCTCGGAAATCAGCTCTTCAATTCTGCCGGTGGAGATCGGGTCCAGCGCGGAGCAGGGCTCGTCGAGCAACAGCACGTCGGGACGGATGGCGATGCCGCGCGCGATGCACAAACGCTGCTGCTGACCGCCCGACAGGCTGTACCCGCTCTGGTGCAGCTTATCTTTGGTTTCATGCCACAGCGCCGCTTTGGTTAACGCCCATTCCACGCGTTCATCCATCTGCGCGCGCGATAACTTCTCAAACAGCCGCACGCCGAACGCGATGTTATCGTAAATGGACATCGGAAACGGCGTCGGCTTCTGAAAGACCATTCCCACCTTGGCCCTGAGCAGCGAGATATCCTGTTTATCATTCAGAATATTATTGCCATCAAGCAGGATCTCGCCTTCGGCATGCTGTTCCGGGTAGAGCTGATACATTTTGTTCAAGGTACGCAGCAGCGTCGATTTACCGCAGCCCGACGGTCCGATAAACGCCGTAACCTGGTTGGCGGCGATATCCAGCGTGATGTCTTTCAGCGCATGGAATTTCCCATAATAGAAATTCAGATTACGTACCTGGATTTTACTGGTGGATGTCTCAGTAGCCATACTCATCAAGACTTCTCTCTTTATATACGGATGCTGCAAAGCAACATCTTAAATTTATTAGTATTTCTTGGCAGAAAAAATCACGCGCGCCAGGATATTCAGCAGCAGAACACAGAAAGTGATCAGCAATACCCCCGCCCAGGCCAACTGCTGCCATTCAACAAACGGACTCATGGCGAACTTGAAGATGGTGACCGGCAGGTTGGCGATCGGATGCATAAGATCCGTGCTCCAGAACTGATTGGACAGCGACGTAAACAACAACGGCGCGGTTTCCCCGGCAATACGCGCTATCGCCAGTAAAATCCCGGTCATAATGCCGGAAACCGAGGCTTTCAGCGTGATGGCAGAAATCATCTTCCACTTCGGCGTGCCTAACGCATACGCCGCTTCGCGCAGGCTGTCCGGCACCAGCTTGAGCATATTTTCCGTCGTCCGAATCACAATAGGCACCTGCAAAAGCGCCAGCGCAATCACCCCGGCCCAACCCGAGAAGTGCTCCATTTTCGCCACCACCAGGGTATAGACAAAAAGCCCCACCACGATTGACGGCGCGGATAACAGGATATCGTTAATAAAGCGAATCACTTCGGCGACCCATGACTTGCGGCCGTACTCAGCCAGATAGATACCGGCCATGATGCCAAGCGGCGTGCCTAAAACGGTCGCCCACAGGATCAGCAGACCGCTGCCGACAATGGCGTTCGCCAGACCGCCCCCTTCCGTGTTCGGCGGCGGCGTCATTTCGGTAAATAACGCCAGCGACATGCCGTCAATCCCTTTGCTGATGGTTGAAAACAGGATCCACACCAGCCAGAACAGGCCGAACGCCATGGTGACCATCGATAAGCACAGGGCGATACGGTTTTTCTGCCGCCGCCACGACTGCATTTTCTGCCGTGAACGCAGCAGAGACTTTTCGTGTTGTTCCATACCTAATGCCGACATCAGCGCGTCCCCTCATTCTTTGCCAGACGCATAATCATTAATTTTGAGCACGCCAGAACAATAAAGGTAATAACAAACAGGATCAGCCCCAGCTCCATCAGCGCCGCGGTGTGCAGACCGGATTCCGCCTCGGCGAACTCGTTCGCCAGCGCCGAGGTAATGCTGTTGCCGGGCATATAGAGCGATACGCTGTCCAACTGGTAGGTATTGCCGATAATAAAGGTCACCGCCATGGTTTCGCCCAGCGCGCGCCCCAATCCCAGCATAATGCCGCCTATCACCCCGTTTTTGGTGAACGGCAGAACGATATGCCAGATAACCTCCCAGGTGGTGCAGCCGATGCCGTAGGCGGACTCTTTCATCATCACCGGCGTTTGATCAAACACATCGCGCATCACCGCCGCGATATAAGGAATGATCATGATCGCCAGAATCACCCCCGCCGCCAGAATGCCGATGCCGAATGCCGGGCCTGAGAACAGCGACCCGACAATCGGAATGCCGGACAGCACATTGCCGACCGGCTGCTGAAAATATTTGGCGAATAACGGCGCGAAAACGAACAACCCCCACATACCGTAAACGATACTGGGGATGGCGGCCAGCAGCTCAATCGCGACGCCCAGCGGGCGTTTCAGCCATCCCGGCGCCAATTCGGTTAAAAACAGCGCAATACCAAAACTGATCGGTATGGCGATAATCAGCGCGATCAACGAGGTGACAATGGTGCCGTAAATCGGCACCAGCGCGCCGAACTGCTCGGCAGGCGCATCCCAGTTCTTGGTCCACAGAAAAGAAAAACCGAATTTCTCGATACTGGGCCAGGAAGCCACAATCAGGGAAACAATAATGCCCCCTAACAACATCAGCGTCACCAGCGCGGCCAATTTTACCAGCGCGCCAAAAATGATATCGCCGTGCTTTCCGGGGGCTTTGATAGTTGGCTTGTACTCAGCCATGCGTCTCTCTTCTTAATTTAACGATGCTTGATAACAAAAGTGGCAGCCAAGGATGGGGAGGAGATGTCCTCTCCTCCCCTTTTATACCTTGCCGCACTCAGCGAAATGGCCTTGCTACCAAACACAAGGAACGTAGTACGATTTTAGTACACTTCTTCTTAACGCAATGCTTTTTCTCGTTATCTTTAATACAACGATTTACCGCTGCTGTCTTTCACATTCGTCTTCCAGGCCGCGCGAATCTGCTCAACGACTTCATCCGGCAGAATAGCGTAATCCAGCGCCGTAGCCTGAGAACCGCCTTTCTGATAAGCCCAGTCAAAGAACTTCAACACTTCCGTACCCTGTTCGGCTTTCGGCTGCGCTTTTTGCACCAGAATGAACGTCGTTGAGGTGATAGGCCAGGCGTCATCGCCTTTCTGGTTAGTCAGATCCTGAGCGAAAGATTGGCTCCAGTCCGCGCCTTTGGCCGCATTGCTGAAACTTTCCCCGGTCGGGCTGACCACTTTGCCGTCTGCGGAAACCAGTTTGGTGTAAGCCAGATTATTCTGCTTGGCGTACGCGTACTCGACGTAGCCAATGGAGCCGGGCAGACGCTGAACGAACGCGGCGATGCCGTCGTTGCCCTTGCCGCCCAGACCGGTCGGCCAGTTAACCGTGGAGCCGGCGCCGATTTTTTCCTTCCACTCCGCATTCACCTTCGCCAGATAGCTGGTGAAGACGAAAGACGTGCCGGAACCATCCGCGCGACGCACCACTGCGATATCCTGATCCGGCAGTTTGGCATTCGGATTCAGCTTGGTAATGGCGGGGTCGTTCCATTTTTTGATTTTGCCCAGGTAGATGTCGCCCAGCGTTTTGCCATCCAGCGTCAGATCGCCGGATTTGATGCCGGGAATGTTCACCGCCAGCACCACGCCGCCGATAACCGTCGGGAACTGGAACAAACCATCCTGCGCCAGCTTATCGTCGGACAGCGGCGCATCCGTCGCGCCGAAATCGACGGTCTTGGCGAGAATCTGTTTTACGCCGCCTGATGAGCCGATGCCCTGATAGTTAACTTTATTACCGGTTTCTTTTTGATAGGAGTCAGCCCATTTGGCATAGACCGGCGCGGGGAATGTCGCACCTGCGCCAGTGAGATTGACGGCGGCGAAAGCGGAAACCGCCGTCAAAGAAAACGTTGCCGCAACAATACCGGCGATAGTGGTACGCATAAGTTTCATAATCCCTCCTGTGGGATAGCAAAAATGTCGACCCGGAGCCGTAATTAATCAGAGTGTAGTGTGCAGGAGGAAAAATAGGACAGTTGAGTGACAGTAAAATGTATGTAATGTGACAGTTTTATGACAAACCCAAAATCGCAGCGATGGGCCGCTGAAATAACGGCCCGGTCACAAGAAAAAACAAAGCGGAGGAGAAAGCAGGCTATGCCATTTCCGGCTTGCGCAACGCCGTTTTTTCGGCCTGCATAACAAGACTGAGCGACGCCGGCAATACGGTCAGCGTCACCAACGTAGCGAACATTAACCCGCCGATGATGGCGTAGGCCATCGGCCCCCAGAATACCTGATGTGAAATCGGGATCATCCCCAGAATGGCGGCGCAAGCGGTCAACAGTATCGGTCTGGCGCGGTGTTGCGCGGCTTTTATGATCGCGTCTTCGCGATCCAGCCCCTGACGCGTGTTGCTGTCGACTTCGCTGATGAGAATAACCGCGTTACGAATAATCATCCCGGCCAGCGCAATAATGCCAAGCAACGCCACAAAACCCATTGGCGTGCCTGTCGGCAGCATGGCCGCGACAATCCCCGGCAGGCCGAAAGGCGCCATCAGCAATGCCAGCAGCATGCGCGAAAACGTCTGCAACTGGATCATCAGCAGAATAAGCATCGCGCCAAGCGTAACCGGCAACACGGTGTAGACGGAACTATTGCCTCGGTCTGATTCCGCTACCGTACCGCCTTCTTCAATGCCATAACCCGGCGGCAGTTCGGCGCGCAACGCATCAACAGCGGGAAGCAGCGCCTGCGATACGCCTTCGGCGCGCATACCGGGCGCCAAATCCGTTTGAACGGTGATAAAAGGCAGCCGCTGGCGCCGCCAAACAACCGGATCGTCAACATGCCAGACCGGCGTAGCGACGCGGCTTAACGGCACTTTCTGCCCGCCTGACGTGGTCAGCATCAGAGACTCGATGCTGCCGGTATCCAGCCGCTCGGCGTCATTGCCGCGCAGCACCACATCAATCAGACGGTTACGATCGCGCACGGTGGTCATCACGCTGCCGGACCAGACGGTATTCAGCGTTTCCGCCAGCGTGGTTGAAGAAACGCCCGCCGCGCGCGCTTCGGTCTGATTCACGCGCAGCGTAATGACCCGCTCCGGCTCGCCGGCCGTCAGATTCACTTCGCGCGCGGCCGGATTTTTCCCGATGACGCCCGCCAGTTTCCGGGCCAACTCGCGCACCTTTTGATAATCCGGGCCGCTGACGCGATATTTCACCGGCCAGCCCACCGGCGGCCCCAACTCCAGCGGCGAAACACGCGTGGTGATGTCGCCGAACTCCCGGGCCAGGGTCTCGTTCAACTGCCGTATTAGCCGGTCGCGGGCCGCCAGATCTTTCGCCACCACCACTAATTGCGCAATATTTTCATTGTCCGACAACACATCCATCGGCAGATAGAAACGTATTGCGCCGGTGCCGACATAAGTCGAGTAATGATCGATGTTTTCATTGCCCGCCAGCGTTTTTTCGAGCAGGGATGTCCGCCGTTGCGTTTCCGACTGCGCGCTATTGGCCGGCAGGGAAAGACTGACCAGCAACTCGGGACGATCGGAAGACGGGAAGAATTCGCCCTGCATAAAGGTGGTGCCGAAGACCGACAGCGCAAAGAACGCCAGCGCCAGACCGAGCGTCGCCAGCCGGTGGCCTAGCACCCACGCCAACAGGCGGCGATAAAAACGCATCAGCCGCCCCGGCTGCCGGCCTTTTTCGCCGGCATGGGATTTGAGCGTGTCGGGCAAGAGCCAGGTTCCGGTCAGCGGCGAGAAAAGGATCGCCACCACCCATGAACAGAGCAAGGCCATCAATACGACCGCAAACAGGGAAAAGCAGTACTCGCCGGCGCTGGAGGCGGCGAAACCAACCGGAATAAAACCGGCGATCATGACCAGCGTGCCGGTGAGCATCGGGAAAGCCGTGGTTTCAAACGCGCAGGTGGCGGCGCGCCAGCGATTATCGCCGGCCTCAAGGCGCGCCACCATGGTTTCAACGGTGATCATGGCGTCATCCACCAGCAGCCCGAGCGCGATAATCAACGCGCCCAGCGAAATACGCTGCAAACCAATACCCGCCAGCATCATGCCGGCGAAAGTCATCGCCAGCACCAGCGGGATCGCGGCCGCCACCACCAGACCGGCTCGCAGCCCCAACGACACGAACGACACCGCCAGCACAATCACCACCGCTTCGATCAATACCCGGACAAAGCCGCTCACCGCCTGTTTCACGACGGCGGATTGATCGGCGACATTGGTCACCTCGATACCGTGCGGCAGTTGCGCCTGTATCTCCGCCATCCGCGCGTTAAGCGCCTCGCCAAAGCGCAGCATATTGCCGGTGGGCGCCATTGACACGGCCAGGCCGATGGCCGGTTGACCATTGACCTTGAATATCGGCGCCGGCGGTTCCGCGCGCTGGAGGCTGACGGCGGCGATGTCGGTCAGCGGAATATAGTGTCCGTCAATATGCAATGTGACGGCGCGCAGACTTTCCACCGAACCCAGCGCGCCGCTGACCCGTAACGCAATATTCTCCCGATCGGTTCTCAAGGTTCCCGCCGGCACCACTTCGTTTTGCGCCTTAAGCGCATCGGTCACCTGTTGCAGATCCAACCCCATGCCGGCGAGTTTGCGTGGAGAAAAAGCGATGACGATTTGTTCTTCCTGTTCGCCCAGCAGACTGATTTTGCCGATATCCGGCAACATCATCAGGCTAAGCCGGACCTCGTCGACCCGGTCACGCAGTTCGCGCTGGGTAAACCCTTCCGCGGTAAAACCGTAAATCGTGCCGAAAGTGTCGTCAAATTCGTCATTCACCGCGGGTCCCTGAACCCCTTGCGGGAGCGAAACGACGATATCCTGCATTTTTTTACGTACCTGATACCAGATATCCGGCACCTTTTCCGGCGGCGTATCATCCCTGAGATTGACGAAAATGGTCGACTGACCGGCGCGGGTTTCGCTCTCGACGTAATCGAGGTAAGGCGTTTCCTGGAGTTTCTTTTCCAGCGTGTCCGTCACCAGATTGACGGTGTCGTCGATGGTCGCGCCGGACCACTGCGTGGACACCACCGCCGTTTTAATGGTGAAGGCCGGGTCTTCATTACGCGGCAACTGCTGATAGCTGAGAATTCCCGCGCCCATGATAAGCAGCATAAAAAAAGTCACCAGTTGCTGATTCTTCAGCGCCCATGCGGAGAGGTTGAATGACGATTTCAGATCGGCGGCCTTCATTTCGCCTCCTCCCCGAGAGTAACCGTTTCACCTTCCCGCAGCTTGCTGACGCCCGCCGTCACCACCTTCTCCCCCGGCTGAATGCCGTGGGCGATAAAGACCGACGCGGCGGTGTACCTGCCGGGCGTTACCGGACGCAGATGGATCTGCCGGCTATCGTCCACCACAAATACCGCCGCGCTGTCGCCGGTCTGGGTCAGCGCCGATGCGGGGATGGCGATCATTCCCGGCCCGGATAACGGCATTTCACCCTCAACGCTGGCGCCCAGCGCCATCGCCGCCGGCGGGTTATCAAGCGCGATGCGCACCCGCCAGGTTCGGGTCTGAGCGTCGGCCTGCGGACTGATATCGCGCAGTCGGCCGCTTACCTGCACTGACGGTTCGGCGAGCAGGGAAACCGTAAACCGCCCGTTTCGGTTGTTCTCGATCGCTTGCGGATCGGCGACGTCGAATACGGCGTCGCGCCCGTCACTGGCGGCGAGAGTAAAAACGACTTGTCCGGCGCTGACGACCTGACCGGCGGAGGCGCTGACCTGGGTAATCACCCCGGACTGCGGCGCGGCGAGCTGGGTCCACGTCAGATTATCCTGCGCATTTTTCAGCGCCGCTTCGCTACTCTGACGGTGGGAGACGGCCGACTGCCAGTCCGACGTGGCGGTATCCAGTTGCACCCGGGCAATGGCGCCGGACGGCATCAGCGACTTCATTCGATTAAGGGTTAACGCCGCCACCCGTTCCGCCGCGCGGGCGCTATCCAGTTCAGCCCGCGCGCTGCCGAGCTGATTACGCGCCGTATCGCTCTCCAGCGTGGCCAGCGCCTGTCCTTTGACGACGCGTTGGCCCACGTCGACCTGACGAGTGAGGATGCGGCCATCAAGCCGAAAGCCCAGAGCGATTTCATCATGGGCGCGGATTTCCCCGGTGCGAACCGGCGGCGTGCCGGACGAGGGCTGCGGCGCCGAGACATAACGTACCGGACGGGGCGCTACGTTATGCTGCGGCTCGGCGTCGCGGCAGCCGGCAAGCAGCAGCGGCGCGATGCACAGCAGAGACAGAACAGGCGGCAGGGTAAAACGACGAATCGGTACGATAAGCCGATGCAGCGCGTGGCGCGCATGAGTGACGTAATTTTCTGACATGACGCGTTTCCTAAATCAAGATGGCGTCATTTAACGCATGGAATGTCGAGATTCCTTGTACGTTTCGTCAAGATATCATCAAGGGCGGCGATTTTAGCATTCCGCCCGACAGGCTTTAGGCAGGCGCAGCGTAATCAGCAACCCCTTCTCCGCCGGCAGACTGGCGCTGATCGCGCCGCCGTGGGCCATGCAGATCGCGCGCGCTATCGACAGGCCGAGGCCGCTGCCGCCGGAATGACGGGCTCTTGAAGAGTCCGCCCGGCTAAAACGCTCGAACATGGCGGATAAGAAATCCGCATCCACGCCGGGGCCATTATCCTGAAAGGTGATGTCGTAAGCGCTTTCCCCGCGCCGTATCGCTATCGTTAATTGCTTGCCTGCGCCGGCATAACGCAGCGCGTTTTCCATCAGGACGGTAAAAACCTGTCCAAGACGAAAAGCATCGCCAAGGTACATGCAAGGTTCGTCAGTCACAATACGGATCGCCATGCCGGCTTTTTCCGTCTGCGGTTTAAGCCAGGCGGCGCGTTCCCGCAGCAGTTCCGTCAGGTTCAGTTCCCGACGCTCCAGCACCAGCCTGCCCGCCTCGGCCAGCGAAAGCAGGCGCAGCTCATCAATAAGACGATTCAGGTTTTGCAGTTGCTTCATCACCATCCCGAGCTGTTGCGGGTCGGCGCTGAATACGCCGTCAAGCATTCCCTGCAACCGCCCTATCGCCGCGGTCAGCGGCGAACGCAATTCGTGCGCCATCGCCACATGCGAAGCCCGTAGCTCGCGCTCATAACGCGCCAGTTGCCGTGTCATGGCATTGAAGTCCCGTGCGAAACGGGCCATTTCCGTCGGCGTTTTTTCCACCAGTTCGGCCTGCATGCCGAACTCGCCCCGGGTCACCGCTTCGGAAGCCGAGGCCAGGCGGCTGAACTGAACGGAAAGCGGGCGCGCCGTCCTTAGCCCCATAACCACAATAAACGGGATCATGACCACCACCAGCACGCCGACTAAAATCCAGTCGGCGGAGGTGATCGACGGATCCGAATAGCTTACCCCCCACCAGGTATCGACAATCTGGTGAAAGCGGGCCAAGTTAAGATCCGGGTTCTGACGCAGTACCTCAAATTCTTGCCGCAGCTCGGCCGGCATGTGGTGAAGCACCCAGAGATTCTGAATGGCGAAACGCAACCACATGCACAGCGCGATAACAATCACCGTGCCGATGGCCAGCGCCAGGATGCGGACGCATATCCAGCGCCACAGTGAATGATGCTCGACGTTTTTCATGGCTGCCGGAACCGGTATCCCACGCCGCGCACATTCAGCAACACATTGCTGATACCCGCGCTTTCCAGTTTTTTACGCAGGTTGTACATATGCGTATCCACCACGCGCTCCAGCGCATCGCTTTCCGGCAAACAGTGTTCCAGCAGATGTTGGCGGGAAAAGGCCCGCGTCGGCGCGCGCATTACCGTGGCCAGCAGGGAAAACTCCGTCGGCGTAAAATCAAGATAACGCGGCGTCTCGCCGGCGTCCGTAACACAGGCCGTGCGCGAAATAGTATCGACTTCCAGACTTGCCCAGCGCAGCGCTTCATTTTCCCGAACCTGCAAACGGCAGCGTCGTAGCACGGCCTGCACGCGCGCCACCACTTCGCCCGGATTATAGGGTTTGACCACATAGTCATCCGCGCCGTAACGCAGGGCGCCGATTCGGTCCGGCGCATCGCCCATCGCGGTCACCATGATAACCGGCGTATCGCTTTTCCGGCGCACGGCCGCCAGGATCTCCGTGCCGTTCATCCCCGGCAGCATCACATCCAGCAGGATCAGATCCGGCTTCTGGCGCTGTGCATATTCCAGCCCGGCCAGACCGTCCCCGACAACGGTCACCTCGTAGTTCTCCCGCGTCAGATACGCATCCAGCACGCCGGCCGCATCCGCATCATCTTCGATTATCAGTATGCGTCTTGTCTGCATTTCACGTCCTTGACCATTTCTTCATAAATTCCTGACTATTTATTGATAATGCCGCTTCATAATCCCGCCCCAGTCAGGCCATTGCCGACAATGGCCGCTAAATAATTTACTCGTGAGGTGGCTTGATGAAAACCCATAATATCGTGTTGTATACGCTTTGTTTTATGACCGCCGGTACAACAACCGTCGCCAGGGCCGATGAGGATGATACCTCGCCGCAATCGACCATAACGGTGGGCATCGGCGCGCAAAACGCGCCGCGCTACAGCGGTTCGGATAAACGAACCACGCAGGTAATGCCGCTGATTCAGGCCCGATACGGCGCCTTTTTCCTGGATTCCCAGCAAGGGATCGGGTACGACCTGATGAGCGATAACGGGCTTTATCTGGAGCATACGCTGGGCTATACCCTCGGCCGCTCAGACAAAGACGCCAGCTGGCGGGAGGGCTCCGACAAATTGAAAGGCATGGGAAACATTAACGCCGCCGTCAATACCTCCATCGCCGTAGGATGGACGATAGCGCCCTGGATTTCTGTGGAGGGGAAGATCGCGCTGCCGCTCAGCGACGGCCAGGGGGGGCAGTACCGAACGTCATTCACCTTAATCCCCATTCAGAACGACAGCGATACGCTGGCATGGCAGACCGCCGCGTTATTCGGCGACCATCGCTACATGAATACCTTTTACGGCGTGAATAAGCGGCAAAGCGCCCGCTCAGGCTATCATCGTTTCAACGCCGCCGGCGGATTTTACGGCGTCGACACCAGTCTGACGTGGAGCCATCAGTTCTCCGAACACTGGGGAACCTCATTTAGCGCGGGCTATACATGGCTCGGCGATCACGCCGCAGACAGCCCGATCGTTTTTCGGCGTAATCAGGTAACCGGCGCGGCCGCCATTACCTATACGTTCTGACACACGCCCGCGAAACGTGCGCCCGAGGATGACGGTGGAGATGAAGGGTTTGTCAGCAACTTTGCCTGACGGATCGGTTGCCCCGTTATCCCAATTTACCTCCAGCGGCGGAAAATCAGCGAGGTATTGATGCCGCCAAAGGCAAAGTTATTGGACTGCACATAGTCGGTGTCGATATAACGCGGCTCGCCCATAATATAATCCAGCGCACCGCAGTCTTCCGCCGGCTGCCGCAGGTTGAGTGTGGGGGCAAACCAGCCTTCGCGCATCATTTCAATGCTCATCCAGGCTTCCAGCGCGCCGCAGGCGCCCAGGGTGTGGCCGAAATAACTTTTCAGGGAAGAGATCGGCGTCGCGTCGCCGAAAACCGCCGCCGTCGCCAGACTTTCCGCCACGTCTCCGCGATCCGTCGCCGTGCCGTGCGCATTGATATAACCGATATCGCCGGCGCTCAGCCCCGCGCAGCGCAGTGAACCCTCGATACAAATCTGCATGGTTTCACGCTGCGGCTGGGTGATGTGCGCCGCATCGCAGTTGGTATAGAACCCCACCAGCTCGGCGTAAATGGTCGCCCCGCGCGCCTGCGCGTGCTCCAGCTCTTCCAGCACCAGCGTCCCCGCGCCCTCGCCGATCACCAGCCCGTCGCGCCCGGCGTCGAAAGGCGACGGCGTAGTGTGCGGGGCGTCATTGCGCTGGCTGGTGGCGAACAAAGTGTCAAACACCGCCGCCTCCGAAGGACACAGCTCCTCCGCGCCGCCGGCGACCATCACCGTCTGGTAGCCGTGGCGAATCGCTTCCCAGGCGTAGCCAATCGCCTGGCTGCCGGAGGTACAGGCGCTGGAGGTGGGGATAACGCGGCCGCGCAGGCCGAAGAACAGCCCGGCGTTCACCGCCGTGGTGTGCGGCATCATCTGTACGTAGGTGGTGCCGGTAATATTGTTGGTGTGTTTTTCCGTCAGCATGGTGGCGAAATCGCTCACCGGCCCGGTGCTGCCCGTCGACGAGCCGTAGGCGATGCCGGTTTCCCCGCTGGTCAATACCGGATGCTCCAGCAGACCCGCCTGTTGCAGCGCCAGCTCGGTGGCGCGCGTCGCCATCAGCGAGACGCGCCCCATGGAACGAATGCGTTTACGGGTGTAGTGCTCCGGCGGCGTGAAATCATCAATCGGCGAGCCCAACTGCGTATTCAGGCCGTCGTACACCCCCCACTCCGGCATCTTGCGTATCGCATTGCGCCCGGCGCGCAGGCCGTCGGACACGCGCTGCCAGGACTCGCCAAACGCGGTCACGCCGCCCATTCCCGTTACCACCACACGACGCATCACAGCATCCCTCCGTTAATAGAAATCACCTGACGCGTTACGTATCCGGCGATATCGGACATAAGATAGCTCGCCAGCCCCGCCACCTCATCCGCCTGCCCCATGCGTTTCATGGGGATCATTTTCATCGCTTCTTCAACGGCTACCGGCTCCATTTGAATCATGCCGGTATCGATCAAGCCGGGGGCGATGCAGTTGACGGTAATTTTCCGCTTCGCCAGTTCGACGGCCAGCGCCTTGGAAGCGCCGATAATCCCGGCCTTCGCCGCGCTGTAGTTAACCTGCCCGCGGTTGCCCATGATCCCGGAAACCGAGGACAGGGTGATGATGCGTCCCCCCTGGCGCAGGCCGATCATCGGCATCACGCAGGGGTGGATCACGTTATAGAAGCTATCGAGATTGGTGTGGATCACGCTGTCCCAGGCGTGGTCGTCCAGCGCGGGAAAGGCGCCGTCGCTGGTAATGCCGGCATTGCTGACCACGCCGTAATAGGCGCCGTGCGCCTCGATATCCTGCCCGATAACCGCGCGGCACGCCTCCCGGTCGGCGATATCGAACCCGAGGATACGGCCGGCGCCGTTGGCGTCGAAGATGCGGCGCAGCGTATCTTCAGCGCCGTCTCTGTCGCGGTGGTAATGCACCGCGACGGTAAAACCATCCGCCGCCAGACGCAGGGCGATGGCTCGACCAATCCCCTTACTGGCGCCGGTCACTAACACGCTATGCGTCATGACTCTTTTCCCTGTGCTAAAAGTTGCTTTAATTCGTGGTCGTCGGGCTGATAGGTATTGAGCCTGCCGGAGGCGTATTTTTCACCGTTAATCCTGATTTCGCCGTCAAAACAGCCGATTTTTTCATCACGCATCAATAGGGTCACGCTCACATCAAGCTGCGACGCGGCGGGAAAAAACGCCTGTCGGCAGCGATAGCCCCGCCCGCCCAGCAGCATGCCGGGACGCGGTTTTTGATCATGGTTTCGGCGAGCGTGCCAGCCCGCCCACACGCCAATCGTCTGGGCGATGATTTCAATGCCGAACCAGGCGGGCAGATGCCCCGCGCTATCCAGAAAAGGCGCCAGAATGCCGTCGCGGCTCACCGCCACCCGGCAGAGGGCGCGTTCATTATCGACGTGGATCACCTCGTCCACCAGCACCATCGGCGATTCGTGGGGCAGATAGCTCGCCGCCGGCAGATAGTCAGCCATGGGCTTTCCCCACAATCAGGCAGGCGTTATTGCCGCCAAACGCAAAGGAGTTGGACAGAATCACCGGCCGCGCCAGTCGTCCCGACTCGCTAAGCAAACCGCAGGGCGGCAGCGTTTCATCCCGCGCGCCCTGTGAAAAATCCTGCGGCGGCAAGGGAAGATCGCGCGTCAGCAGCAGCCAGCAGATCGCCGCCTCGCAAATACCCGCCGCGCCCAGCGTATGGCCGGTCAGGTGCTTGGTGGAACTACAAGGCACGCGCTCGCCAAAGATTGACTGCACCACTTTCGCCTCGATCCGATCGTTAAGGCGCGTCGCCGTGCCGTGCAGATTGATATAGCCGATATCCTCGGGCCGTAGCCCGGCGTGCGCCAACGCCATGCGGATCGCCCGCGCCGCGCCTTCCCCTTCGGGATGCGGCGCCGACATATGGTGCGCATCGGAAGATTCGCCGACGCCGAGCAGCGATACGCCGTCAGGCTCGCCGCTAATCAGCATCAAGGCGGCCCCTTCGCCAATGGTAATCCCGTTGCGCCGCTCGCTGAACGGCTGGCAGCGCGTCGGCGACAGGGACTCCAGACTGTCGAATCCGTTGAGCGGCATGCGGCTCAGCGTGTCCGCGCCGCCGACGATCGCCGCATCCGCCAGCCCGGCGTCAATCAGCCGTTTCCCGCTGATCAGCGCCCTGGCGCTGGAAGAGCAGGCGGTGGAAAGGGTATAGGCCGGGCCGTTCAGCCGCAGATAGGCGGCCAGAAAACGCGAGGGATCGCCAAGCTCCTGCTGCGCATAACGATAGCCCGGCAGATTACTGCTGACGTAGCGGTCGGCTTCGTCCAGACCCGAGGTGCTGGTCCCCAGGATCACGGCGACGCGATCGGCGCCAAACCGGGCGATGGCCTTATCCACCTGCGGACGGATTTGCGCCAGCGCCGCCAGCAACAGTCGATTGTTACGGCTGTCGTGCTCGACCAGCGCCGGCGGTATCGCCGGCAAATCCGCATCGACGTTGCCGGTCCAGCACGCTTTCTCCTGCACCAGCCAGCCGCTGTCGGGGCGCATGCCCGGCGCGACGCCGCCGGCCAGGTTGTCGGCTATCTCATCCAGCGTGTTGCCCAAGGCGTTAAGCGCACCCACAGCGTTAATGTAAATCATGCTAGCCGTCCAGATGTTGAATAACGATATGGTAACCAAAGGCGAACTGCTGAACGCTGATGGGCTCACGCCGATCGTTGCGCGTCATATAACGAATTTCCGTAATCAAATTGCCGCGATTATCTCGCAGCTGCCTGCTGTCGCCATTATCCCGTAGCGTCCAGCCGGCGGGAAGCTGTTTCTGCCATAGGGCTATCGGCCAGTGGCTGAGCATAATATCCGCCAGCACCTGGCTGGCCGGCGGCATCTGCGGCAGCACGATGGACTGCTCGGTGCGGATGCCCTGCGCGTCATAGGTCACCAGAAACAGGCGAATACCGATTGAGGAGAGCCCGACCAGAGAGAGCTGTTTGTCGTCGGCGCTTAGCATCACCAGCAGCGACTGCCGCTTGCCGCCGAAGGTTCCGGTCAACAGCTGTTGCTCATTGACGGCCGGCGTAATGCCCGGCGCGGGCAGCGTCACTTTCACCCCCGGCTTGAGCCACGCCTGCGGCCGGTTGTCGTCATGCTTGCCGGCGCAGCCGCTCAGCAACAGCGCGCCGACCAGCAATAGCCCGCATCGTAAAAATGTCATTTTCTTTTCCCTTTTGAATCAGGCAACGCCAGCGGCGCCAGCAGAAAAGCGGTAAAAATACCGCTGCACAGCACAATGCCAAAGCTGCCGATGGCCGGCGTGCTGCTGAACACCAGCATGCCTAGCGTCAACAGCGCCACGCACATCGCCAGCGTAACCGCCAGCAGCGAGGTCATCGGCGTACCGCGCGGGTTGCTGAAAAACAACGTGTAGTTAATGCCGATGCCCAGCACCAGCACCAGGGCCAGCAATGAAAACAGGTTCAGCGTATGGCCGCTCAGCGCCAGCGCCGCCAGACCGCCGCCCAGCGACAGCAGCGACGGCACCACGCTCAGCAGCCCGCGGCGCAGCCCCAGACGCAGGACATAGCTCAGGGCAATGGCCGCCAGCGCCGCCGCCAACAGCCAGCCCAGCATCACGCGGTAAAAACCGAACAGCTCATCAAAGCTGCTTTTGCGATCAATCCACGCCACGCCGGGCAGCGTTGTCGCCAACTGGGCCAACGCGGCGCTGTCGCCGACGCCGCCGACCGGCACCAGCACCCCGCTTTTTCCCTGCGCCAGCGACAGCCACAGCAGCCGCCACCCTTCGCTTATCGGGCTGTTCAGCCAGGTTTCGGGCGTTACCGGCATCGGCTGAACATTTGGCGGCGCCGCCTCCACGCCCGCCTCGTTAAGACGTCCGATCACCGCAGGCGCCGCCGCCGCAATCAGCTGCGCGTCGTACTGCTGCTGCCGCAGCGAAGAGAGCGGCAGCAGGCGGTAGGTGGTTAACCACCCGTTCCGCTGCGCGTCGCGCAGTTTGGGCGCCAGTTGCTCCAGCCGCTGCAGGGTCTGCTGCGCGCTGTCGCCGTAGACCACAAACCAGGTTTGATCGGCGCTCTGTCCCGTCAGCGCGGTTATCTGTCTCTCCTGCTGCATTAGCGCCGCCGGCAGCGCCTGAAGCTGCGAAATATCATCGTTCACCTCCAGCCGCAGCAGCCCGGCCGCGGAGATAATCAGCAGCGCCAGCGGCAGCCCCCAGCGAAGCTTGCGGTTACGCCGCCAGGCGGCCAGCCAGCGCCCCATCGGCACCATGGCGGGAACCGGTCGTACCGGCAGGCCCCTGACCAGAAAAGGATACCAGCACACCACCGTCAGGCAGGACGCCGTCAGCCCCGTCGCCGCAAATACCGCCAACTGCCGTAAACCGGGAAACGGCGCCAGCGCCATCATCAGATAGGCGATCGCCGCCGTCCCCAGCGCCAGCAGCAAAGCGGGCAGCACTTTTCTCAGGCTCTCAAGCGCCGAAACGCTGCCGCCATGCACCATGCGCTCGGTCAGGTAGTAGAGGGTGTAATCCGCCGAAATGCCGACAATGCTGATGCTCATCACCAGCGTCATCAGATGCAGCTCGCCGAACAGCAGCAGCGTAAACACCGTTCCCGCCAGCGCGCCAATCCCCACCGACAACGCGCACAGCAGCAAAGGCCGCGGGGAGCGAAACACCGAGAAAATCAGCAGCAATACCCCCGCCACCGTCGCCGCGCCCAGGGTGGAGACATCATGCTTCGCCTGCTGGCTGGCATGGTTGCTGAACAGCACCGTACCGCGCGTCAGCACCTCGGCGGCGGGGAACCGCGCGTGAAGCGACGCCTTGAGCTCCTCGAGCTTATCCACCAGTTGGCGGTTATGCTGCATATCGAACGAACCGCCGCGCAGCTCGCCGTGCAGGAAATACCAGCTGCGACCCTGCGCATCTTTAGCGCTCAGCCAGCCCTGCGACAGCCCCAGCCGGCTGGCGTTTTGCTGCATCGCCAGCTGCGAGCCGCGCACCAGCATCAGCGGGTCGTGACGCAGTTCGTTGCCGCTTACCCCGGCGAACGCCGAGTAAAGCTGCGCCAGCACCCAGTCCGCCTGCGCGCCGCCGCCGTTTTCCAGCCGCGCGCGCGCGGCGGGATCAACCAGCCCGTTGCGATGTTCAAATACGAACTTTCCCCATTGCTGCTGCCGATCGGCGTCAATCGGGCCTTTAACGTTTTGCAGCTCGGGAAGCGCCCGCAGCCGTTGCAGCCACCACTCGGCCACCGCCGGGTCCGCCCGCTCGCCGGACGTCACCAGCCACACCATTTGCCGGTCGAGGCGCTGCATAAACCCCTGCTGCAGTTCGGGGGGAATGGCGCCCATCGACTGCTGCGGCAGCAGCGCCAGCACGCTGCTGTTGATCTGCGCCTTCGGCAACAGATAGAGCAGCGCGGCGATCAGCGCAATACAGCACATTCCCCAGAAAACGGCCGCCCGGCGCACCCGGTTAGAAAACGAAACGCCGCTGCTCGTCATCGCTTAACGTCCTGGGTGTGAGCCGTTGATTGCTCAGGGTAATTCTGGTCATATCGCCCTGGCGATCGTCCAGTTCGATAGCGTCGAGAAACTCGCCGCCGTTCAGCGTGATGGCGTTGAACAGCTTATCCAGCGGCGAGGTTTTCGGCGTCAGCGCCAGCCGCCACCGCCCTTGGCCGAGATCGCTGAAGCCGATGGCGAAGTTTTGCTCCAGCACGCGGCGATCGGCCTGAAACAGGGCGCGCAGCAGGTGATTGAACTGAAACATCTGCGGATTGTTTTCCGCGGTGACGATCTGCGGCGGCTGATCGTTCATCACCTGCACCATGCGCGTATCATCCAGCACCATGGTCAGGGAGAACGGCATGGCCTGGTGCCACCACAGCCCCTTGTCCTGGGCGATTAACAGCTGGCCGCTGGATTTAAGCGGTTTCGCCATGCCCTTGATGGCGCGCAACTGGGTAAAGTCGGCGCGCACCACCGGCTGACTGCTGAACCGCTGTTGCAGCTCGTCCAGCGTGACGCCCTGCGCCGCGCCGCTCAACAGCAGTAAAACCGCAACCATTATTCGTATCATGGCGTCACTCCGAGGCGCTCAAATAAAATGGGGGGAGAAACAAAACTCAGCTCGCGGCTCCCTTCCTCCACCGCCACCTGAATCGTATAGCCGGTGGTGGTGCGCCGGCCGCTTTGCGCGTCGAAAATCTGGTAGACGATGCGCAGACGGTTTTCCACTTCATCGACGGTGGCCCGTACGCGGATACGCTGTTCATAGGTCAGCGTCGCGCGGTACTTCACCCGCGTATCCACCACCGGCCAGACATAGCCGGAAGCCTTCATCTCGCGGTAGCCGTAGTTGAACTTGCTGAGCAACGCCTCGCGAGCCACTTCGAAAAAGCGAAAATAGTTGCCGTGCCAGACCACGCCCATGGGATCGCAGTCATGGAAAGAGACCGTCAGTTCTACCTCATGGCTTAAACGGGGATCGTTTAACACTGTTACTCCTTTTTCCCGGCGGCCGGCCTGTTATCCGGCAGGCTCCAGAAATCAAAAAAATTAAACCAGTCGAGGGGGGACTTCAGCGCATAGTGCGCCAGGCGTTCGGCATAGCGATCGACCGCCTGCTGCAAGGCTTGCTGACGGGCGTCCCGCGGCAGCGCCAGGGGGTCGGCAAAGGGTTCGCAGTAAACGCGCAGCGTCCGACCTTCACGCAGCACGAACATCAGCAGTACCGGGCAACGCAACGCCGCCGCCAGCACGAAAGGCCCCTGGGGAAAAGGCGCCTCGCGGCCGAGAAAACGGCTCCACACCACGCGCCGCGTCCCGCCGCGCTGGCGGTTTACCGCCGTGCGGTCGCCCACGATCGCCACCCACTCGCCGGCATCCAGCTTTTGTTGCAGCAATATGGCGGTGTCCGGGCCGATATCGCTGACCGGGATAAGGTTCACCCCCGCCTGCGGCGCTATCTCTTCCAGCAGCTGTTTAAAACGCCGCGAGTTTTCGGTGAATACCAGCGCATTGATCACCAGCCCGCTCACCTGCTGCGCCAGCGCCCGGCAGACTTCGATATCGCCAAGGTGGGACGCCAGGATCAACTGCCCGCGTTGTCGCCCCCGTTCAATGGTCTCACGGGCGCCGGGGGCGAAATCAATCTCTTTACCCCAGCGTAAATCCCCGCGCCAGCTGGCGATTTTATCCAGCATCGCCTGACCGAAACGCAGAAAATGGCGATAGCTGTTAAGCGGTTTAGGCAAAGCCACCTCATGCCGACGCGCGTAATCGGTTACCTGACGCAGCCACGCCTGCGACGCCTGGCGCTGCGCGCTGCCGGTAAGCCAGTAAAAGGCGATCACCGGCCAGAGAAACAGGGTAAACGCCCCGCGCCCCAGCAGCCGATAAACCGCCAGCATAAAACGCATACCGAGCAACCCCTTGCGCTCGCCGACGCTCGACCAGTGCGCCTGGCGGCGACGCTTCAGCAGCGCGGGGATACGCGGCAGCATGCCGAAAAACAGCCGGGCGTGCATGCGGGAGATACGCAGGTTATCGCGCAGCGCATCGAAATGAGACAGTCCGTCGTGCGGATAGATCACCGCCGTCTCGACAAAGCGACTGGGCGTTCCCGCCCAGTAAAGCCGCACCATGATTTCGGTATCGAAATCCATCCTACGGCCTACGGGCTGCCGGGCGATCAGGGACAAGGCGGCGTCGACCGGGTAAACCCGAAATCCGCACATGCTGTCCTGCAGGGAAAGCGAGAGCGTTTCAATCCACACCCAGATATGGGTGATATAGCGCCCGTAGAGGCGCGATTTCGGCACCGACTCGTCGTAAACCGGCCGGCCGGAGATCAGAGTGTCGGGATAACGCTTCGCCTGCGCCAGCAGGCGCGGCGCGTCCTCAATCCGGTGCTGTCCGTCGGCGTCCACCTGCAGCGCATGGCTATACCCGGCCTGCGCCGCGGCCTCCAGACCGCGGATTACCGCCGCCCCTTTGCCGCCATTCTGCGCCAGACGCAGCAGAACGACGCCGTCGTTTTCCGCGGCCAACTGCTCCAGCACGCTTTGCGTCGGCGCGGCGCTGCCGTCATCGACGATGAAAATCGGCAGGGAAAGCGCCGCCAGGCGCACTATGACGTCGCGCATCATGGCGCCGTGGTTATAGCAGGGGATCACCACGCAGGGTGAGAACGAGCCATTCACTGACATGGGCTTAATTCCGGCATAGTTTGATTTTTCCACTGCTGGCGGCTCTCTCCGTCTCATCCCCCAAAATATGGTAGCTGAAAGCGAGACACTGCTTGCCGGCATGCCACGCCAACGCCAGACGCAGGGCGTAACCGGGCAGAATCGGCTGCTGGAACTTGATGTTTTCCACCGCCGAAAACCGCCAGCCCGGCGCCAGCAGCTCAACGCCGTAATGCAACGCCCAGTCCAGCTGCGCCACACCGGGTAATAACGGCAGACCGTGAAAATGGCCTTTAAACCACAACAGATCCGCCGCCGCCAGCAGGGTAAGCTCGGCCCGCGGCAACGCGATCCGCCGGGAAAGCTCAACGGGTAGCATGAAATAACGCCTGTATCTGCGGCCAGGCGCGTTTGCTCTGGCTGTTATGGGGAATAACCTCGACGACGCGCCAGAAACGCGGCATCGCCAGCGGCTCCAGCCATTGATGCAGCTGATGCCGCCATTGGCGCTTGAGCCGCGGCAGATCGGCGGCCAGCGCCGGCGAGGTCAGCACCAGCACCACGCCGATGCCGCTGCGCTCGGGGCGCGCGATCGGCAGCGCGACGGCGTCGGCGATTTCCGGCAGATCGAGCAAACGCCGCTCGATCTCGCTGAGGGAGATGCGCTTATCTTCTATTTTAACCACCCGATCGTGCCGCCCGCAGAGCTGAAAGTTCCCCACGTCGTCAAACGCCAGCCTGTCATCCAGTTTCTGCCCCGCCGGATGCGGGATCAGCGCCGAGCGCGCCCACCAGTTATCCTGCCCGTCAGGCGACAATGACACGCCGGCGAACAGTTGCCACGGCGTGTTTTCAGCCCGGCGGGAGCGCCAGGCCAGCACGCCGGTTTCCGTGCTGCCGTATATTTCATCAACCGGGGCGGCAAACCAGCGCTGCGCCGCCTCGGCGTTCGTCCAGGGCAGGACGCCGCCGGCGGAAACGATCAACCGACAGGACGGAGGGGCGAGCGAACGGTCGATGCGCCGCAAAAAAGCCGGGCTGCTGATAAAAACATAGCGCCGTTGCCGGTCCTGGGCGGTTAGCTGTTCGGTATACAGCAGTTGCCGACTGTCGAAACGCAGGCCCAGCGCCATCGGCAGCCAGATGCGGAAGGTGAGCCCATACATATGCTGGTGGGTCACCGAGGCGACAACGCAACAGCCTTGCAATCGCTCCCCCCAGCATTGCGCCAGCCAGCGCGACTCCTCATCCAGACAGCGCACCGGTTTCACCACCTGCCGCGGTTTGCCGGTCGATCCGGAGGTAAAAAGCACGATGCGGGCGTCATCCGCGATCTCGGGCAGGGCGGCGTCGCTGCCTTGATCGTCGGCGGTTACCTTAAATAGGGGGCAGGACAGATTGATTGAGGCATCGGTCAGCAGGCCGTCGAATTCGTCGGCCTGCTCCTGCAGCACCGACTGCCGGCAGTGTCCGGGAATAACCGGAACCTTTCCCGCATGCAGCGCCGCCAGTAACCCGATGGTAAAATGGTAACTGTCCTCAAAACACAGCGCCCAGCGCGACTCTTTGCGGCCAAGCAGCTGCTGGCACAGTTGCGCCACCTGCCGTTTCAACATCTCCAGCGTGAAGGCGCGCGCGCCATTGCCGGCGACAATGCGCTGCGCATCGTCATCGCCGTTCAGCCAGTCGCCGATAGCCCGGGGGGTAACGCGGCTCATGCCTCTCTTCTCACCCGCTGGCGTACTAGCCATTCGCCCCCCATCAATAGTCCCATCAGCAGATAGCTGACCATGCCGTTCCATAACGCCCACCAATGAACATTGCCGACCAGGCAAGTCAGTACGGCGATTGCGCCGTTAACAATAAAAAACAGGCACCAGATCTGCGTTACGCGGCGCGTATAGGCGACGGCCCGCGCCGGGAGTTCCGGCTCCCGCAAACGGGCAAGGCGCTCCACCAGCGGCATTCCGCTATGCAGGGAGCCGCCAAACAGCAGCAACAGCGCGGCATTGACCGCCACCGGATACCACAATAACCATTGGCCGTCGCGCAGCAGCAAACCGGCAAGCGACAGCACCGCCCCCGTTGCCGCCAGCAGCAGCCCCGTTCCCCTGAACAGGTGGTTATCGTCCCGCAAGGTGGCGAAGCGCAAAATAAACGTCAGCGCCAGCACCGGCAGCAGCCAGCGATGATCGGGGCGGGTAACGCTGAACCACACCAGAAAAGGCCAGGCCAGCGTCATCAGCCAGCTCAGGCCGTTTATCAGCGTTCGCATCGCCCGCCCGCATGGTTAGCCTTCATTAATCAGGCGTTCCACCGCATCCGCCACGTCCTGCACCGTACGCACCGATTTAAAGGTTTCCGGCGAAATTTTGCGGCCGATGCGCTTTTGCAGATGCACCACCATATCCACCGCGTCGATACTGTCCAGTTCAAGATCTTCATACAGGCGCGACTCCGGCTTGATGTCATCCGCCTCCAGCTCGAACAGTTTGACCAGCAGGCCGGTAATTTCCTGATAAATTTCGTTTTTATCCATCATTGACTCGTTATTCTATTATCAGGCACCCACTGCGCGCTGAGTGTTAATGAAAGCGGCCAGGGTCGCAACGGAAAAAAAGTGCTGACGCATCTCTTCGCTTTCCGCGGAAAGTACCACGCCATAGCGATTTTTTACCGCCAGCCCCAGCTCAAGGGCATCGATGGAATCCAGACCGAGGCCATCGCCGAACAGCGGCGCATCGGTTTCAATTTCATCGACGCTAACGTCTTCAAGATTCAGAGATTCAATAATCATCTGTTTAATTTCAATAAATATATTTTCCATGCCTTTTCCCAAATAATTATATTTCTTCTGGTGTTAAAGATTGTTGCAAAAGGCGATTCAGACGACGCGCAGCCAGAGGATGCGGGTCTTCCGACGCCATAAAAGTCTTATTGTCGATGCGTTCGCGTACGCTGACCGTGAAATAGGGTTTCTCCGGCGGAATATGATACCAACGACTTTGCTTATCCAACATCCTCTGACTACAGCGAATATGCACGATGCGCAAATCACAGCCGCAGCGCACGGCGATATTGGCGGCGCCGCGTTGCAACACCGGCGGCTTGCCGTAACGCGTGCGCGTGCCTTCGGGGAAAATAACAATCACATCCCCGTTCTCCAGCCTTTGCCGGCAATCGGGCAGCAGCGTCTCGGACTGGCTGTTGAGCAGATAATTTGCCGAGCGGATAACCCCCCGAATAAAGAGATTATGCTGCAACTCGGCTTTAACCAGACAATCCACATCCGGCATCACCGAGGCCAGCAACACGTAGTCAATTAACGACGGGTGGTTGGCGACCACCAGACAGCCGCGATCGGTTCGCAGGGTTTCAATTCCGTCGATTCTGTAATCCAGCACCCCCAGCGTACGCAAGATGCGCAAAAAGAAGCGAAAACTGGCCGATATGCTGCGGCGCGCCAGCTGGCGGCGGCGAAGGGCGTCGCGCTGAATCAGCAGCAAATTGAACCACACCAGAGACAACAGTAAACCGCCCAGGCCAAACATCACAAAACAGCCGCCGGTCATCACTAATCGCCATAAACGATTTAAACGTGATGATGAACGCAATATCAATGAAGACTCAGACATCGCGCCGCTCCCACTGCCAGTTGAGCCGTTCACCGCGGATATTGAACGCGGACTCGCCCGCCAGAAACGCATGCAAAAACCGCAGGCTTTGTGGTAGTTCCGGCTCTTCACGCTGCGCCGCGGGCGACGATTGACAGCTGACCTCCTCGCCGCGGCCCAACAGCAGGGCAACGGCATAAGGATAGCGAGGCATCCACGACGGAATATGCGAATGATAAAACTCGGGGATCGCGCCGTCGAAATCCACCAGCAGAACGTTCTGATAACCGGCCGCCTGCAGCGCCGCGACCTCAACCAATCCCTGCTGGAAAGAGTCAATGCCCGCCGCCAGCGATGTCGATACCAGCGGCGCCGCGGCGGCAATGGTCAGACTTCCTACCGCCGCATTGTGAACCGACATGGCAAAATCGGTCGGGGAAATATTTTCATTGCGCGACAACGCCAGCAGAATTCGCAGATTACGTTCCAGCTCGCCGTGACGCGAGGTAAAAACAACCGCTTCGACGGCCTGACGGCGCAGCAGCGCTAATCCGCAATCCACCGCCAGACGGCTGCCGCTGTTTAACCGGCGCGCCGTCATCATCGGCAACTGGCGACATTTTTCCAGCGGCCGGTCGGCGTCTATCGCCGCCGTCAGCATCGCCCAGCGCCGCCAGTCGTCGATATCGCTAAGCCCCGGTGCGCCGGCCTGCCAATCCAGGATTGAAAAAGCGAGTTTCATACTATTGTTCTTCCGGTGTTACATAAACCAGCAGCACGCATGCCATATCACTACCGTCGCTGTTTATTGCTTTTTACAGATAAGCAGGGTGTGACCGATACCCAGGCCGTCAACCTGCCGCTCCACGACAAATCCCGCGGCGTTCACCAGCGGCAAAAAGCGCCGGGCTGCATAAAAACGGCTGGTGCCGTTGGCAAGACAAGTAAAATAGAGAGAAGAAGCGTTCAGGCTGAAAGCCCCGGCTTCCCACTGTTGGCGATCCCAGAAAATCTCCAAAATACAGACGCGCGCGTCCGCTTTCATCGAAAGCGCGATTTTGCGCAGAATGGCGACGATTTGCGCCTCGCTAAAACAGTCGAGAAACTGGCTCATCCACCAAATATCCGCCTCGCCCGGCAAAGGACCATCCGCCAGCATATCCACCGCCACGCCGCTAATACGATCGGATTTTCCTGTATCTGCAATATTTGACGTCGCCAGCGCTATCTGTTCAGGCAGATCAAGAATGGTAATCCGCACGTCGGGATCGTAGTCGTAACAGCGTAGCGCCCACTTGCCGGTATTTCCCCCCACATCGTATAGGTGCCGCGGATTTTGCCGAAAAATATGCGGCAAGGCGGCATCGAATGCAGCGTCGGAGTAGAAATGATCAAAAGCGAACCAACTCTTTTTTGCCTTAGGAGGCAACTGACTCAAAGCAGGGTAGATAGTCGGCCACTCGCCGAAAACCTTTAATCCCGCGGGCTTATTTTTCGCCAGCGCTTCATCAAGATAAAACATCCCCTGGTAACAAACGTCCTGAGTAAAGTCCATATTGACGCGGGTCATGCGATCGTTAAGCAGATAGTGGCCTATTTTGGACAAAAAGTAGCCGCCATCGCGCTGAATGACAATGCGTCCGCTAAGGCCGACGTCCAGCAGCAGTTCAACCGCATAGCGGCTTAACGTGGTGATATTGACGATATCATCCAGGCTTGCTCCTTGATGACCGCTCTTATCCAGAAACGCCAGAATACCGTGATTACGCAGGTTGATAGCCGCCTGAAACAGCATCGGCGCGAAAGCAATACGCTGAGCTTCGGTAATAGCGTCCAACGCGCTGACATTATCTTTGTCATATCCGTAGGACAAGATGATTTCCTTTGAGGTGGCAAACGCTACTAAGCGAAAAAAACAAAACAGCCGAATAGCGCCTATTCGGCTGGTAAAAATTACTTAATCTGCTGTCCCGCCAGATTTAATTGAATTTCACGGTCCAGGTTATTTATCCAACGATTATAATTGCGGTGAATTTTCCCACCGCTCGCCAATAGATTCTGACTGCTGACGTAATTGATTGAATAACTGGTTGGTGAGTAATTAATACGAATATCGGCAACATGGCCACGCTGATCGATGCGGCCGTTGATAACGCCCGGAGAAACGGGCGTCATTACCCATTCACGTTCCAGACCAGCCTGAAGAATGGCCTTTCTTACCTGATCGCTGGTGTAATTTGCCGTAATCGGTTTGGTCACATTTGCCACGGGAGCGGTGCGGGCACAACCGGTCAACGCTAAAACAAAGGCAAGCCCTAAGAAAATAAGCTGTTTTTTCATAAAATCCCTATCAATTGATAAACATTGAACGACCTAAAAATACCGACGCCTGATGCCAATGCAAGAATTAACGCATCACTCAAACTATTTTACACAAAATAGACATAATCTGACAAAAATCTGTCATTACCAACCTTTCAGCAATAACACAAACCAAGATAGGAAGAAAAGCGGCATGGGAAAAATAAAAAATCCGCCTTATGGAAACCCGCCAATCAGGTCGCCACAAGACGGATGTTTGCTTTAGGTCAGCCCTTTTAATGAGTCTGACCATTGCCATGCAATAGTTTATAGATGGTATCCGGCGTATATTTCTCATCCTGGTAATAAATCACCCAGTCGGTAATCAACCCCAAATCGAGCGGGTACAGGCCCCCCTCTTTCATCTCGTCAATATAGAAAGGGTGGTTGATTAATTTGCCGGTAAAGGCGTCGCCGTTCATCGACTCAGGTATAAACCACATATGCTCACGCTCGCCCTCCGCGGGTTCGCCATAGGGTATCCCGCATTTGACCAGAAAGCGCCATTCGCTTTCCTGCCGCGGCTCGTCTGATTTTTTAAGCAGTTTTGCAAAAAAGCCTTTTTTACTCGGCTCCGCGCACACCGCATAGTTTTCGAACATCCGGCCAAAGTAGTGCCAGCGCAACTTAGCCTTGCGCGACATTTCATTCGTCTCGGCGTTGGTCCGCCAGAACATGATGGCATTCTGTTCTTCAAATCCCTTAAAGAACGTCTCCAGCACCGGATTTTCTTCCGTTACGCGGAACAGCATACAGGATGGCGTCTGATGAATGTCATCCCGGTCGGCCCGGTCGCCCAGAAATTCGCCTTGCGGCGCATCGGTCAGATCGTAATGCATCTCTTCAAGCGGTCTGAGTTGATCAACCGGTATTGATTGATTGACGTGGCGCAGCCCTTCTTCAAAAGGCAGCGCCACCACATATTCATACCCGGCCTGCGTTTGTCCACACAAAATCGGTTCGTTAAACGCAATCTGCCGGTCTTCGATACAGTTATTGGCGAAGTTTCTGAACAGTTCGGGAATACCGTAATAGGAATTCAGCATATGCGGGATAACCAGCTCCACTTCGGTTATGCCGCAGCGGGTAAGCCCGTGAGTATGGAACCAAAAGGTGGTGGGCGGGTTGTTTTGCGAGTCGTAAATAGCGTGGATCGTGTACAGGTTCTCTACATCCGGCAACACATCGTCTTCCAGTTGGAAGCGCAGCCATTCAGGCGTAAAGGCTTTGTCCGCGGCGGAAACATCGATACCAAGTAATAAATCCGGCGCCAACAGGTGCAGTATCCTCAGTTGATAACGGTAGGCGATCAGCGGATGCTGCTCGAATACGCACTCCACCAACACGGCCTGCGGCGCAGCGTTGACTTCGGCAAGCCGTTCGGGTGAGAGAGGATCGGTTGAGTAATACGGCTTAACCTCATCTTCCTCTGAGCGATCCAGTATTTGAATACGAAACGTCAGAACATCGTCTCCGTGGCGACAGGTGTAAACAAAGCCGTCCCGCTCATCCTCCGCGTAGCTCGCCTCTCCGTCGGTAAAGAAGCGCTGCGCCGCTAAATTCTTTTCCAATAACGGATAGTTCAGCGCTTCAGAAGAAAAAATAACCATGGTAGAAGGCGCGGCCTTCCCTTTTCCTGCGGCAATATCCAAATAGTGTTGTTTATTGTTCATGATGATCTGTTTTGATAAAACCGAAAGTTAGCGGGCATTCTAACATGTTAATAGTACTATAAAAGATACGATTTCACGTCTTGTCGCCACGGGGAAACAGACTCCGGATTCACGTAATTTATCCTCCTTAAGCCGGTCGTGCGGCTAAATAATTTGAAATGAGCGCCTTTTTTCTACAGAATCCCGCCTGAACAGGAGCAATTGATAAAACAGACAATTTAAAACAAGGAGCGTCGGCTAAATATGAAAAAAGTACTAATGTGTTTTTTTGTGATCGGTATCATGATTCTTGGCGGGAGCGGTTATCTTTTCATCAAGGATTACAATTTCAAGCAAAGCGCCGTCAGCGCTAAAGGCGTGATCGTCGACCTCGATCGCAGCGTAAAGAAATCCTCATCTTCATCATCGTCTTCATCCACATCTTATTACCCTATCGTCGGTTTCTTTGGCCCCGACGGAAAAAAGATAACCTTTCGTTCCGATATGGGCAGCAGCAGCTATGCCGATAGCTATGGCGAAGTGGTTGACGTACTGTACGATCCGGACAACCCCGGTAACGCCAAAATTAACCCTCAGTCGACGTTCCTGTTTTATTTCGCCCCCTTTATGATGGCTATCATGGGGCTAACCTTTACCCTCGTCGGGAGCGTGCCGCTTTATCTGATGCGCAGAAAGCAAGCCATGGGCGAAATGCTCAAGCGCACCGGAAAACCCGTCACCGCGAAAATAACCGAAGTACGGCAAAACAGCATGCTGGAAGTGAACGGCGTCCATCCGTACCGGATTGTCGCCCAGTTTACCGACAGCGCCAATCAGACGAAAACCTTTTACAGCGCCAACCTCTTTTATAACCCGGAGCGCGACATTGACCGCAATACCGTGACCGTTTACGTCGACAGGAACAATGAAAAAAAATACTACATGGACATTTCTTTTCTGCCTGCCGAATAAGTTATCCAGCCAATAAAAAAGTCCGGCAATACTTTGCCGGACTTAATGTTATACATGACAGCGTTTCGGTTTATTCCACCGTAACAGACTTGGCCAGGTTACGCGGCTGATCGACGTCGGTGCCTTTGATCAACGCGACATGGTAAGCCAGCAATTGCAGCGGCACGGTGTAGAAAATCGGCGCAATCACTTCTTCGATATGCGGCAGCGGAATAATTTTCATATTTTCGCTACTGGTAAACCCGGCATCCTCATCGGCAAACACGTACAGCTCACCGCCGCGGGCGCGCACCTCTTCAATATTGGATTTCAGTTTTTCCAGCAGTTCATTGTTCGGCGCCACCACCACGACCGGCATATCGGCGTCAATCAACGCCAACGGGCCGTGTTTCAGTTCGCCTGCGGCATAAGCTTCAGCATGAATGTAAGAGATTTCCTTCAGCTTCAGCGCCCCTTCCATGGCGATGGGATACTGATCGCCACGCCCCAGGAACAGCGCATGATGCTTATCGGAGAAACCTTCCGCCAGCGATTCGATAAGCTTGTCCTGCGACAGCATTTGCTCAATACGCGCCGGCAATGCCTGTAAGCTATGCACAATACCCTGCTCGACCTGGGCATCCATACCGCGCAGGCGACCGATACGCGCCACCAGCATCAACAGCACGGTCAACTGGGTAGTAAACGCTTTGGTTGAAGCCACGCCGATTTCAACGCCGGCTTTGGTCATCAACGACAGATCGGATTCACGTACCAGAGACGATCCCGCCACATTACAAATAGCCAGCGAGCCCAGATACCCCAGCTCTTTGGATAAACGCAGCGCCGCCAGCGTATCGGCGGTTTCTCCCGACTGCGACAGGGTAATCATCAGGCTGTTTTTACGCACCGCCGGTTTGCGATAGCGGAATTCTGATGCTATCTCCACATCGCAGGGGATCCCCGCCAATGCTTCAAACCAATAGCGCGAAACCATACCGGAATTGTAGGAGGTGCCGCAGGCGATGATTTGCACATGCTCGATTTTCGACAGCAGTGCATCCGCCTGCGGACCCAATTCGGAGAGATTGACCTCGCCATGGCTGAAACGCCCTTCAAGGGTGTTCTTGATCGCCATCGGCTGTTCGTAGATCTCTTTTTGCATGTAATGACGGTAAGCGCCTTTGTCGCCGGCATCGTAATTGACTTTTGACTCGATCTCTTCACGTTCGGCAAGGTTGCCGGCTTTATCAAAAATGCGCACGTCGCGACGTGTGATTTCAGCCACATCGCCCTCTTCCAGGAAGATAAAGCGGCGGGTCACCGGCAGCAGCGCCAGTTGATCGGACGCGATGAAGTTTTCCCCCATCCCGCGCCCAATAACCAAGGGACTGCCTGAACGCGCGGCCACCAATACGCTGGGATCGCGGCTGTCCAGTACCACCATGCCATAAGCGCCGCGCAGTTGCGGAATGACGCGTTTAACCACGTCAACCAGCGAACCGCCCTGTTTCTGTTCGAAATGCACCAGATGAGCAACCACTTCGGTATCGGTTTCCGAAACAAAATGGTAGCCGCGCTCAATCATCAGTTCGCGCAGCGGTTCATGGTTTTCGATAATACCGTTATGGACGATGATAATATTTTCAGAAACATGGGGATGCGCATTGGCCTCCGAAGGTTCGCCGTGCGTCGCCCAACGGGTATGAGCGATCCCGGTGCCGCCATTCAGCGCGTGTTCTTCGGCCGCCTGAGCCAGAATCTGAACTTTTCCCAAACGCCGCAAACGGGCGACCTGCCCTTCGCTATTCACCACGGCCAGACCCGCCGAGTCATAGCCACGGTATTCAAGACGACGTAAACCTTCCAACAAGATTTCTGCGATATCACGTTGCGCAACAGCGCCTACAATTCCACACATCGATGGTATTCCTTTAAAAGTGACATATTGTGTCACCTGGGATGTCTTTGACCTGATTGTTCCGGTTTTTCCGGGTTCCCCGAGCCTTGTAGAGAGTGGGGATTATTATGTTTTGCCCTGCGCTTTTTCTGATCGAGCATCAAAACACAGGGCAAAACAGCCTCCGCCGCCGGCGAAGGCTAAAAATCGATTATTTGTTCTTCGCCGGCCGCTGCCAGCCCGCTTTCTGGTTCTGTTCTTTACGGTTGTAGACCAGATGCGCGCCATCGACGTCTTTCATTACCGTCGTGCCGGCGGCAATAGTCGCGCCTGCCGCCACTTCAACCGGCGCCACCAGTTGGGTATCCGATCCGACAAACACATCATCGCCGATGATCGTTTTATGCTTGTTGGCGCCGTCATAATTACAGGTAATGGTTCCCGCCCCGATGTTAACCCCGGCGCCGATATCCGCATCACCGAGATAGCTCAGATGACCGGCCTTCGAACCTTTGCCCAGGCGGGCTTTTTTCAGCTCAACGAAGTTGCCGACGTGCGCGCCTTCTTCCAGCGCGGCGCCGGGACGCAGGCGGGCAAACGGCCCGATGGTGCAATTGGCTTCCAGCACCGCGTCTTCCAACACCGAGTATGGGCTGATTTCACAATCATCACCAATAACCGCGTTGTTAATCACGCAGCCCACGCCGATTTTAACCCGATCGCCCAGCGTAACCTGTCCTTCCAGCACCACGTTGGCGTCAATAGTAACATCCCGCCCGTGACGCAATTCACCACGCAGATCAAAACGCGAGGGATCAAGCAACATCACGCCCGCCAGCAATAACCTATCGGCCTGTTCTCGCTGGTAAACCCGCTCCAGAGACGCAAGTTGCAGGCGGTTGTTCACCCCTTCCACTTCGCTTAAACGCGCCGGGTGAACCGCAACCACGCTGCGCCCTTCCGCGGCAGCCATCGCAATGATATCGGTGATGTAATATTCGCCCTGGGTATTATCGTTATTCAACCGGCTTAACCAGCGCCGTAAATCTTTGCCGTTGGCAACCAGAATCCCGGTATTGATTTCATTAATTCGCCGCTGTTCATCGTTGGCGTCTTTATGTTCGACAATCCCGACGACCGCGCCATTATCGCGCACAATGCGTCCATAACCAGACGGATCGTCCAGCTTCACGGTTAATAACCCGATGCCGCCCTGCGGTTTAGCCTGTAACAGACGTTGCAGCGTGGCCGGTGAAATCAACGGCACATCGCCGTACAGCATGAGAATATCTTCATCATCGGCAAAATACGGCGCCGCCTGCTGCATAGCGTGACCCGTACCCAATTGCTCGGCCTGCAACACCCAGTTCAATGCCTGATCGGACAGCGTTTGCTTTAATAAATCCCCCCCATGCCCATAAACCAGATGGACATGTTGCGCGCCGATGGTCATCGCCGCATCAATAACATGCTGAACCATCGGTTTGCCCGCTAACGGGTGCAAAACTTTAGGAAGATCGGAATACATGCGGGTTCCTTTCCCTGCTGCAAGGATAACCACGCTCATTGCGCTGTTCGACATAAGCATCCTGACGAAAACTGATTGGCGGACAATCAAAATAATAGACAAAAAGTAAGCCTGTTATAACACAGAATCACTCCTTATTTTTAGTCACGTTCAGGCATAAAAAATCGCCGGGAGCGATTTTCAACGTCGCTTGCGACGGCCCGCAGGGGGCAGACCGCCATAAAAAAAGCCAGCCGGTATAAACCGACTGGCTTTTTATCAAACGCTTATCTGTTACATCGCTTTTCTGGTCAGTTCGATAACGCGCAGCTTGGCAATCGCTTTCGACAGCTCGGCGGAAGCCTGAGCGTAATCCACATCGCCATGCGAGCTACGGATATGCTCTTCGGCTTTGCGTTTCGCTTCCAACGCACGCGCTTCGTCCAGATCCTGTCCACGGATGGCGGTATCTGACAGTACGGTTACCATATTCGGCTGCACCTCGAGGATGCCGCCGGAAAGGTAGATATACTCTTCTTCACCGTGCTGTTTAACAATACGAACCATACCGGGCTTAATGGCAGTGAGCAGAGGCGCGTGTCCCGGATAAATCCCCAGTTCGCCTTCGCTCCCCGTTACCTGGATTTTTTGCACCAGACCGGAGAACATTTCCTGTTCCGCACTAACGACATCCAGATGGTAAGTCATAGCAGCCATATCACCCTCCTACAAGGCGTTACAGTTTCTTGGCTTTTTCCATTGCTTCTTCAATGGAACCAACCATGTAGAACGCCTGCTCCGGCAGGTGGTCGTATTCGCCGTCCATGATACCTTTAAAGCCGCGAATGGTATCTTTCAGCGATACATATTTACCCGGAGAACCGGTGAACACTTCCGCCACGAAGAACGGCTGCGACAGGAAGCGCTGGATCTTACGCGCACGGGATACGACCAATTTGTCTTCTTCAGACAGTTCGTCCATACCCAGGATGGCGATGATATCTTTCAGTTCCTGATAACGTTGCAGAACAGACTGCACGCCGCGCGCAACGTCGTAGTGCTCCTGACCGACAACCAGCGGGTCCAACTGACGGCTGGTGGAATCCAGCGGGTCAACCGCGGGATAAATCCCCAGAGACGCGATCTGACGGCTCAGTACCACGGTGGCATCCAAGTGGGCAAAGGTGGTGGCCGGAGACGGGTCGGTCAAGTCATCCGCAGGCACGTAAACCGCCTGCACGGAGGTGATGGAACCGGTTTTGGTGGAGGTGATACGTTCTTGCAGCACGCCCATTTCTTCCGCCAGCGTCGGCTGATAACCTACCGCTGAAGGCATACGTCCCAGCAGCGCGGAGACTTCCGTACCGGCCAGGGTGTAACGATAAATGTTATCGACGAACAGCAGTACGTCGCGACCTTCTTCACGGAATTTTTCCGCCATGGTCAAGCCGGTCAGCGCCACGCGCAGACGGTTGCCCGGCGGTTCGTTCATCTGGCCGTACACCAGCGAAACTTTATCCAGTACGTTGGATTCGGTCATTTCGTGGTAGAAGTCGTTACCTTCACGAGTACGTTCGCCCACGCCGGCAAACACGGAATAACCGGAGTGTTCGATCGCGATGTTACGGATCAACTCCATCATGTTGACGGTTTTACCCACGCCGGCGCCGCCGAACAGACCCACTTTACCGCCCTTGGCGAACGGACACATCAGGTCGATAACCTTGATGCCGGTTTCCAGCAGTTCCTGTGAGTTGGACAGTTCTTCGTAGCTTGGCGCCGCGCGGTGAATCGCCCAACGCTCTTCTTCGCCGATATCGCCTTTCATGTCAACCGGGTCGCCCAGTACGTTCATGATACGACCCAGCGTTGCTTTACCAACCGGTACTTCAATCGGGTGTTCCAGGTTGGTGACATCCAACCCGCGACGCAGGCCGTCGGAAGACCCCATTGCGATACAGCGAACAACGCCGCCGCCTAACTGCTGCTGAACTTCCAGCACCAATTTTTCAGCGCCGTTCTTTACCTCAAGCGCATCGTACACTTTCGGTACGGCATCTTGCGGGAACTCGACGTCCACCACGGCGCCGATTACCTGGATAATCTTTCCAGTAGCCATCTTGAATCCTCTACGTAATTCGACAATACGTAATTCGTAAACCTGGTTTAAACCGCGGAGGCTCCCCCGACGATTTCAGTGAGTTCCTGGGTGATGCTGGCCTGACGAGCCTTGTTGTATACCAACTGCAACTCTTTGATCAGACTACCGCCATTATCGGTAGCGGCTTTCATCGCTACCATTCGAGCGGCTTGCTCACTGGCCAGGTTTTCTACGACGCCCTGATAAACCTGAGACTCCACATAACGGCGCAGCAGGATATCCAGCAGCGACTTAGGATCGGGTTCATACAGATAATCCCAGGATTTTTTCTTCAACTCGCCGTCATCCGCAGGCGGCAACGGCAACAGTTGAAGCACAAGGGGTTCCTGGGACATGGTATTGATGAACTTGTTGCCCACGATATACAGCTTGTCCAGGCGACCTTCGTCATACGCTTGCAGCATGACTTTCACCGGACCGATCAATTCCGACACCGAAGGGTTATCCCCCATGCCGGTGACCTGAGCAACAATATTTCCGCCTACTGAACCAAAAAAAGAGACCGCTTTGGAGCCAATCAGCGCCAAATCAACATCTACGCCTTTCTCATTCCAGGATTTCATCTCCGCCAGCAGCTTTTTAAACAGGTTGATATTCAACCCGCCGCACAGGCCGCGGTCAGTAGACACCACCAGATACCCAACGCGCTTCACGTCACGCTCTTCCAGGTAAGGGTGTTTATATTCCAGATTTCCCAACGCAAGGTGACCAATCACATTGCGCATGGTTTTTGCATAAGGACGGCTGGCCGCCATACGATCCTGCGATTTACGCATTTTGGAAGCGGCGACCATTTCCATCGCTTTGGTGATCTTCTGCGTGTTCTGGACGCTTGCGATCTTACTACGTATCTCTTTTGCGCCGGCCATCTTTGCTTCTCCTCAAAGCCTTGCGGCCTGCTTTGCAGCAGGCCACCGGGCGTTACCAGGACTGAGTTGCTTTAAAAGTATCGAGGATATCTTTCAATTTCCCCTCGATCTCATCGTTATAAGCACCAGACTGGTCGATTTGTTGCAGAAGTTCGCCATGCTCGCGATCGGCATAGGCCAGAAGCGCCGCTTCAAAGCTGCCGATTTTCGCCAGTTCAACGTCTTCCAGATAACCACGTTCCGCGGCAAACAGCACCAGAGACTGCTGCGCAACCGACATCGGCGCATACTGTTTCTGCTTGAGCAACTCGGTCACTTTCTGACCGTGGCTTAACTGCTTACGCGTTGCATCATCCAAATCGGATGCAAACTGCGAGAACGCCGCCAGTTCACGATACTGCGCCAGCGCGGTACGAATACCGCCGGACAGTTTTTTCATGATCTTGGTCTGTGCGGCGCCGCCGACGCGGGAGACGGAAATCCCCGGGTTAACCGCAGGACGGATACCGGCGTTGAACAGGTTGGACTCCAGGAAGATCTGACCGTCGGTAATCGAAATTACGTTGGTCGGAACGAACGCGGAAACGTCGCCCGCCTGGGTTTCAATGATCGGCAGCGCGGTCAGAGAACCGGTTTTGCCTTTAACTTCACCCTTGGTGAGAGCCTCAACATATTCGGCGTTGACGCGCGCGGCACGTTCCAGCAGACGGGAGTGGAGGTAGAAAACGTCGCCCGGATAAGCTTCACGACCTGGCGGACGGCGAAGCAGCAGAGAAATCTGACGATAAGCAACGGCCTGTTTAGACAGGTCATCATAAATAATCAGCGCATCTTCGCCGCGGTCACGGAAGTATTCACCCATGGCGCATCCGGCATACGGCGCCAGATATTGCAGCGCGGCGGATTCCGACGCGGTAGCGACCACCACAATGGTGTTTTCCAGCGCGCCGTGCTCTTCCAGTTTACGCACCACGTTGGAGATGGTGGAGGCTTTCTGGCCGATAGCGACATAGACGCACTTGATGCCGGAGTCGCGCTGGTTGATGATGGCGTCGATCGCCAACGCGGTTTTACCGGTTTGGCGGTCGCCGATGATCAACTCACGCTGACCACGGCCGATGGGGATCATCGCATCGACGGATTTATACCCGGTCTGAACCGGTTGATCGACGGATTGACGCTCGATAACGCCGGGCGCAATCGCTTCAACAGCGGAGAAGCCATCGTGATCCAGCGGACCTTTGCCGTCAATCGGCGCGCCCAGGGTGTTGACAACACGCCCCAGCAAACCGCGACCGACCGGAACTTCAAGAATACGGCCGGTGCATTTTACTTTCATGCCTTCGGCCAGATCCGCATACGGACCCATAACCACCGCACCAACGGAGTCGCGCTCCAGGTTCAGTGCAATCGCATAACGGTTGCCCGGCAGAGAAATCATTTCTCCCTGCATGACATCGGCAAGACCGTGAATACGGATGATCCCGTCGCTGACGGAAACAATAGTACCTTCATTGTGAGCTTCGCTCACTACATTGAACTGAGCAATGCGCTGCTTGATCAGTTCGCTGATTTCGGTGGAATTCAGTTGCATGCTCCAGTCCCCTTAAGACTGCAAGACGTCTGCCAGACGTTCCAGACGACCACGAATGCTGCCGTCTATCACCATGTCGCCCGCGCGGATAACCACGCCGGCCATGACAGACTTATCAATTTTGCAATTCAGCTTCACTTTGCGTGACAGACGTTGTTCCATCGCAGCAGCGATCTTCGATAACTGCTGCTCATTCAACGTATTGGCGGAAACGACATCGACATCGACTATCGAATCCTGTTCCGCCCTCAGTTGAATAAATTGTTCCAGCACTTCTGGAAGCACCGGTAAACGTCCGTTCTCGGCCATGACCTTAATCAGGTTCTGACCGGCTTCATCGAGTTGATCGCCGCAAACGGCAATGAAGGTTTTCGCCAGCTCCGTCGGTGCGATAGCGCCGGACAACAGCTCGGAAATTTCTTCATTGCTCGCGACTTCAGCCATAAACGCCAACATATTCTGCCAGCGATCTACGGCCTGGTTCTCAACCGCAAAGTCAAAAGCTGCTTTGGCGTAGGGGCGAGCTACCGTGATAAATTCAGACATCAGCCCCTCCCTCCTTACAGTTCAGCGACCAGTTTATCAACGATGTCGCTGTTAGCAGCTTCATCCACGGAACGTTCGATAATTTTCTCGGCACCGGCAATAGCCAATATGGCGACTTGCTTACGCAACTCTTCACGAGCGCGTTTACGTTCAGCTTCAATTTCAGCCTGCGCCTGCGCCACAATTTTGTTACGTTCAGCTTCCGCTTCAACCTTGGCTTCGTCCAGAATTTGAGCGCGACGTTTATTGGCCTGCTCAATGATGACCTGGGCTTCCGCTTTGGCTTTTTTCAGTTGATCCGTCACATTGGCCTGCGCCAGGCTCAAATCTTTCTTGGCACGTTCAGCAGAAGACAGACCGTCAGCAATTTCTTTCTGACGCTTCTCGATGGCTGCCATAATCGGCGGCCATACATACTTCATGCAGAACCAGACAAACAGGACGAACGCAATGGCCTGGCCGAGGATTGTTGCATTAATATTCACAGCACAATGCCTCTTTCAAAGTTAAAAAATTTGATGTCTCAACCCCAGCAGAACACATTTTCTGCTTAGGCCACCGCAAACATCACATACAGCCCCAGACCAACAGCAATCATCGGGATGGCGTCGACCAGACCCATAACGATAAAGAACTGTGTACGCAGCAGCGGGATCAGGTCAGGCTGACGTGCAGCACCTTCCAAGAATTTACCACCCAGAATGCCGATACCGATCGCAGCACCGATAGCCGCCAAACCCATCATCAACGCGGCAGCCATGTACAGCAGATCCACACTCAGGTTTTCCATGACAGTCTCCAGTTTGTTTCAGTTAAAACGTTATTGTGTTGTAAGAAAATCAATGCTCTTCAGATGCCATCGAGAGATAAACAACCGTCAGAACCATGAAAATAAAAGCCTGAAGCGTAATGATCAAAATGTGGAAAATGGCCCAAGGCACATTCAACACCCATTGTGACCACCACGGCAGCAAGCCGGCAATCAGGATGAAGATCAACTCACCCGCATACATGTTGCCAAACAGTCGTAAACCAAGAGAAACCGGTTTAGACAGCAGGCTGACACCTTCAAGAATCAGGTTGACAGGAATAAAGACTGGATGATTAAACGGCTGCATGGTCAGTTCTTTCACAAACCCGCCGACACCCTTCATTTTGATGCTGTAGAACAAGATAAGAATGAAAACGCCGAGCGCCATCGAGAGGGTGATATTCACGTCCGCAGACGGCACCACGCGCAGATAGGCATGCGCCGGATCGTGGCCAAGCGCGCCATAGATAGCGGCCCACACCTGCGGCAGAAAGTCGATGGGCAGCAGATCCATCAGGTTCATCAGGAATACCCAGACGAAAATGGTCAGCGCCAGGGGAGCAATGAGCTTGCTTTTGCCATGGTACATATCGCGCACGCTGCTATCGACAAAGCCGATGATCAGCTCGACGGCCGTTTGCAATTTACCTGGCACGCCGCTGGTCGCCTTTTTAGCAACCTGGCGGAAGACAACCAGAAAGAGGACCCCAAGAGCGATAGAGAAAAACATCGAATCAATGTTAATCGACCAGAACCCCGTTCCCACCTGCAAATGTGTCAGGTGGTGACCGATATACTCTTGGGGAGTAGAGATTTCTCCTGATGCAGACATGATGTCTCTTACCCTTTTTGTTGTTAGTTACGGTAACGGTTAACGATGGCCGGCGCCACTATCTGCATAACCAGCACCGATAAATAAGTCAGGCCAAGCGGGAAAAATGCCGCCTTGAACACCCCTAACGCTACCACCAATAGAGCGATGGTGATCAATACTTTAAGCGCTTCACCAATCGCAAACGACCAGGCAACGCGTCCCTCTGCCGGTTTCGCTGACTGATGACGCAAGGTAAACAGCACAAACAAGACGTTTGGCAACCAGGCCGCCAGCCCGCCGCCCAATGCGGAAACCCCGAATTCAACACTGTGAGCGGCAAAGGCCAGACTCAACAGGATAAAGGCGGCTGACTGCAATAACAGCAACCTCAAAGCCGCTTTTCCACTGTAAAGGGACACAGACATAACGTTTGTTTTCTCCGTACCTTTCAGAGGCATGCTGAAGACGTATAAAACTGCCTTTATACGCCTGAGTCAAGCAGCAAAAAACGAGCAAATTATACGGGTCATACCTGCGAATTCAATCGATAAGTAGCGAAAAGGTGAACAATTATTTAAATTTCTTTCCAGAACCTCATTTTCGCTAATAACCACAGGCACGATGATGTGTTGCAATTAATTTCTAAAGGCGCCCATTCTGTGATAAACCTCACATAAAAGCGTTTTTTAACATTTTATAGCGAACAACATCATTTGCTGTCTTTAGCAAAGAAAGCTATTCATGTTTTTTAAATTCAATTAGTTAAAAAAAGGTTTATAAAAAACCGGCCATACACATCGCGCAAACCACTTGTTGACATTTTTGATATTTTTCTTTTACTAATTTAACAAAAAAATCGGCATGTTTTTTTGCAACCAGCGGCTTTTCCATCTGAACCGATGAAGCATGAAAATAAATCTTTCAAAAACAAAACCGGCATATGTGAAATATTGGTGATCGTTAATCATCACAGCGCGCATAACATAACCAGGTATGTGAATAACCGATAGCAGGATAATTAGTTATGAATTCTTTGATAAAACGCAAAATTAATTTTGTTTAAGTACAATCAGATGACGCTCGCCTTCCAATTCAGGCACCGATAAACGAATAACCTGATCTAATGCGATACCCGCCGGCAAAGCGGCAAGCTCTTCTTCAGGCAACACGCCTTTCAGAGCATAAAAACGACCGTCCGGTCTGGCGGGAAGATGGCGACACCACTTGACCATATCCTGTAGAGAAGCGAATGCACGGCTGACTATACCATCAAAGGGCGGATCGGCAGGAAAATCTTCGACACGGCTTTGTACCGGCGAAATATTTTCAAGCTGTAATTCGTGCTGCACCTGACGTAAAAAGCGAATGCGTTTTCCCAGGCTGTCGAGCAGGGTGAAATGCGCCCCGGGACGCACGATCGCCAACGGTATGCCCGGCAATCCTGGCCCGGTTCCCACATCAATAAAACGTTGCCCCTGCAAATGAGGCTCGACCACGATACTGTCCATAATGTGCCTGACAAGCATTTGCCCAGGCTCGCGCACGGAGGTCAGGTTATAGGCCTTATTCCACTTATTCAGCATCTCAACATACTGTATTAATAAGTCTTTTTGCTTATCAGAAACCACAATACCGGCAGCGTTCAGCAGATGATCGAGTATGTTATGCACAATAAGATCCTGGAATTATTTATGTGAATAGCAGACTGGCGACAACGCTCACGTGATGGCGGCCGGCCGCCGCGCGGGGTAACGGAGCGCAAACGGCCAGCGGAAAGCATACGCGGGCGATAGCCTTTTATCGCCAGTCCTGAAGATAACCTAGTCTCAAGCGCTGCGACGCAGCAGACCTTGTTTTTTCAACCACACCAGCAGAATAGAGATCGCGGCGGGCGTAATACCGGAAATACGGGACGCCTGACCGATCGAACCGGGTTTGTGATCGTTAAGTTTGGCGATCACTTCATTGGACAGACCGTTGACCTGACGATAATCCAGATCCGCAGGCAGCAGCGTGTTCTCGTTACGCAGTTGTTTCTCGATTTCGTCCTGCTGACGGGCGATATAGCCTTCGTATTTAACCTGGATTTCAACCTGTTCGGCCGCTTGTTCGTCCGTCAACGACGGGGCGAACAACGGCAGTTTGGTGAGCATCTCATAGTCCACTTCGGGACGACGCAGCAGTTCCTCGCCGTTCGATTCGCGTGAAAGCGGCGTTTTCAGCAACGCATTGACCTGCTCCAGCTGCGCTGATTGCGGATGGATCCGGATATCACGTAACCGTTGACGCTCTTTTTCAATGCGCTCCAGCTTCTCGTTAAAGCGGGCCCAGCGATAATCGTCCACCATGCCCAGTTCACGGCCAATTTCGGTTAAACGCAGGTCGGCATTATCTTCGCGCAACATCAGGCGATATTCGGCGCGGGAAGTGAACATGCGGTAGGGTTCTTTGGTTCCCAGCGTACAAAGGTCGTCCACCAGCACGCCCAGATAGGCCTGATCGCGGCGTGGCGACCATCCTTCCTGATCAAACGCCAGACGGGCGGCATTCAAGCCGGCCAGCATCCCCTGCGCCGCCGCTTCCTCATAACCGGTGGTGCCGTTAATCTGACCCGCGAAGAACAACCCATGGATAAATTTGTTCTCCAGCGTGGTTTTCAAATCACGCGGATCGAAGAAATCATACTCGATGGCATAGCCGGGGCGAACAATGCGCGCATTTTCCATTCCGGTCATGGAGCGGACGATTTGCCACTGCACGTCGAACGGCAGGCTGGTTGAAATTCCGTTGGGATAGATCTCATTGCTGGTCAACCCTTCCGGCTCCAGAAAGATCTGGTGGGAATTGCGATCGGCGAAACGCATGACTTTATCTTCGATGGAAGGACAGTAACGCGGGCCGATCCCTTCAATGATCCCGGCATACATCGGGCTGCGATCCAGATTATTGCGGATCGCCTCATGAGTTTTTTCATTGGTATGGGTGATATAACAAGGCATCTGCGCCGGATGCTGGCTTGCCTGCCCCAGGAATGAAAACACCGGCATGGGATCGTCGCCGTGTTGCTGTTGCAGTACGCTGAAATCAATGGTTCTGGCGTCAATGCGCGGCGGCGTGCCGGTTTTCAGGCGATTAACCCGCAGAGGCAATTCACGCAAACGCCGAGCCAGCGGAATGGACGGCGGATCGCCGGCGCGTCCGCCGCTGTAATTATCCAGCCCGATATGAATCTTGCCGTCAAGGAAAGTGCCGACGGTCAGGACGACGGCTTTGGCGCGGAACTTCAACCCCATCTGGGTGACCGCGCCGACCACGCGATCGTTTTCAACGATAAGATCGTCCACCGCCTGCTGAAAGATCATCAGGTTAGGTTGGTTCTCCAGCGCCGTGCGGATCGCCTGACGGTAAAGAACGCGATCCGCCTGAGCGCGTGTGGCGCGCACGGCGGGACCTTTACTGATGTTTAGTATCCTAAACTGAATACCGGCTTGATCGACGGCGCGCGCCATCAAGCCGCCCATGGCATCGATCTCTTTAACCAGATGGCCTTTCCCAATACCGCCGACCGCCGGATTACAAGACATTTGTCCCAGCGTATCAATATTATGCGTCAGCAGAAGGGTTTGTCGTCCCATGCGGGCGGAAGCCATTGCCGCTTCGGTACCTGCATGACCGCCGCCGATCACGATGACGTCAAAAGGATCTGGATAAAACATGGTACTGCTCCTCGCATTGTTGCGAATGAATAGTTGCGAACGATCGTTACTAGCTCTGGGGAGGTGGATTCTACTCAACTTTAAGCAAACGACCAAGCGCGTTGGATCGTCGCTAATTAAAGAAAGATCTTTTTATTTAAAGATCTCTTTATTAGATCTCTTATTAGGATCGTCCATTCGTGTGGATAAGTGATTATTCACATTAAGGATCAAGGAATTAATGAAGATCATTAGCTGTGAATGATCGGTGATCCTGCACCGTATAAGCTGGGATCTTAATGGCCGGTTATGCACAGGACAAAAAACGATCAGCAGTTGTTATTGGGATAACTACCGCTTTCACACCTGAAATAAGCATAGTTATCCACATTCAACTGCTGATTATTTCACCTTATTTGAGTAAATTAACCCAGGATCCCAACCATTCTTCGGCGGGATCCTCAGGAATCTCATGCTGAGTGATGTCGATCCGCAGTATATCGCCGATCCTTTTAGCGCCGAGTTGGGTAAGAATTCGATCCGCGGTCAGGATCGCGCCGCAAAACGTATCGTACTCTTTACTGCCGATGCCGATTGCGCCGAAACTCACCTGGGAGAGATCGGGTTTACGCTGCTCCAACTGCTCAAATAAAGGTTGCAGATTGTCCGGGAGTTCACCTGCGCCATGGGTTGAGGTCACCACCAGCCATAATCCGCTATCCGGCAGCTCATCCAGCTGTGGGCCATGCAGTATTTCGCTCGAGAAATCATCCTTTTCCAGGCATTCAGCTAAATGTTCCGCCACATATTCGGCGCTGCCCAAAGTACTGCCGCTGATTAGCGTAATGTCTGCCATACCGGATCCCATCTGATAAAAGACGGGACATTGTACGCTGTGATCTGGCTGGGATCTACCTGTGGATAATAGGGGTATAGAAAAAGGGCGTTAAGGCGCGATCGTCCGCATGATGGGGTTTTGCAGGGAGATCAGCGTCTCAGTGGATTGTATTTCATCAATTGTTTGGATCTTGTTGATAAGTACATGTTGCAGGGCGTCGATATCACGACACATGACTTTAATAAAAACGCTGTAATGACCCGTGGTGTAATAAGCTTCCACCACTTCTTCCAGGTTATTCAGCCTTTCCAACGCTGATGGGTAGTCTTTCGCGCTTTTCAAAATGATGCCGATAAAACAGCAAACGTCATAGCCCAGCTGTTTCGGGCTGATATCCAGTCGCGTACCCTTGATGATCCCCGCCTGTTTCATTTTTTCCACCCGGACGTGGATTGTCCCCGGACTGACGGAAAACTGTTTCGCCAGTTCGGCATAAGGCGTTCGGGCATTGTCCATTAACGCTGAGAGTATGCCGCGATCGAGATTGTCGATCTGATAGGTGTCCGACACGTTTTCTCCAGAAATTTTCATTTAATACCGTTTTAAAGTAATGGATTAACCTTGAAAAGGTCATTTATATAGAAGAATTTCAATCAAGGATACGCTTTATTTATACGCTGAATCAGCCATCCCCGCCATCTTTCAGCCTGGTATGGGAAGGAAACGGTTATCCGCGCCGCCAGCGTCGTATTAAGCGGCTTTTTAACCCGGTATCAAAACGCCAGATGTGGTCGAAAATGCGCATAATGCCGGGTTTGCCGTGATCGGACATCGCAACGGCATGAAAGCGGTGCTGTAGCAGCCGCTGGCGAAGTTTTACTTTATTGATCACCTCATCGGGCAGACGCTGAGCAATGAAGTCTGAAATCACCACCGCATCGGCATCGCGCCACTGCTTGTCCTCCATCTTGCGCAACAGCGTGGATAAACAGGCGCTTAAATCGGTGCCGCCGCGAAAGGTCTGGCTCAGGAAGCGAACCGCCTGTTCGAGTCCGTTTTCGCCGGTCAGCTCATATTGCACAATACCGGTTGAAAACAGCATGATGTAGCAACGACGTCCGTCAGCCAGCGCGACGCGCAGTAGCGCCAAACAGAAGGCCTTCGCGCAGCGTTCGTTAAACCCGCCCATGGAGCCGGAAGTATCCACGCAAACAATAAACGGCCCGCGCGGTTGTTGCTCGTTTTGTTGATGAATAACCGGTCGCTCGCTGAGCTTTTCGCGCCAGCTATCGCCCTGCAAGCGGTAGGTTAACAGACGATGTTCCAGCAGCCGGCGATAGAACTCGTATTCCAGTTCAACGATATTCATTGACGCCATTTCCACCGGCAACAGGCGCAGGATATCGTCGCTTTGGTGTATGCCGCTGACTTGCTCCGGCACGGTTTCCGGTTCGCGGATCATCACCCTGAACGTTTCCTTTGGCGCATCCTGACTCAGTATCGATTTCGTCTCCCGACTGCGCCCCAACCGTTCGGCCAGACGTTGTAATGTGGGTTGGCGTTGCAGAAATGCGGCAAAATCCAGCAGGATTTGCCGATCGGTGCGGATCAGCCGCCCGGCGCTGAGATCCCATAAGCGTCCTGCCGCATGTTCATTCTCCGCCAGGACGGGTTCCAGTTTACCGCTCAGCGTCAGTCGTTGCTGTAGTTCATCCAGCAGGATCTCCCGCTCCTGCTCCATAATCTGGTGGTGGAGGGAAACGGTTTGCAGCGTCAGGCTCAGCCGCCAGCGTTGCAGAAACAGCGTATGTAATCCGCGACTGATTTTTTGTCCCGGCGAGAGTTCTGGTTGGTGTATCAGCCGATCGGCCTGCGTCAGAAACGGCGATTCAACGGTGCTCAGCATCTCCATGATCCGCGGCAGACGCGTCTGAAACGCCTGATCATCCGCCGCCTGGGCGCGTTGAAAGCAGTTGAATTCCGTTTCCAGTTCCGGCGGCGCCTGGGTCGTGCGCAGGCGCTGCTTCAAGGTTTCTTTCCAGTTGGGAATATCGTTAAGCAGCGCGGATTTCAGACTGGGGGATTTTTCAAAAAAAACCGCCAACTGCGGGGTAGCCAAAAGCGTCACTATCATATCGTCCAATAGCTCGTTTTCGTCTATCGCCAGCAGTATCTCCAGTGATTCCAGCGTGATCATCGGCGTTTAGTCCTGCACTGATTGCTGAATTTGTTCGGCAACATGCTGCAAACTGGCTTCGATTTTCGCCAGCCACTCCGCGGGTACGAACAGGCAAGGCTGATGCTGGTTAAATAAACGCCGTTGTTCGCGTAATTGAATCGTCAGATTGTCATATTCATCAACGATTTCGGCCGGTAAGGCGCTGTCGCGTTTTTCCGGCAGCGAAAGGATGGACGATTGCAGACTGATATCGCGGATGGTCAGATGGCAACGATCGTCCACCACCAGATCCAGATGTCGGGTAAAACCGATGCCGTTCAGTTTTCCGCGTATTTCTCCCCCTTTTTGCAGCCAGCTTTGCAGGGCGTTTTTATCAATAACCAGATGCGTGACGTCAATGTCGTTGAGCACTAACGGCCGCTGCAAAACCAGACTGATCGCATCCGTCGTCAGCGTTTCCGGCAAAGAGTAGTGGAATTTCCGGCCCAGTATATGACCGTGTTTTTCCAGCGTCAGCGCCTGTAATTCACTCTGCCGCATCTGATATTGCTGACGTTTCATGTTTAGCTGCTGTAAACGAAATAGCAGGCTTTTCTGTTGATAGGCTTGCTCGGTCACCACCTGTTCGAGCTGCTGCGCGATCAATACCAGGGAGTCCCTGTCGTGCCAAAGGCAATCTTTCAGCAGGATAATATCAACCGGGGCGATGCTTTCCCGACCGCTGAAAAACGCGCAGGCCTGGAGTAAACGCAGCGCTTTTTTCCAGCGTCGATCAGAGATATAAGGCGCCTGCTCCGTGGCATCAAGCTTCTGGCGTAATTGATAAATCAGTTCAAAGCAGTTTTCCGGCAAGGCGACATGGTCAATTTCCTTCTGCCACTGCTGGTATTCTTCATCCGTGACGCTGACGGACGGGCTGACCGGGTTTTCATGCGCGCCGCCGTTATTCACCAACAGGGCGCGGAAATTATGTTTCTCCTGGACGCGATCCAGCCACAGGCGAATAAGCATCCTGTCATATAAGGCTTCCAGACTGCCGTCAGCTTCGGGTAATTCATTGGACGCGGTAACCAACAGACGCATTGGTATCGGGTCTTCGCTATTGCCGTTACGGAAACGACGCTCGTTAATGGCGGTCAGCAAGGTGTTCAAGATGGCGGGACCCGCTTTCCAGATCTCATCCAGAAAGACAATCTCTGCTTCCGGCAGGTATCCCTCGGTTAATCGCTGGTAACGGCCTTCATCTTTCAATGCCTGAATAGACAAGGGGCCGAACACTTCTTCGGGCGTGGAAAAACGCGTCATCAGGTATTCAAACGCATTCGCATGGCGAAAGGCGAATTTTAGACGCCGGGCGATCATGCTTTTGGCGATGCCCGGCGGCCCCAGCAAAAAAACGCTTTCTCCGCTGAGCGCGGCCAGCAGACACAGGCGAATGGCATGTTGCCGTTCATACAGGCCATGCTCTAGCGCGTTGCTGAGGCGTGAAATTCTTTCAGCCAAAGTGGCGGATTGAACCATAATTAATCGATTGTTCCCAAGGTTTTGTTGGCGTAAAAACAATACTAATAATAAACGGAAGATCACAGAATTTTGTTAGCGGAAAGAGACTGATTATTGACACCTCTGGGCTGGTTAATCAATAAACGACCTTTTTCAGGATGTTTCTTAAACAATATAAAAATGGGATTTTGCTGCTATTTGTGCATACTGTGCGTTTTTGGGCGAGCCTGATGCAGCAAAACTGTATTCGCTAACGGATTGATAAAAGAAGATAAGTTTTATGAGCTCAGAACATAAACGTTCGCTGCCGGCGGTTACGCTGGCTGCGATAGGGGTGGTTTATGGCGATATCGGGACCAGTCCTCTTTATACGCTCAGGGAGTGCTTATCCGGGCAGTTTGGTTTTGGTGTTGAACCGGACGCCGTCTTTGGCTTTCTTTCCTTGATATTTTGGTTGTTGATCATTGTTGTTTCCCTCAAGTATCTGACCTATGTCATGCGAGCCGATAATGCCGGCGAAGGCGGAATACTCACCCTGATGTCGCTGGCCGGGCGAAACACCTCCTATCGAATCACCTCGGTGCTGGTGATTATGGGACTGATTGGCGGCAGTTTCTTCTACGGCGAGGTGGTGATCACCCCGGCAATATCGGTGATGTCCGCAATAGAAGGGATCGAGATCGCCGCGCCGTCGATGGAACACTATATCGTTCCGGTATCCATCGTTGTTCTGACTTTGCTTTTTATTATTCAAAAGCATGGCACCGGCAGCGTCGGCAAGCTGTTTGCGCCGGTAATGATGATCTGGTTTCTTACGCTGGCGGTTTTGGGCGTACGCAGCATCATGGATAACCCGCAGGTATTGCATGCGCTGAACCCCCTGTGGGCCATTCACTTCTTTATTGAATATAAAATGGTGGCGTTTTTTGCACTGGGGGCGGTGGTGTTGGCCATTACCGGCGTAGAGGCGCTCTATGCGGACATGGGGCATTTCGGTAAATTCCCCATCCGTCTGGCCTGGTTTACCGTTGTCCTTCCCTCGCTGGTGCTGAATTATTTCGGTCAGGGCGCCTTATTGCTTAAAAACCCGGAAGCGATAAAAAACCCCTTCTTTCTGTTGGCGCCCAACTGGGCCTTGATTCCCTTATTGGTTCTGGCGACCCTGGCGACGATTATCGCCTCTCAGGCGGTCATTTCAGGCGTATTTTCACTGACTCGTCAGGCGGTGCGCCTGGGGTATCTTCCGCCCATGCGCATTGTTCATACTTCCGACATGGAGTCCGGACAGATTTATATCCCGGCGATTAACTGGCTGTTATACGTTGCCGTCGTGATCGTGATTATCAGCTTCGAGCATTCGAGCAATCTGGCGGCGGCGTATGGCATCGCGGTAACCGGCACCATGGTGCTGACCAGTATCCTGTCCTGCACCGTGGCAATACATAACTGGCACTGGCATCGCTATCTGGTATGGGTATTGCTGATTGGATTACTGCTTATTGATGTACCGATGTTTTTGGCCAACGTGATGAAAATTTTCTCCGGCGGCTGGCTGCCGCTGACGCTGGGGATGGTGATGTTCATCATCATGACGACCTGGAAAAGCGAGCGTTTCAGACTATTGCGTCGCCTGAATGAACATGGCAATTCACTGGATGCCATGATCGCTTCGCTGGAGAAAAGTCCCCCGTTGAAAGTGCCGGGTACGGCGGTTTATCTGTCGCGCGCCACGCACGTCATTCCGTTTGCGTTGCTGCATAATCTTAAACATAACAAGATATTGCATGAGCGGGTGGTACTGCTGACCATGAAAACCGAAGATGCGCCTTATGTGCTGAATGCGCGTCGGGTTGCGGTGGAGCAGCTTTCGCCGACATTCTGGCGCGTTGTCGCCAACTATGGCTGGCGCGAAACGCCGAACGTGGAAGAGGTGTTTCATCGCTGTTGGCTGGATGGATTAACCTGCGAAATGCTGGAAACCTCATTTTTTATGTCCAACGAGTCGCTGACGATGGGGAAACGTCCCTGGTATCTGCGATTACGCGGCAAGCTGTTTATGATGCTTAGCCGTAATGCGCTGCGAGCGGCCGATCAATTCGAAATTCCGCCTAACCGGCTGATTGAACTGGGTATTCAGGTGGAAATTTAGCCTGATTCATTGCGGCGATGTCGGGAAAACGGGGGCGGGAACGTCCATCCCCGTGTTGCCCGGCTTTTACCAGCTCACCGACGCCGTCAGGCCGCCTTGCGGGCGGTTGATCAGATGAACCTGCATGCCATGCAGACGGGCGATATTTTTTACAATGGATAATCCCAAACCGCTGCCGGACTTCTCCTGTCCCGGAGGACGAAAAAAGCGCTCGCCGACCCGCGCCAATATCGCATCGTCGATGCCTGGCCCCTCATCGTTAACCAGAATACTTTGCGTCGTGAGCGTCAGCGTTACCGTTCCGCCCTGGTGGCTGTAGCGAATGGCGTTATCAAGCAGATTGCGGATCAGCAGCGTCAACAGCAGCGGGTGTCCCTGGCGGATAATAGACGCTTTCGGGACTTCCAGCTTCAGTTCAATGCCTGCCGCTTGCGCTTTATGGTAATGGTCGATAACCATTTGTTGCAGCAACGCCTGAAGTTCCACCGGCTGCTGCCCATCGGCGAACGATTCCGAGTCAAGCCGCGACAGCGTTAACAACTGATCCACCAGCCGCGTGGCGCGATCGATTCCCTCGTCCAGATTATTCAGCGCATGGCGACGCACGGGTTCGTCATCGTGCGCCAACTGCGCCAATTCCGTCTGTACCTTCAGCGCGGCCAGCGGGCTGCGTAATTCATGCGCGGCGTCCGCGGTAAAGCGGCGCTCGCGCAGCAGCATCTCGCCGATGCGCACGAACAGGCTATTCAGTTCATTCACCAGCGGGCGCACTTCCTGCGGAACGGCATGGGTATCCAGCGGAGCGTCATCTTCCGGCGGACGCCGGCGAAGCTGCGTGGCAAGGCGTTTTAGCGGCGACAGTTCGCGGGAAACCAGCCAGAACATCAACAGCAACATAACCGGCAGGGCAAACAGCCAGGGCAGGAGGTTGGTCTTGACGAGCCCCAGCGCCATATCCTGACGGTACTCCCACTCCTGGCCGACCACCACCACATAACGATTATCCGCCGTCGCCAGCCATACCATGCGCCAGCGGTCGTTATCATCGCGCAGCTTGCCGTTGGTGAAGCCGTTTTGCGTGTAGTCGAAGATAAAATCTTTGCCGTTCTCGCCGTCATTCAGCGCCATTCGCCCGTCGCGGGTAAAAATGGCGAAAGCCAGCGCGTCGTCCTCCTGTTCCCCGCGCCTTTCGCGCGCCAGACTCTTGGTTTTCGGCAGGGCGGGAGAATCCACCACGATTTCATCCGGATGCATGGTAGCCAGCCGCTTGGCGAACAGCATCTGCTGGGTATCGAACAGCTCGTTGATATGCTCGCGGGTTTGATGCCACGACAGGATCCCGGCGGCGCCCCAGCAAAGCAGCGTCAGCAGGACAAAACCGGCGATCAGGCGTAAACGCAGGCTGAGGCGCGTCATGGCGCCGCCCCCAGAATATAGCCGACGCCGTGTACCGTGCGGATAAATTCGCCGCCCAGTTTTTTGCGCAGGTGGTGAATATGCACTTCCACGGCGTTGCTGGAAACGTCGTCGTCCCATCCGTAGAGCTTTTCTTCCAACTGCGAACGAGTCAGCACCCGTTGGGGATTCATTAAGAACAGCTCAAGCAGCGCCAGCTCGCGGGATTTAAGCGCCACCGGTTGATTATTGCAGGTAACGGTGCGGGAACCCGGTTCAAGGGATACCGCGCCGTGGGTCAGCGTGGGCTGTAATTGACCGTGCCGGCGGCGGATTAACGCCTGCAAGCGCGCGGCGACCTCCGCCAGGGCAAAAGGCTTGCACAGATAGTCGTCGGCGCCCGATTGCAGGCCGGTAACGCGCTGTTCCAGCGCGTCCCGCGCGGTGAGGATCAATACCGGCTCATCGTGTCCGGACTGACGCCACTGGCGCAGGATATCCAGCCCGTCTATTTCCGGCAGACTCAAATCAAGGATCACCGCGTCATAGGGCGCGGCTTGCAGCGCGCTCCGTCCGGCGTTGCCCTGCATAAACCAGTCGACGCTAAAGCCCAGCTTAATCAGTCCGGCCTTGATGCCGTCGCCAATCAGACGATCGTCTTCTATCAACAGTATTCTCATCACCGCCCACCCTATTTGCATAGGGTGATGTTATACGGTTTAACGCGCCGGATTGACAACCGAAAAAGCCATAAACGGGCGGCGATCCACAGGATTGATAAATATAAGAGAAACTGAACTATCCTTAAGATTCTGTTAAGAACATTTTGTTTTACTCGTCGCGTCAGACAAACAACGCGCAGTTTTACTGCACGACGACAAGCGAGAAATGAGGAAACGATACTATGAAAAAGACAGCCGCTGTATTCGCTATCGCTGCGTTATGTTCCGCGCCGGTTTTCGCCGCCCAGAGCGGCGGCGGATTTCTGGATCCGAATGCTAAAACGGCGCAACATCAGCCTGCCCAGGGCGGGTTTTCAGGCCCTAACGGCAGTGTAACCACGGTCGCGAAAGCGAAAGATCTGAAAGACGACAGCTGGGTGACGTTGCGAGGCAACATCGAGCAGCGCGTCGGCGATGAGGATTATCTGTTCCGCGATGATACCGGCACCATCACGGTTGAAATCGATGATAAATACTGGAACGGACAAACCATCACGCCGCAGGACAAGGTTGAACTGCAAGGCGAGCTCGATAAGGGCTTCAATTCGGCCGAGCTGGATGTCAAACAGGTAAAGAAAATTCAGTAAGCGAACGCTGATGCCCATCGTTTAAGGATCGGAAGACTGGGGATGGGCTCCCTTATCCCCAGTTTTCCGTGATATTTAGCCAAGCCTTTTCATTTGATGTAACCCTCCGCCATTCGCCGTTTTACCATTCCGCTAACGAAACGTTTCGATAACGATCACATTTTTGTTATTTCCTCTTTGCCTTCCTTGAGGCTCTCTTCCTAAAATAACCATCAGCGAAACGTTTCGCTGTGGAGTGAAAAATGAAAAAAGCCGTATTGCTGAATGCTGATATTTCTTCCGTAATTTCCCGTTTGGGACATACCGATCGGGTTGTTATTTGTGATGCGGGCTTGCCGATTCCTGATACGACAGTTCGTGTCGATCTGGCGTTGACGCACAACGTTCCCGCGTTTTTGCAGGTCGTGGCGGTCGTCACCAGCGAGATGCAGGTTGAGGCCGCGATTCTTGCAAAAGAGATGGTCGAAAAAAATCCGCGACTCCACAACGCGTTACTTGAACAGTTAAAACAACTTGAGCGACACCAGGGAAACTTAATTGAATTGCATTATGTCAGCCATGAAGATTTTAAAATCCAAAGCGGAAAAAGTCGGGCCGTCATTCGCAGCGGGGAATGTTCCCCCTATGCCAATGTCATCCTTTGCGCCGGCGTAACGTTCTGAGGCTTCAATGCAACCTTTATTGCAACTTCAAGGCATTAACAAATCGTTTCCCGGCGTTAAGGCGCTTTCCGGCGCGGCATTAAACGTCTATCCGGGGAAGGTGATGGCGCTGGTGGGAGAAAATGGCGCCGGCAAGTCCACCATGATGAAAGTGCTGACCGGTATCTACAGCAAAGATGCCGGCAGCGTACATTTTCTGGGAAAGGAAGTGGACTTCAACGGCCCCAGGTCTTCGCAGGAAGCCGGGATTGGCATTATTCATCAGGAACTTAACCTGATTCCTCAGCTTACTATCGCGGAAAACATTTTCCTCGGCCGTGAATTTACCAACCGCTTTGGCCGCATTGACTGGAAAAAGATGTACCAGGAAGCGGATAAACTTCTCAAACGCCTGAATCTGCGTTACGACAGTCGACGCGCCGTGGGCGACCTGTCCATTGGCGATCAGCAAATGGTGGAGATCGCCAAGGTGCTGAGCTTTGAATCGAAAGTCATCATTATGGATGAGCCTACCGATGCCCTGACCGATACCGAAACCGCGTCGTTATTCAGCGTAATTAAAGAGCTACAGGCTCAGGGGCGCGGCATTGTTTATATTTCCCATCGTCTGAAAGAAATTTTCGAAATATGCGACGACGTCACCGTATTCCGCGACGGTCAGTTTATCGGTGAACGTCCGGTCGGCGAGTTGCAGGAAGAACGGCTCATCGAAATGATGGTGGGACGCAAGCTTGAAGAACAATACCCTCGACTGAATCAGGCGCCGGGAGCGGTTCGCCTGCTGGTGAAAAACCTTTCCGGGCCGGGCGTCGATGATGTCAGCTTTAGCGTGCGCAAAGGCGAAATTCTTGGCGTGGCGGGCTTAATGGGCGCCGGGCGCACCGAATTAATGAAGCTTCTCTATGGCGCGCTGCCGCGCACCGGCGGCTATGTAGAGCTGGATGGCCGGGAAGTGGCGGCCCGTACGCCGCAGGATGGCCTGGCGAACGGCATTGTTTATATTTCCGAAGACCGAAAACGTGACGGGCTGATATTAGGCATGTCGGTTAAAGAGAACATGTCGTTAACCGCGTTGCGTTATTTCAGTCGTCGCGGCGGACAAATCAAACATCCCGAAGAGCAACTGGCCGTCAGCGATTTTATCCGCTTATTCAATATTAAAACGCCGTCAATGGAGCAGCCTATCGGGCTGCTGTCCGGCGGCAATCAGCAAAAAGTCGCCATCGCTCGCGGTTTAATGACTCGTCCGAATGTGTTGATCCTGGATGAGCCGACGCGCGGGGTCGATGTGGGGGCGAAGAAAGAGATCTATCAATTAATCAATCAGTTCAAACAAGAAGGACTGAGCATCATTTTGGTGTCGTCCGAAATGCCCGAAGTATTGGGGATGAGCGACCGCGTTATTGTCATGCATGAAGGTCGTTTAAGCGGCGAGTTTTCGACAGAGCAGGCAACCCAGGAAGCGCTGATGGCCGCGGCCGTTGGTAAGCGATACGGCGTAGAGCAGGAGTAAGTCAGATATGAGTACCCAATCCATCACGGCAAAACGCTGGTTCAGCAAAGAGTGGCTGTTAGAGCAAAAATCGCTGATTGCTTTGCTGATCCTTATTGCCGTGGTTTCCGCCATGAGCCCTAATTTTTTCACCCTGAACAATTTGTTCAATATTCTCCAGCAAACCTCGGTGAATGCCATTATGGCGGTGGGAATGACGCTGGTTATTCTCACCTCAGGCATCGATCTTTCCGTCGGCTCTTTACTGGCGTTGACCGGCGCAGTCGCCGCGTCGATTGTCGGTCTTGAGGTTAATGCGCTGTTCGCGGTCGTCGGAGCGCTGGCGTTAGGTGCGGCGATCGGCGCCGGCACGGGCGTCATCGTATCGAAAGGAAAGGTTCAGGCGTTCATCGCCACGCTGGTGATGATGCTGCTGCTGCGCGGCGTCACCATGGTTTATACCAACGGCAGCCCGGTCAATACCGGTTTTTCCGAGGCCGCCGATACCTTTGGCTGGTTTGGCATTGGCCGCCCGTTAGGTATCCCCACGCCGATCTGGATTATGGCCATCGTTTTTGCCGCGGCCTGGTACATGCTGCATCACACCCGGTTAGGCCGTTACATCTATGCGCTTGGCGGCAATGAGGCCGCTACCCGGCTGTCGGGCATCAGCGTGGATAAAATCAAAATCATCGTCTATTCCCTGTGCGGGCTGCTGTCCGCCCTGGCGGGAATTATCGAAGTGGCGCGTTTATCGTCGGCTCAGCCTACCGCCGGAACGGGCTATGAACTGGACGCCATCGCCGCGGTGGTGCTGGGCGGAACGAGCCTGGCCGGCGGTAAAGGTCGGATCGTCGGCACGCTGATTGGCGCGCTGATCCTCGGATTTCTTAACAACGGACTGAATTTATTAGGCGTTTCCTCTTACTACCAGATGATCGTCAAGGCTGTCGTCATTTTACTGGCGGTTTTGGTAGATAACAAAAGCGGTAAATAACCCTTATTCACACAGGAATTGAGCTATGAATATGAAAAAACTGGCGACTCTGGTTTCTGCCGTTGCGCTGAGTGCGGCGGTCAGTACGAATGCATTAGCCAAAGATACGATTGCTCTGGTGGTATCGACATTGAATAATCCGTTCTTTGTGTCAATGAAAGACGGAGCGCAAAAAGAGGCCGATAAACTGGGATATCAACTGGTGGTGCTGGATTCCCAGAATAATCCGGCGAAAGAGCTGGCTAATGTTCAGGATCTGACGGTGCGCGGCGCCAAGGTGTTATTGATTAATCCGACGGATTCCGATGCGGTAGGTAATGCGATTAAACTGGCCAATCAGGCGAAAATTCCGGTCATTACGCTTGATCGCGTGGCCAACAGTGGCGAGGTCGTCAGTCACGTTGCGTCCGATAACGCCTTTGGCGGTAAGAGCGCGGGCGATTTTATTGCGAAAAAAGTGGGTGAAGGCGCCAAAATCATTCAGTTGGAAGGGATTGCCGGCACCTCCGCGGCGCGTGAGCGCGGCGCGGGCTTTATGCAATCGGCCGAAAATAATAAATTCGCCGTTCTGGCCAGTCAGCCGGCCGACTTCGATCGCACTAAGGGGTTGAACGTTATGCAGAACCTGTTGACGGCGCATCCCAATGTGCAGGCGGTGTTTGCTCAGAATGACGAAATGGCGCTCGGCGCGCTGCGGGCGTTGCAAACCGCAGGTAAAACCGATGTGCTGGTGGTCGGATTTGACGGCACCGAGGACGGCGTGAAAGCCGTTGAGTCCGGCAAACTGGCGGCAACGGTTGCGCAACGTCCTGAGCAGATTGGGGTGATTGGCGTTGAAACCGCGGATAAAACGCTGAAAGGCGAAAAAGTACAGGCCGTTATTCCGGTTGATCTGACGCTGGTAACAAAAGAATCGAAGTAAATAACTGCGGGGCGAGCGCCGCCGAATTAACGACGGCGCATGATAAACATATCGGGATTCAGCATGATGAAAACGGGTAAGCTGGTGGTTCTGGGCAGTATAAATGCTGATCATATTCTTAATCTGGCGCAATTCCCTTCTCCCGGGGAAACGGTGATCGGTAAGCAATATCGCGTCGCGTTTGGCGGTAAAGGGGCGAATCAGGCGGTGGCGGCCGGCCGTAGCGGCGCGGATATTTCTTTTATCGCCTGCCTTGGCGATGACGATATCGGCGCCAGAATTCGTCGGCAGTTAAGCGAAGACCGTATCGATGTCGCGGCGGTTGAGGCGGTTCCCGATCAAACGACCGGCGTGGCCTTAATTTTTGTTAATGACGAGGCCGAGAATATGATCGCGGTAAACGCCGGCGCGAACGCGGCCGTTACGCCCGATTACCTCCGCCGCCATCAGCAAAAAATCATTGATGCTTCCGCCTTGCTTATGCAGTTGGAGTCGCCGTTGGCAACCGTGACGATGGCCGCCAGAGTCGCGCATGAAAATGATACCCTGGTTATTCTTAATCCCGCGCCGGCCTGTGAACTGCCCGATGAATTGCTGTCTCTGGTCGATATCATTACGCCGAATGAAACGGAAGCTCAACGCCTGACGGGCGTTAGCGTCAGCACGGAAGAGGATGCTGCCCGCGCTGCTCAAGTATTGCATGATAAAGGCATTGCAACCGTGTTGATTACATTAGGCCGTCGTGGCGTGTGGTTGAGTGACAAGGGCGAGGGGCGACGTATTCCCGGCTATCCGGTTCACGCGGTGGATACGATCGCCGCGGGAGATACGTTCAATGGCGCGCTGGCGACGGCGTTGCTGGAAGGGCAGCCGATGCTGGCAGCGATTAAATTCGCGCATGCCGCCGCCGCAATCGCCGTGACTCGTCCCGGCGCTCAGCCTTCCGTCCCGTGGCGTGAAGAGATTGATGCTTTCTTGCAAGCGCAGGGGTGAGCTTTGACAACCATGAAAGACGTCGCCCGCTTAGCGGGTGTTTCCACTTCTACGGTGTCCCACGTCATCAACAATGATCGCTTCGTCAGCGATGCGGTTCGCGACAAAGTGATGGCGGCCGTGGAACAGCTTAACTATGCGCCTTCGGCGTTGGCCAGAAGCCTCAAAATAAACCAAACTCAAACGATCGGCATGCTGCTGACGGCCAGCAGCAACCCTTTTTACGCCGAGGTGGTTCGTGGCGTTGAACGAAGTTGTTATGAACGCGGCTACAGTCTGATCCTGTGTAATACTGAGGGTGACAGCGATCGCATGAGCCGCAGTCTGGAAACATTGCTGCAAAAACGAGTCGACGGCGTGCTGCTGATGTGTACCGAAAGCCATCGTCCTTTGCCCGATATGATAAGCCGCTATCCTTCTATACCTATGGTCATGATGGATTGGGCGCCGTTTGATGTCGGAATTGACGTTATTAAAGATAATTCCCTGCTGGGTGGTGAGCTTGCAACGAACTACCTTATTTCCCGCGGCTATCGAAAAATAGCCTGTATCGCCGGGCCTAAAGATAAAACCACCGCCTATAATCGCCTTGAAGGGTATCGTCAGGCGATGCAACAGGCTGGGTTACCGATTCCTGATGGATATGAAATTTTCGGTGATTTTGAGTTTGAAACCGGTTACCGGGCGATGCAGCGGTTATTATCGTTGGCAGAGAAACCCGACGCGGTGTTTGCCGGTAATGATGCGATGGCGGTTGGCGTTTATCATGCGCTATATCAGGTCGGACTCTCTGTACCTCAGGATATGGCCGTTATCGGTTATGATGATATTGAACTGGCCCGCTTTATGTCCCCACCTCTTACCACAATCCATCAGCCTAAAGATGAACTCGGCGAACTGGCGGTCGATGCATTATTGTATCGTTTGGAACATCCCGATACTGAGCCGAATGTTCTGATGTTGACGCCGGAATTAATAGTGCGTAACTCTGTTAAATAGCGAGCTTTACCCATAATTCGAGCTATTTAACGCTTAAAAAGACCACATAACGCTGCCTTTCCCGGCGGATCGCCGAAAAAAAACGCACTCAATCATTTTTATGCAAATTACCAGTTGCGGCCTGCGCAGAAGTCCCTATAATGCGCTCCCACTGACACGGCAACGGCGATTACGCGGTTGTGACGACAGTAAGAAGCCAGGCAATAATCACTTGACTTCACAGCGGAAAAGCATAGTATATGCGGCCCGCGCCACGGGATAATGTGGCACTGCTCTTTAACAATTTAATCAGACAATCTGTGTGGGCACTCACAAGACCTATCGGCTAACGATATAAAAAAGTCTTGAAGAGTGACTAGCAGTAAATTCATTACGAATGAACAGTTATTAATTCTTTGAGCACAGCTATTAACTTAGCGAATCAAACAAATCTTAAATTGAAGAGTTTGATCATGGCTCAGATTGAACGCTGGCGGCAGGCCTAACACATGCAAGTCGAGCGGCAGCGGGAAGAA
>NZ_JBEIAC010000021.1:0-83596 GCF_040240335.1 Brenneria sp. L4-2C | reverse complement strand
TAGTAACGTTGCTCCAGGCTGTTCTGCCGGCGTTCGTTCATCGCCACCGGATAAGGATGGTCGGGTAACCGCCCGTTGAGTGGAAAGGCCGGCGGCAGCCAGGCGGTATCCTGCGGTTTTATTTTGGGCATGATTTCGGCTCCGGCATTCTTATCGGCTCTTTGATCGGGTAGTCGGGGTGGCCGTACATCATGCAACTGGTAGTGACCTTCACCTCATCGCAGGGCAGAAAATGCACCGTAATGCCGCAGGTTTTGCCCTCCTCATAGCGCGGCAGCGGCACCACCTTGCTGTACTGGCGTCGCCGGGATTTCAGCCTCTTTTCCCAGGCCAGATAGTTATCCCAGTCAGCAAAGCCGGGAAAGGGGTCATTATCAACTCCCCCGCCGGTTTCCCAGTCGACCCGCACCGTCATGCCCGGCCGCCACCGCATCGGGGCGCGGTAACAACAACCGCCGCCGCCGCCCTGATAGGGGCCGACGCTGTCGATGCCCGGAATGCCGTCCACGCTGAAGCGGTTGATATCCCGGTGGGTGTGGTTGATCAGATCGAGCGTACCCGCCTGAGCGGCGGCCGACAGCAGCAGGCTGCACAGCGCCAGGGGGATTAACGGTATTTTCAAGATATAAACTCCTTTTTACGGTATTGGTTCATCGCCACCGGATAGGGATGGTCGGGTAACCGCCCGTTGAGCGGAAAGGCCGGCGGCAGCAGGCGGTATCCTGCGGTTTTATTTTGGACATGATTTCGGCTCCGGCATTCTTATCGGTTCTTTGATCGGGTAGTCGGGGTGGCCGTACACCATGCAACTGGTGGTAACTTTCACCTCATCGCAGGGCAGAAAATGCACCGTAATGCCGCAGGTTTTGCCCTCTTCATAGCGCGGTAGCGGCACCACCTTGCTGTGCCGGCGTTTCTGAGCATTGATTTTTTGTTTCCAGGCCTGATAGCTATCCCAGTCGGCAAAGCCGGGAAAACCTTTCATGCTTGCCACCCCGGTTTCCCAGTCGACCCGCACCGTCATGCCCGGCCGCCACCGTGCCGGGGCGCGGTAACAGCAACCGCCGCCGCCGCCCTGATAGGCGCCGACGCTGTCGATGCCCGATATGCCGTCCACGCTGAAGCGGTTGATTGCCCAGTGGGTATGGTTGATCAGATCGAGCGTACCCGCCTGAGCGGTGGCCGACAGCAGCAGGCCGCACAGCGCCAGGGGGATTAACGGTATTTTCAAGATATAAACTCCTTTTTACGGTATTGGTTCATCGCCACCGGATAGGGATGGTCGGGCAACCGCCCGTTGAGCGGAAAGGCCGGCGGCAGCCAGGCGGTATCCTGCGGTTTTATTTTGGACATGATTTCGGCTCCGGCATTCTTATCGGCTCTTTGATCGGGTATCGCTCATGGGTGGGCGAGAAACAGGAGGTGGTGACCTTCACCTCATCGCAGGGCAGAAAATGCACCGTGATGCCGCAGTTATCTTCCGAGGTATAAGGCGGCAGCGGCACCACCTTGCTGTGCCGGCGTTTCTGAGCATTGATTTTTTGTTTCCAGGCCTGATAGCTATCCCAGTCGGCAAAGCCGGGAAAACCTTTCATGCTTGCCACCCCGGTTTCCCAGTCGACCCGCACCGTCATGCCCGGCCGCCACCGTGCCGGGGCGCGGTAACAGCAACCGCCGCCGCCGCCCTGATAGGCGCCGACGCTGTCGATGCCCGATATGCCGTCCACGCTGAAGCGGTTGATTGCCCAGTGGGTATGATTGATGACGATAAGCGTATCCGCCTGAGCGGCGGCCGACAGCAGCAGGCCGGCCGCCAACAGCAGGGTGAAACTTTTTCTCATTGTGTTTTCCCTGACCGAACTGCCAGCGTGGCCGAGGGTGGAGGGAGACCGTTGATAGCGGGCGAGCGCGGTGGTTAAAAAAGAAAAAGGTGTGGGTGTCGCGTAATGATGCTCCATGCGGTTTCCTGTTTCATGTCCATTTAGAAACTAAAGGCGCGTATTATGCCGAAAATATGATCAGAGGGGCAAGGTTTTTTAATGAGGGATTTGTTTAAATATGATTAAAAATCAAATTGTTATTATCGTTAATAATATTATTTTTTATTATTTCAGAATGAAGCGTGGGATGAGATAAATACGTTTCCATTTTGCCTGACGATAAGGCGGTTTGTGGCGACAGACTGCGTGAGAATAGAGCAGGGGAGTTTGGTCAGCGGATTTTGGGTAGCGAATTCAGGCCGCTGGCGCGGCCTTTACGTGAGGATTACAGCGCCCTGCGCAGCCTTGCGACGGCTTCGTGCATTTGCTCTTCCGTTGCGGTCGCATAGGAGAAGCGCAGCGTCGAATAGTCCGGCGTGTCCGGGAAAAAGAATTCGCCCGGCACAAACACCACGCCGTGATCCAGCGTCTGTTGCAGCCATTGCGTGGTATTAAACGGCTGACGGAATCTGGCCCACAGGAACATACCGCCCTTCGGCTGGTTGAACGTCATCACGTCGCCTAACTCTTTAGCGATCAGAGCGGACAACTGTTCGCTCTTTTCCTTGTAGGAATAGCGGATTTTTTCGATTTGCGCGTCCAAACGCCCCAATCCCAGATAGCATTCCACGATGCTCTGCGACAGCGCGCTGGCGTGCAGATCGGCCGCCTGCTTGATGATGGCGACTTTATGCAGCAGCCAGTCCGGCATGATCGCCCAGCCAAGACGTAAGCCCGGCGCGAGGATCTTTGAGAAGGTCGAGGTATAGAGCACATGTTCGGCATTGCCCAGCTCTTCCTGAGCCAGTTGGAACAGCGTCGGGTGGCGCTCTTCGGTAAAACGCAGTTCGCCGTACGGATCGTCTTCGATGATGACGAAACCATAGCGTTCCGCCAGCTTAATCAGCTGTTTGCGCCGTTCATAACTCAGGGTGACGCCGCTGGGATTGCCAAAGTTCGGTACGATATACACGCCTTTGATACGCTGTTTGCGCAGCAGCGCTTCCAGATCGTCGACCACCATGCCGTTTTCGTCCGAGTCGACGGACATCACCTGCGCCTGCGCCAGCTCGAGCGTTTGCAATGCGGCAAGGTAGGTCGGACGTTCAACGACAAAGACATCGCCCGGATCGATCATCGCGCGCATGATCAGATCCAGCGCCTGCTGTGAACCCGCCGTGACCACGATGTCTTCCGCGCGGGTTTTTATCCCGCGAATCGCGCACAGGTCGGCGATGCGCTCGCGTAAGATCGGGCTGCCTTCAGTTAATCCATATTGGAAAGCGGTTTTTGGCTGTTCGGTAATGGCTAATTGTGTTGCCTGATTCAGACCGTCGAAGTCGAACAGCTTGTCTGACGGTATTCCCCCGGCCAGCGAAATGATGTTATCCATCTTGCTGTGCTTAAGCAGCTCTCGAATAGCGGAGCTTTTCAACTTGGCGATACGCTGCGCCAATAAACCTTCGGTTGCCATTTTAATTTTGCCTTCATCAGAACGACAGGCCGGATACGCCGGCCTGAATTCGGTTAGCCGCCCAGATAAGCGGAACGAACCGCCTCATTTGCGAGTAATGCCGCGCCGCTGTCTTCCAGTACAACGTGACCACTTTCAAGCACATAGCCGCGGTCTGCCAGACGTAGCGGCTGGTTCGCGTTTTGCTCCACGAGGAAAATGGTCATGCCCTCTTCACGCAGTTGCTGGATAGTATCAAAAATTGCGAAAATAGCGCCAGAGCGCTGTTCTGTGCCGCCATTTGCCAAATAAGATTTCAATAGAAAGGATGCCCTCTTTACCTGCCCACCAACACCTCCACGCCCATTTTCCCCAACGCATCTTTTGCCGCAGTCGGCAGGGCGTCGTCGGTAATAATGCTGTCTAAGACCGTTAGCGGGGTGATCAGATGGGTGGCGATGCGGCCGTATTTTGAGGTGTCGCAGAGCAGAATTCGTTTGCTGCTGGCTTCGACCACTGCGCGTTTGACCGCGACTTTGTCTTCACTTGGCGTGGACAGGCCGCGCAGGCTCCACGATGAGGCAGAGATAAAGGCGATATCGATAAACAGGTTACGCAACGCCTGCGCGGTGGCTTCGCCGACGCAGGAGCGGTTTTCCCGACACAGCGTGCCGCCGGTGTGGATCATGCGGCACTGGCAGGATTCAATAATAAAAGCGGCAATCACAAAATCGTTGGTCACGATCAATAAGTCATCCCGCTCGGCCAGGTGGCGCGCCAGCGACAGCGTTGTGGTTCCCGCATCCAGATAGATACAGCTGTTGGGCGGGATCAGCCGGGCCGCCAACTGGCCTATCGCCTCTTTTTGCTGGCTGAACATCACGGATTTATCCTGATGCGACGGTTCGATCGTCAGCCGTTCCGGCGAGCGCACGCCGCCAGAGACGCTGAGTAACAGGCCGTCCTGCTCCAATTTTTGCACATCCCGCCGCACGGTCATATGCGATACCCCGAGCCGCTCGGTCAATTCCGTGATGCTTACCACGCCGCGCTCGGCGATCAGCGCGAGAATCTGTTGATGACGTTCTACTGGAATCATCCCTGCTCCTATCCTGATCTGATAAATATTGTGATGACGCGCGTATTTATGGACGATTCTTATCATAAATTCACGTCATAAACCACGTCGCGCTTAATGTTTCAACACTCTTTCGTAAAGTGTAAAAACATAACACATTGATTTAAATGTAAATAATGGGTTGTGTTTCTCATGAACGTTCGTGGATAGTGATTTTATTTGCACGATGTTAATTTGTGTGATTTTGGTCACCACCAATGGCAATTAAAGGGATTACATTTAACACCACAGAACAAATAATCACTAAAATTAACAACGCAACGTTGATGAAAAATCTGCCGAGGATGCCGTAGCCGTTATCAGTCATGGAGCCACAGGCTTTGACCGTGAGGATAACAGCGTCGTCATCAAAGTTTTCAGCGACATCACGCTGCCGGAAAAATGGGAGGAGGCCTAATGTTACTCGGAGTCATCGCCGACGATTTCACCGGCGCAACCGACATCGCCGGTTTTCTGGTCGGGAACGGGCTATCCACCGTGCAACTTAATGGTGTGCCGCCGCAGGATTACCGCGTGGACGCCCAGGCCGCCGTCATTAGCTTGAAGTCGCGCTCCTGTCCGGCCGAACAAGCCGTCGCCGATTCGCTCAATGCGCTGGCCTGGCTTCAGGGTCAGGGATGCCGCCAGTTCTATTTCAAATACTGTTCGACCTTCGACAGTACCGCGCAGGGCAATATCGGCCCGGTAACCGACGCGTTGCTGGACGCGCTGGGGGAAACGCAGACCGTTATTTCCCCGGCTTTACCGGTTAACGGCCGTACCGTCTACCAGGGCTATCTGTTCGTGATGGATCGGCTGCTGTCGGAGTCGGGCATGCGCGACCATCCGTTGACCCCGATGACCGACAGCTATCTGCCGCGCCTGATGGAGCGGCAAGCCGAAGGGGCGTGCGGCGTTATCGCGGCGGACGTCATGGATAGGGGCGCGGAGGCGGTGACGGCGCGGCTGGAGGCGCTACGGCGACGAGGCGTTCGCTATGCGGTGCTGGATGCGCTTAGCGCGCGGCACTTACTGGTTCAGGGTGAGGCGCTGCGTGGGATGAAGCTGGTCACCGGCGGCTCCGGCCTGGCCATCGGGCTGGCGCGGCAGTGGACGACGCGCGATGCGCAACAGGACGCGCAGGCCGCCGGCGCGCCGCAGGGGGGACCGGCGATCGTATTGTCCGGTTCCTGTTCCGTGATGACCAACAGGCAGGTCGCCCGCTATCTGCATCAGGCTTCCGGCCGGGCCATCGACGTCGAGCGCTGCATGGCGGGAGACGACGCCCTGGCCGGCTACGCCAGTGAACTGTGCGACTGGGTGCGACAGCACAGTGGAGAGGAACTGGCCCCCATGCTGTATGCCACCGCCGAACCGGAGACTCTCGGCCGTATCCAGCAGCGCTGGGGGGCGCAGTCCAGCAGCCAGGCGGTGGAGGCGCTTTTCTCTTCCGTCGCTCGACAACTGCGGGAGGACGGCTTCCGGCGTTTCATCGTCGCCGGAGGAGAAACTGCCAGCATCGTGGTGCAGACGTTAGGGATCCGCGCCTTCCATATCGGCCCCTCCATCTCTCCCGGCGTACCCTGGGTGAGATCGACCGATGCCCCCCTTTCGCTGGCGCTGAAATCCGGCAACTTCGGGGATGAAAACTTTTTCGCCAGAGCGCAGCAGGAATTCGCCGTATGAATGAAGTTCAAGCACGAGAAGAAATGGTCAGACTGGGAGCCTCTTTTTTTCAGCGCGGGTATGCCACCGGCTCGGCCGGGAATCTTTCCCTGCTGCTGGAGGACGGGGCGCTGCTGGCAACGCCGACGGGTTCCTGCCTGGGAGAACTCTCCGCCGACCGGCTGGCGAAGGTTGATCCGGCGGGCGCATTGATCTCCGGCGACAGTCCCTCCAAGGAAATCAGCTTCCATCTGGCCCTCTATCGCAATAATCCGCAGTGTCGGGCCGTGGTACACCTGCATAGCGCCTATTCGACCGCGCTCTCTTGTCTGGAGGGACTGGATCCGCACAACGCGATCAGACCCTTCACCCCTTATGTGGTGATGCGAATGGGACAGGTGCCAGTCGTTCCCTATTTTCGCCCCGGCGACAAGCGGCTGGGTGAAGAATTGGCCAGGCTGGCGCCCGACCACAACGCCTTTCTTCTGGCCAATCACGGCCCGGTCGTGACCGGGCGGAGCCTGCGCGCCGCTGCGGACAATATGGAGGAGCTGGAAGAAACCGCCAAACTGATTTTCATTCTGGGCGACCGCCGGATCCGCTATCTGACCGATGCGGAAATTGCCGAATTAAGGAGCTAAACATGCCTACGTTCACCATAAATCTATCCACGATGTTTTACCGAGGCGCCGTTCCTTAACCTCTTCAAAGCCGTCGCCGACGCGGGTTTCCGGGCGAAGATCCTGGAGGGCGTTACACGCAATAGAAAATGCCGTCTATGGCGCTTCTACCGTACGCCAGCCGAATAGAGCAACTTTTAAAGCGGACGACTCCTGAGATACCCGCTTCAGCATTGACGGCAAACGTTACTTTCGCCAACACCGGGCAGCGACAAGCCATGTCGCGGCATGGCTTGCTCTTGCTACAGCATTCGACGTTTAAATGCCGCAGCGCCTTTAAATGGGAAAAAGATAAATTTCCGGAGGTTGTTATGTCTGTGGACTCGAAAACTCCAGACGTCGGCAACAGCAAATCTCTACTGCTGACGACCAGATGGCGCTTTATTATCATGCTGTTCATCTTGTACACCATCAACTGCATCGACCGCATCGCTTTGTCTGTCGGCATGCCGCTGATCGCGCAAGAGTTCTCGTTAAGCGGGAAAATGCAGGGACTGATCCTCAGCGCCTTTTTCTGGGCATATTGCCTTTGCCAGATCCCCGGAGGAAAGGCTGCGGACCGGTGGGGCGGAAGACTGGTCATCGGCGTGGCGACAGTGATATGGGGGGCGTTCCAGTGCCTTTCCGCCGTTGCCGTCAACGGCCTGTTCCTTTTGCTGACCCGCGTGGGGCTTGGCGCGTTTGAAGCGCCTTTCATGCCGTCGGCCAGTAAGCTCACCGCCAGTTGGCTTCCCTCCCGGGAGAGAGGCCGGGGCATTACCCTCATTGACAGCGGCGCTCCTTTCGGCTCCGCCGTGGGCGGCTTGCTGGTCGCCTCTCTCATCGCCTTTTTCAGCTCGTGGCGTATCGCATTTTTCCTGATCGGGGTGTTGACCATCGTTGCCGGGATCGTGGTCTATCTCTACGCCCGCGACACGCCTCATGAACACAAGAGCATGGGTAAAAACGAGCTTGCTTTCATTGACGAACAGAAACGGCTCGCAGGGGAAGAGCAGGCGCAGAATACCAATATGGCGCTGTCCAAAAGAACCCTGGTAGCAATGGTTATCGGCCGTATCGGCTGGGCAATGGTATTTTTCGGCTTGGTTACATGGGGGCCGAGCTACCTTGCCAACGGACGGGGAATGGACCTCAGGGCCATGGGGTACGCCACTTTCATCATTTTCCTGTGTGGCGCGATTGGCGAAGTGGTCAGCGGATACCTTGTGGATATGCTCCAGCGCGTGCTCCCGCGTAATGCCGCCTGCAAGCTGCTTTTCGGGATTTCCGGCGCCATGGCCCTGGTTTGCCTGTTGGCATTGCCTTTCATCAGCGACAGTACTACGGCGGTAATCGTTCTAGCCATCGGCGTCTTTTTCCATCTTTGGGGCGGATTGTACTGGATTATTCCGGCCATGCTTTCCCCCGCGAATAAAATCGGTTTGGTCGGCGGGGTAATGAACTTCGCCGGAACGTCCAGCGGCATATTCGTCCCCATTATCGTGGGTTTCCTGGTGGACATGACCGGCGGCTACACCGCTGCGCTGTACTTTTTCGCCGCTTGCGCCTTTGCATACCTCCTGGGCTCCCTTTGTATTAATTTCGGCGCCTCCAGCCCGAAAACCGCGGGCTAGAACTTATCCGCGCGCTGTTCGCATAAAGAACGGCGCACATTAAGGAGAATCACCATGGCTGAAAAAAATATCTGGACCGGGCCGGTGGTTGACGCACACCACCATTTTTGGGATCTCGAGAAGCATCTGTATCCGTGGCTGACGAAAGACATCATGGTGCCGCATCGTTACGGGGATTACAGCGCAATAAAGAAAACGTACCTGATGAGCGATTATTTCGACGATATCGTCGGGCAAAACGTGGTCACATCCGTTTACTGCGAAGCGGAATATGACCCGCAGGCCCCGCTCAAGGAAACACACTACGTACACCAGGTCGCACGTGATTTCGGCTATCCGGGCGCTATGGTCGCGCAGGCATGGCTTGATGCGGACGATGCCGCAAGCCTGCTCGCGGAGCAGGCGGCATATCCTCTTGTCCGGAGTGTCCGCCATAAACCGGGCGGCCCTTCCACACCGGCGGAACAGGGCAGAAGCCTGATGTCGTCTGACAAATGGCTGCGCGGCTATTCCGTATTGGAGAAATACGGTCTCCATTTCGATTTGCAGGCCAACTGGTGGGTTTTGCCGGAAGCCGCGGAACTTGCCGCCAATTTCCCGCATACCCTCGTTATCGTAAACCACACGGGCGTGCCGGGGCGAAGCGAGGAAGCTCTTTTGGGGTGGCGCGCCAATATGGAAAAGCTGGCCGCCAGACCCAATACCGCCGTGAAGATTTCCGGCCTTTGCGAGGCGAACAAACCCTGGACGGTTGAAAGTAACCGCCGGATCGTGAAAGACGTTATTAGCATGTTCGGCGCAGACCGCTGCATGTTGGGCAGCAATTTCCCGGTGGACGGCATGGTAACGACATTCGCCACGATTTTTGACGGTTACAGGGCGATTCTGGCGGATCTGTCGGAAAAAGAGCAGGGCGCGGTCTTTCACCAAACCGCTGAAAGGATCTACCGCCCGCAGCGCCTGCAATAGCCGGGTTGCCGATAAACCGTGAACGACGGCTGTACGGGAATGGATTTCCGCCGCTCGTCTTTGGAAAAATGATTATTAAACAGATGAATATACTCAGGAGAGCGCTCGATGCATTATCAATCATTATTCAAACGGCCTGCGAATGATGCGGTGCGCGCCTGTCTTATGGGCGCAGGCGAATTCGGCGCATCATACATTTTCCAGGCGCAAACCATGCCGCACATGGAAGTGAAAGCGGTATGCACCCGTACTGTGCAGCGTGCGGTTGACGCATATGTTTCCGCAGGCATTCCCACAAGCAAGGTGAAGGTTTGCAACACGGCGGAAGAGGCGAAAAAAGCGTACGAGGAGGGATTTTTCGTTGTCGTCGAAGCCTTTGATGCGATTGCGGATCTCCCTCTCGAAGTGTTGGTGGAAAGCAGCGGCCAGCCGGAGGTCAGCGCCGCTGCGGCCGAACTCGCCATTGAGAAAGGCATGCATGTGGTAATGGTTTCCAAAGAGACGGATTCCGTTGTCGGTTCAATCCTCGCTCAGAAAGCCCAGTCCAGGGGGCTGGTCTATACGACGGGAGATGGCGACCAACCCAGCATGCTGATCGGCCTTATTAGTTGGGGACGCGCGCTGGGTCTTACCATTGTCGGCGCGGGAAAGGCCAGCGAGTACGATTTCGTGTACGACCCCGTATCAAAAATGCTTGCGTGTGAAGGGCAGCAGCAGCTCTTTGCCTGCTCCGGCATGGATGATTTATGGAATCTGGGCGAGCGGAACGCCGGGGATATTGCCGAAGCCCGCGGCGCGATACTCAGTACCCTCACCTTTCACTCCATTCCTGATCTTTGCGAAATGGTCGTTGTGGCGAACGCAACCGGCATGAAACCGAACAAACCCGCGTTCAGCGCTCCCGCCGCGCGCATGGGGGAAATGCCTGACTTTTTTTGCCCCAAAAAAGACGGCGGCCTGCTTGATGCCCCCGGGACACTGGATATCTTCAACTGCCTGCGCCGCCCCGATGAAATCAGCATGGCCGGCGGCGAGTTTATCATTGTGGCGTGTACGGACCAAAAGACATGGAATGTCCTGGGCGCCAAGGGACACCCTGTTAGCCGGAACGGAAAGTATGCGGCGGTTTATATCCCCCGACACCTGCTCGGCGTGGAAACCGGCACGTCGGTGCTTGCTGCGGCTATCATGGGACATGCGACGGGCGGAGACAGCCTTCGCCCTGTTTGCGATTTATACGGCCGAGCCACACAGAATCTCAAAAAGGGTACGGTGTTGAAGATGGGCGGGCATCACCACACCATTGACGGAGTGGACGGCTTCATCGGTGATGCTGAGGCTATCGACGCCGGGAATTTAGTACCCTTCTATCTCTTTAGCAATACAAGTCTGGCGCGCGATGTCGCCGCGGGGGAAGTTATCCGGATGGAAGACGTGAATATCCCTGCAAACTCCGTACTCCTGCGCCTTCGCAAAGAGCAGGACAGGGTCTTCGGACTGACAAAAGAATAGTGCGGGAATAGCGCGTGTTCGCGGTGGAATAGTTGGTTTATCTTGCAGCGAGACGCCTGTAGGCAAATCCGTTTTTCAGAAGGCTGAGCCGCCCCGCCGACGAGCAAAATTACGTCTGATAATTTGTTCGTCGGCGAGGCGGATAAAGCAACATGCCTATCGGCAGTCTGCCGGGGCGAGCGGGCGGGAATCAACCGCCCAGATAAGCGGAACGGACCGCCTCATTTGCGAGTAATGCCGCGCCGCTGTCTTCCAGTACAACGTGGCCATTTTCAAGCACATAGCCGCGGTCGGCCAGACGTAGCGCCTGGTTCGCGTTTTGCTCCACGAGGAAAATGGTCATGCCCTCTTCACGCAGTTGCTGGATAGTATCAAAAATTTGCAAAATGATGATCGGCGCGAGTCCTAACGAGGGCTCATCAAGCAGCAATAAGCGCGGCTGGCTCATCAACGCGCGGCCGATGGCCAGCATCTGCTGCTCGCCGCCGGACATGGTGCCGGAACGCTGGGCGCGTCGCTCATACAGGCGGGGAAACAGATCGTAAACCCGTTCGATCCGCTGCTGATATTGGCTGCGGTCGGCAAAGAATCCGCCCATGGCCAGATTTTCTTCCACCGTCATGCGGGAAAACACGCGGCGGCCTTCCGGCACGATGGCGATCGCCTCACGCATAATGTGCGCGGTCTGCCAATGGGTGATGTCTTTCCCGTCAAAGATGATGGTGCCTTCCGTCGCGCGCGGGTCGCCGCACAGCGTACCCAGCAGCGTGGTTTTTCCGGCGCCGTTGGCGCCGATAAGCGTAACGATCTCGCCCTGTTCGATATGCAGACTAACCTGATGCAGCGCCTGAATTTTCCCGTAGTGGGCCGAGACCTGATTTAATGACAGCATAAACGTTATCCTTCGCCCAGATAAGCACGGATGACATCCGGGTTGTTACGAATTTCCGCCGGGGTTCCGTGGGCCAGCGGCGTTCCCTGATTGACGACGTAAATCCGATCGGAAATCCCCATCACCAGTTTCATATCGTGCTCAATCAGCAGCACGGAAACCTGATGGCGATCGCGCAGTTCGGCGATCAGTTGATTCAACTCTTCGGTTTCTTTCGGATTAAGTCCGGCCGCAGGTTCATCCAGCATCAATAGCTCCGGGCGGGTCACCATACAGCGGGCGATTTCCAGCCGGCGCTGCTGACCATAAGCCAGATTGCCCGCCTGACGGTTGGCTAGCGCCAGCAGACCCACGCGCTCCAGCCACTCGGCCGCGCGAGTCTGCGCATCCGCTTCTGCGCGTCGAAAGCCCGGCGTTTTCAGCAACCCGGCGAAGATGCCGCTTTTAAGATGCTGATGCTGCGCCACCAGCAGGTTTTCAATCACGGTCATTTCACGGAACAGCCGTACATGCTGGAAGGTGCGCACCACGCCCATGCGGGCGATTTTCTGTCCCGACAGGCCTTCCAGGTGCCGGTCGCGCAGCATGATGGTGCCGCCGGTGGGGCGGTAAAAACCGGTCAGGCAATTGAATACCGTGGTTTTCCCGGCGCCGTTCGGGCCGATAAGCGAGACAATCTCTCCCGCGTTTAAATCCAGTTCAACGTTGTTGACCGCCAGCAGACCGCCGAAACGCATCATCAGACCTCTGACGGATAGTAATGGCTGCGTACTCATGCCTGCTCTTCCTTCTCGCTTACTTTCAACTTCATCTGCGGGCGTTTCATCGGCAGCAGGCCTTGCGGGCGCCAAATCATCATCAATACCATCAACGCGCCCAGCAGCAGCATGCTGTATTCATTCAGATCGCGCATCAGCTCGCGCGACACCACCAGCAAGACGGCGGCGAGGATCACCGCGAACTGCGAGCCCATGCCGCCCAGCACCACAATCGCCAGTACAAATGCCGACTCGGCGAAGGTGAAGGATTCCGGGCTGACGAAGCCCTGACGGGCGGCAAACAGCGTGCCGGCGAAACCGGCGAACGCGGCGCTGATGGTAAAGGCCGTCAGCTTGATGCGCGTCGGGCTGAGTCCCAGCGAGCGGCAGGCGATTTCGTCGTCGCGCAGCGCTTCCCAGGCGCGGCCCAGCGGCATACGCAGCAGGCGGTTGATCACAAACAGCGTCAGGATCACCAGCAGCAGCGCCACCAGATAGAGGAAAATAATGCGGTCGCCGGGGCTATAGGCCAGGCCGAAGAAGTTATGGAAGGTATCCCAGCCGTCACGCGCGGTGCGGCTGAATTCCAGACCAAAGAGCGTCGGTTTGGGAATCTGGCTGATGCCGTTCGGGCCACCGGTGATTTCGGTGTTGTTCAGCAGCAGGATACGGACGATTTCGCCGAATCCCAGCGTCACGATGGCCAGATAGTCGCCGCGCAGGCGCAAGACCGGAAAACCAAGCAGAAAGCCGGACAAGGCGGCGGTCATGCCGGCCAGCGGCAGACTCTCCCAAAAGCCCAGGCCATAGTAATTGTTCAGCAGGGCATAGGTATAAGCGCCGATGGCATAAAAGCCGCCATAGCCCAACACCAGCAGGCCGGACAGCCCGACGACGACGTTTAATCCCAGCCCCAGCATGACGTAAATCAGGGTGAGGGTGGCGATATCCACCGTGCCGCGCGAGACCAGAAAAGGCCAGGCGATGGCGGCGATGATGAGCAGCGCCGCCAGCAGTTTCTGCCGGGGCGTGCTGCCGTCAAAGCTCGGCAACACCAGCGACGGGCCGGAAAACTTCTGCATGCTCTGCTGGATCAGCGGTCGGATTAACTGGAAGAAGAAAACGACAACGCACCCGACCCCAATCCAGTGCCAGCGCACCTGATCGGCGCCCCGGACGACCAGTTTGGTGCCATCAAGCCCTAATTGCATGCCCATGATAAAGGTGGCCAGCACCAGCAGCATGAATGCGGACAGACAGGCATTGAGAAGATTGAGCTTTTTCATACTTTCTCAACCTCCGGACGACCAAGAATACCGGTGGGCATCACAAGCAGCACCGCGATCAACAGCGCGAAAGAGACCGCGTCTTTATACTCGGTGCTCAGATAGGCCGAGGTCAGCGCTTCCGCCACGCCCAGAATCAAGCCGCCGATCATCGCGCCGGGTATGCTGCCGATGCCGCCAAGCACCGCGGCGGTAAAGGCTTTCATCCCCGCCATGAAACCAATGTAAGGGTTAATCACCCCGTAGAACTGCCCCAGCAGCACGCCGGCCACCGCCGCCATCGCCGCGCCAATCACAAAGGTCAGCGAGATGACCCGGTCGGTGCTGATGCCCAGCAGGCTGGCCATTTTCAGGTCTTCGGCGCAGGCGCGACAGGCGCGGCCCATACGTGAGTAGCGAATAAACAGCGTCAGCGCCAGCATCGCCAGGAAGGTCACTACCCAGATGGTCAACTGCATGGTGCTGATCGTCGCGGCAAAACCATTGCTTTCGCCCAGCGTCCATTGTCCGGTAACCAGGCTCGGCAGCGCGACATCGCGGGAGCCCTGGGTAAGACTGACGTAGTTTTGCAGGAAAATCGACATCCCGATGGCGGAAATCAGCGCGATCAGGCGCTTGGAGGTGCGCACCGGTTTATAGGCGACGCGCTCGATGCTCCAGCCGTAGGCGCTGGAAATCACCACGGCGGCGATAAACGCCACGCCGATTAATAACCAGCCCGCATCAATGCCCATCATCATCAGGGCGGCAATCACGATAAAAGAGACATAGCTACCGATCATATAAACTTCGCCGTGAGCAAAGTTAATCATGCCGATAATGCCGTAAACCATGGTGTAGCCAATGGCGATCAGCGCATAGGTGCTGCCCAACGTCAGGCCGTTGAACATCTGCTGAAGAAAATAGAGGAACTGCTCGGACATACCTTAACCTTAAATTCTGCCCCCGTGCCTTGCAGCACGGGGGCATCGGTATTGAGGGATTAATACAGCGTCGCTTGATTATTTCACTGCGTTGGACGTACCGTCTGCATGCCACTCAAACACACCAAACTCAAACCCTTTCAGGTCGCCTTTTTCATCCCAGCTCAATGGCCCCATGACGGTATCAACGGATTTGGCCTTCAGATCGGCCGCCAGTTCTTCCGGTTCCATGCTGCCGCTACGCTGCATGGAGGTCGTCAGGGATTGTATGGCGGCATAGGTGGTCCAGATGAACGGGCCGCTCGGATCCAGTTTTTTCGCTTTCAGCGCATCGACGACCGGCTGGTTGGCGGGAACCTGATCGTAACGTTTGGGCAACGTAACCAGCATCCCTTCGGACGCGGCGCCGGCGATGTTGGACAGGGATGAGTTACCCACGCCTTCCGGCCCCATAAATTTGGTGTCCATACCCGCCTGACGGGCCTGACGTAAAATCTGGCCCATTTCCGGGTAGTAACCGCCAAAGTAAACGAAATCCACGTTTTCTTTCTTCAAGCGAGCGACCAGCGTAGAGAAATCTTTATCGCCCGCCGTCACGCCTTCAAACAGCACCACGTTGGCGCCGGCTTTTTTCAGGTTATCCTGAACCGCGCGGGCCAGACCTTCACCGTATTGTTGTTTATCATGTACAACGGCGATACGCTGAGGTTTAATCGTATCGGTAATGTATTTCGCGGCGGTTGGACCCTGATCGGAATCAAGACCGGTGGTGCGCAGCACCAGATTGTAGCCGCGAGTGGTCAGGTCTGCGTTGGTCGCGGCCGGCGTAATCATGATCACGCCTTCTTCTTCGTAAATATCAGACGCAGGCTGGGTGGAGGAAGAACACAAATGACCGATCACATAGCGAATGCCGTCATTGATCACTTTGTTCGCAACGGCGACGGCCTGTTTCGGATCGCACGCGTCGTCGTATTCAACGCCAACCAGCTTATTCCCGTTCACGCCGCCTTTGGCATTGATATCGGCAATGGCCTGTCGCGCGCCAATGAACTCCATATCGCCATATTGCGCGACCGGACCGGACATCGCCCCGACAACCGCGATTTTGAGATCCGCAGCGTTTGCGGCCTGACTCATGGCGAGCGCCATACACCCCATCAGCAATGCTTTACCTTGACTAAATTTCATCCGTTTACCCTATGTATCGTTATTATGGATACTGTCGAAAAATTGACGGCCCTTTGCCATAAGATAACCTTTTTCCCAATGTACCAGAATAGCTTGGGTGTTTTATTCGCAAATTTTTCTAATAAGTCTTTATTTTTCATATCATTAGTCGGGAGCTTTATGCTGGACGTCAAGGCGGGCCGGCAGAAATAAGATGTGTTGGCAGCATAAAATACTAGATTTAAAATCCATAATTTGTTTTATATGTAGTGGCTTGTGCTGTATTGCGCGTTGAGCGATGACGTTTTACTCGGAAAGCGGGTCAATCAAAAAAATATTTTCCTTGTTAACTGTAATGAACGCATTGTGTAACTGTTTGATTACAAATTAGATGTATTATTTTTCACTCATTTAACGGAGTGCTTGTAAATGAAATTAACCGTTGAACGTCTCACCGTATTCAGCCCCCAGGATAAAATCGATCTCGCTAAGATCTGGCCGCATCAACATATTGAGCTGCTGGAAAAAGAGCTTACGCCGGAGCGGCGTTTATTCGTCGCTCGTTTTAACGACCGGCTGTTGGCGGCGGTGTTGGTGGAGATCAAAGGAGAATATGCCCAACTGAACGATCTTATGGTGCGCGTCGAGACCCGAAGACGCGGCGTAGGTCTGTATTTGGTGGAAGAAACGCGCAGGGCGTTGCCCGAGGCCAGGGAATGGTGGCTGGTGACGGCCGATCACGCGACGGTAAATGAGTCTGTGCTGGGGAAATTTATGATCAGCTGCGGTTTCTCACCGGTATCCGGCGGTTGGCGCTATATCAAGAATGAAAATCAGTGAAGGCGGAAAACAAAACGACCGGGCAAAGGCGCCGGTCGTTGGGGGGCTAATGCGCGATGATCAGGCTTCTATCGCCGCTCGCAGCTTTTTCATGGCGTTCTTTTCCAACTGACGCACACGTTCCGCGGATACGCCGTACCGATCGGCCAGTTCCTGCAATGTCGATTTGTTGTCATCGTCCAGCCAACGCGCGCGGATAATATGCTGACTGCGCTCATCCAGGCCTTCCAATGCATAGGTCAGTTTATCCGCAGCATGGTGTTCCCAGTTGTCTTCCTCAATGCCGTCGGCGAAATCAGACGATTTATCCTGTAGATACAGCATCGGCGACATGGCTTTGCCATCGTGCGTTTCTTCGTCCGGCGTCGGATCGAAGGTCATATCCTGCGCCGCCATGCGGGATTCCATCTCAAGCACATCTTTGCTGGTTACGCCCAGTTCACGGGCCACCAGTTCGACTTCTTCCTGATTAAACCAGCCAAGACGCTGTTTGGATTTCCGCAGATTGAAAAACAGCTTACGCTGCGCTTTGGTGGTCGCGACTTTCACAATACGCCAGTTGCGCAGCACATATTCATGAATTTCAGCCTTAATCCAATGCACGGCAAAGGAAACCAGACGCACACCCACTTCAGGATTAAAACGGCGTACCGCTTTCATCAGGCCGATGTTGCCTTCCTGAATCAGATCCGCCTGCGGCAGGCCGTAGCCGGCATAATTACGGGCTACATGAATAACAAAACGCAGGTGCGACAGGATAAGCTGCTTAGCGGCTTCCAGATCGCCCTGATAATGCAGCCGTTCAGCCAGAGCCCGCTCTTCCTCCGCCGTTAGCATCGGATAGGCATTGGCGGCTCGAATATAACCTTCCAGACTGCCTTGGGGAACTAAGGTGAAAGTTTGCATATCTTTGGTCATCCAACCTCTCTCATGACTAGGTTTATGCGATGCTTCTTACTTGAGAAGACCGCTCATGCGATTGCCAACACACGCTAATATTATGACAAGTCGCGGTTACTCCGACGTTTTGCGGCAATTGGGATGAAACCTATTCGCTAAAAATTCGTCGCAGTATTTACTGTATTCAGACTGTGACTTTTCTCACAAGTTCCCCAATTTTATCCATCTTATTTAACATATCAAGATGAATCGCCACTGAGAAAATGATCGGGTCGGCGGAAACGAAAAAACGTGGCGGCCGAGGGAAATTCCCTTGTGCATACAGCCTGATGCACAAGGAAGAATTATAGCAAAAAAAGATTACTCTGGTGTAAAGCGACGTAAATGTTGGACGGTTGCCAGCCACGCGGCCAGCCAGCCAATCATCGCGGCGATCAGCAGCAGCAACAGCGCTTCATCCCAACTGAGTCCTTTGACCGCAAACGTCGTGCCGAAGACCGATGCGACCTGGGCGACGACCGCATCAAGCCGCCACACCAACGCCTGGGACAGGATTAACGACAATACGGCGCCCGCAAATCCCATAACGGCGCCGCCGTTGAGGAAAGGCCGCAGAATAAAGCCGTCCGTCGCGCCGATCAGCTTCATGACGTTAATGGTTTCCCGGCGGCTGAAAATGCTCAGGCGCACGCTGTTGCCGATCACCAGGAACACGGCAATCACCATTAAGACGCCAATGGTCGCGGAAATCTGCCCCACCAGGCTGGTGAGGGCCACCAGCCTGGCAAACCAGCTGTCGTCCATACGCACTTCATCCACGCCCTGGGTCTCGGCGACCCGATCGCGCAGCGTCGTCAGGCTTTCCGCGCTCTGGAAGGTCATTTTCGGCGTAATGATGGCGACCGCCGGCAACGGATTTTCCTCCAGCATATCCAGCGCGCCGCCAAAGCCCGACCAGTTACGGAATTCGCCCATCGCCTCATTGCGCGACAGATAATTGACTTTTTCGACCCCGTCTTCCGACTGCAACTGAGTAATCACCGCCTGTGCGGCGTTGTCGTCCAGGGATTTATCCAGATAGACGGTTAGCTGAGGCGTGGGATACCACTGCGCGGCGGCCTGACTGACGTTTTTCCACACCAGATAACAGATGCTGGGCAACGCCAGAGAGATGGCTATCACCATAACGGTTAATAGCGTCGCCAGCGGCTGACGCAGCATATCGGCCAGCGTATTCATCCACGCGTAACGCCACTGTTCCTGCCAGCCGCCGCGCAGCGACCTGGCCTTCGAACCCGGTTTTTTCGCATTACGGGTATTATTCGCCATGATGGTTTCCCCCAATCATGCGGCCGTTGGACAGCGTCAACACCCGGTAATTTCGTCGGGATATCAGCCCGGTATCGTGGGTCGCCATCAATACGGTGACGCCCACCCGGTTGAACTCTTCAAACAGGCGGAGGATGCCTTCGGACAGCGCATCATCCAGATTACCGGTCGGTTCGTCCGCCAGCAGCACCGCGGGTTTGTTGACCACCGCCCGCGCAATGCCGACGCGCTGCTGTTCCCCGCCGGAGAGCTGGATAGGGTAGTTGCGGGCTTTGTCCAGCAATCCCACCTTATCAAGCGCGGCGGAGACCCGGCGGCGAATGTCTTCGCTGCTGGCGCCGGCGATGATGAGCGGCATCGCCACGTTGTCGTAAACGGTGCGTTCCATCAGCAGATGGTGATCCTGAAAGATCATGCCGATCTGGCGGCGCAGAAACGGCACTTCACGCTTTTTTAAGCGGCTGATGTTGTGTCCGCCAAACAGAATCTGACCTGCGCTGGGACGTTCAATACCGCAAATCAGCTTCAGCAGGGTGCTTTTCCCCGCGCCGGAATGGCCCGTCAGGAAGGCCATTTCCGCCGGGCGCAGATGAAAATCCACCCCCTGCAATGCCTGACGTCCGCCGAGATAAGCTTTACTGACCTGTTCAAAGCGAATCATCCGTTTTAATCCTCACGGGCAAAAAGTGCCTCAATAAAATCGTCGGCCTTAAACGGCCGCAAATCTTCGATACCTTCGCCGACCCCGATATAGCGAATGGGAATGCCAAACTGGTCGGCGATAGCGAAAATCACCCCGCCCTTGGCGGTACCATCGAGTTTGGTCAGCGAGATCCCCGTCAGGCCGACCGCCTCGTTGAAAAGCTTCGCCTGACTCACCGCGTTTTGTCCGGTGCTGGCGTCCAGCGTCAGCATGACTTCATGCGGGGCTTCTTCATCCAGCTTTTTCATCACGCGCACAATCTTCTTCAACTCTTCCATCAGGTGAGCCTTGTTCTGCAAGCGGCCCGCGGTATCGGCGATCAGGACGTCCACGCCCCGGGCCTTCGCCGCCTGGATGGCATCGAAAATGACGGAAGCCGAGTCGGCGCCGGTATGCTGCGCCACCACCGCCACATTGTTGCGCTGACCCCAGACCTGAAGCTGTTCAACCGCCGCCGCGCGGAACGTATCCCCCGCCGCCAGCATCACGGATTTGCCCTGAGCCTGAAATTGCCGCGCCATTTTGCCGATAGTGGTGGTTTTCCCCACGCCGTTGACGCCGACCATCAGGATAACGTAGGGCGTTTTGCCCTCGATATTCAGCGGCTCGTCAACTTTAGCAAGTATTGTCGCCATTTCTTCTTTCAGCTTGGCAAAAAGCGTATCCGCATCTTTCAGTTGCTTACGGTTGGCGTGTTCCGTCAGGCTGGCAATGATCTTGCGCGTGGTGTCGACGCCGACATCGGCAATCAGCAACTGCTCTTCCAGCTCTTCAAACAGATCATCGTCGATTTTCTTGCCGCGAAACAATCCGATAAATCCTGAACCCAGATTCTGGCGGGTTTTCACCAGACTGCGTTTCAGGCGCGCAAAGAAGCCTTCCCGGGTCGGCCGCTCCTGTTCGTGCATGGCCGGCGCGTCATGCACGAACTGGCGCGCGTCTTCCGCTTCATCCTCAACGGCTGGCTCATCTTCCGTTTCATCCTCAACGGCAGGCGCATCTTCCTTCGTCAGCGCCGTTTGGGCCGGAACCGCGCTATCCTCGTCTTGCTTTGCTTCTTCGTCTGCGAGCGGCGTTGCAACGACCGCGACCTCTGCCGCCGGCGCGATCTCTTCGACCGGCGTGCTTGCCCGCGTCAGTGTTTCCTCTTCGGCTTCCTCTGCGACTTGAGACGCGGGCGGCTGTTCGGCCGGTTCCAGGTTTTCCAGGGGTTCCGCCACGGACGTTTCCTGCTCCGCGGCCGGATGGGGCTCGACATCGGCGGCGGGCTCAGCGACCGGCGTCTCAGGAATTTCGGACTTCTCTTGCGGTTGCTGTTGTTCTTCTTCCTGGCGGCCTAGTCCGAGCCAGGAAAAAAAACCGCGCTTTTTCTTCTCTTTTGCCATCTTGCAATCGCGCTCCACGCCGCTCGCCGCGGCGAATAAATAATTAAAACCAATCAGATCGTTGACAATCTTATCGCCGCTTATCGGACTTCTCGGACTTCGCCGGTAAACTTAAACCAATCTATTTTGACGATAAACAACGAGTTTAACACTTTCCTGTCGACAGCAACATGCAGCCGGAGACGGCAATGACGGACTCTCTCGGTAACGAAGTATGTCAACGCGCGCACTGACGTCGTCGAGGCCGGTTTCACCGGCGCGCGTTTCAATATGCGAGGCGTCGGCATGCCATAAATCTATTGGGTATATGCCTTAAGCGCCGTTAGAATAGCGCTTAAATCTCCTGACCTTACTGTGCCGACCGTCTGGCGCAGCAACCAATACATGAGCTATGGCTAAAAAAAATGCATCGTCGGCCGCCGGGCAGATCCGAATTATCGGTGGTCAGTGGCGCGGCAGAAAACTCCCCGTTCCTGCGAGTCCCGGCTTAAGGCCGACCACCGATCGCGTGCGTGAAACCTTGTTCAACTGGCTGGCGCCGGTTATTCAGCAGTCGCGCTGCCTGGATTGTTTCGCCGGCAGCGGCGCGCTGGGGCTGGAGGCGCTGTCGCGCTACGCCGCGCACGCCACATTGCTGGAAAGGGAGCGTGGCGTGGCGCAGCAATTAACGCAAAATCTGACGCTGCTGCGGGCGGAAAACGCCTGCGTCGTTAATACTGATACCCTGCAATGGCTGGCTCAGGCCGGCGAACCGTTTGATGTGGTGTTTCTCGATCCGCCGTTCCGTAAAGATTTATTGAACAATACGGTATCGCTGCTGGAACGGCAGGGCTGGTTAGCGCCGGACGCCTGGATCTATGTGGAAACCGAGGCCGAGAACGCGCAACTGGCGATTCCTGACAACTGGCGGCTGCACCGGGAAAAGATCGCCGGTCAGGTGGCGTACCGTTTATATCTCCGTCAATAATCATCGTAGAGAAAAGACAATAAGGGGAACATGATGATATGGATTAATCTTGGCCGATTATTGATGCTGGGAATATGGGGTATTCTGATCTTTAACCTGATTCAGCCCTTTCCCCGACCGCTGAATATCTTTATGACGGTGGCGATGATATTCACGCTCCTGATGCACGGCTTCCAACTGCTGTTGCTCAGGGCCAGCCAGCCCAAGGACAGCCCGGCGCTGAGTCAGGCGCTTCAGGCGCGTATTTTCCTGTTCGGGGTGTTTGAACTGCTCGCCTGGCAGAAAAAGCTGCCGAAACAAGCGAAAAAGTAACGGTTATCGCTCACCGGGCCGAAAGCCGACAAAGCGCGTACCCTTGACCTGCAACATGCCCCGCATATCTTTATCGAGCCGGTTGTAATCGGCCTTATCGAGTCGCAGCGCGATCGCGGGGCCGCCGTTCAGCGGCTGAAACGTGGCCTCATAAAACATGCTTTCTACCCGGTAGTCGCTATCGCGAGGCCGGGTGCGGGCGCGTGGAAATTCACGCTTGGCCGTTATTTGCGCCGATATCGTCTGTAGCACAGCCGCATCATTGCGCGCTTCCTGATTGCGCTGTTGCTGATATTGGCGCCAGGCCAGCACCGCAATCAGCGCCAGAGCCAGTATCAGCAGCGGGTGGAAATCACGCATACGTCAGGTTTTTTTGCCGGGAAGATAAGGGAAATGCGTGACGTTATCGCCTAATTCGGAGATGCGCGCGCTGCCTTTTTCCGTCACCGCATCAATGCGGATCACGGCCTGTAAAGGAATAAAGCTGCGGCTGACGCCGGAAAATTCGGTTTTCAGCTTTTCGGTGGACGGATCAATCAGTACCGTTGATTGGCTGTCGAAGACGAAATCGGCAATTTCAATAAAACCAAACAGATTGCTTGATACCAATTCACGCACATAAAGCTGGTAATTTTTACCATTATTCATGAACTGAATACGATAAAGTGCGGGTTCATTGCTCATTCAACCATATTCTCCTTCAAGCTAATTGCATGCGCCAATCCACGGTCCAAACGGGTCGATAACATAGCATGAAGCACCGGTATGCGCATCTGTCTCGCCTGATGTTGTTGATCCTTACCCCGATCCCCTACACTTGAAGGTATCAGGCTATGGATGCCGCAGCGGATTATTACTCAGGATACGCATAAAACGAAAACTGATTCCGGGCTTCGATCCGGCTTGTCTACTACAGAATAAGGATAATCTATGCTTTGGTCGTTTATTGCCGTGCTTTTTTCCGGTTGGTTATACGTTGACGCCAGCTACCGTGGTCCGGTCTGGCAGCGCTGGCTGTTTAAACCCGTTACCTTGTTATTATTGCTGGCGTTGGCCTGGCAAACGCCGCTGCTGAGCGTGCCGGGTTACCTGATCGTGGTCGGGTTATTGGCGACGCTGGCGGCCGATACGCTGATGTTGCTGCCGACACAGCGCCTGCTTTATGCGTTCGGCGCCTATTTTGTTTCGCATCTGCTCTATACCATCAGTTTTTTCACCAGTCAGACGACACTCACCTTTTTCTGGCCGCTGGCGTTGGCGCTGATCATTCTGGCGGCGCTTCTGATCGTAACCGTCTGGAGCCGTCTTGGGGCGCAGCGTTGGCCGGCGTGCGCGTTTATCCTGATGACGACGGTGATGGTGTGGGTCGCCGGCGAACGTTATTTCGCCCTCGGCACGGATTATAACTTCTCTCTGCTGGCCGGCGCCGCGCTGCTGTTTATCGCTCACGCGGCCTGGTTTATCCACCACTACCGAATAAATTTTCGCGCCCATCAGGCCATTGTGGCGGCGTGCTATTTCGGCGGACATTTCTTAATCGTTCGTTCCCTCTATTTTTAGCGTCGGCGGGGGTGCGAAACGCTGGATCGGCCTGATATGACGGTGTAAAGTCTCCGATGAGAATCACTATCATCAATACAGGAGGAAGGTATGCATTCTCATCACCATCACGGCGCTGAAAAGTCAGCATGCTGCCATGAGCACGCCCTTCATTCGTCACGCGCGCAAAAAAGCTGTTGCGCCGTAAAACATGCGCCGGGCGCGGTTGCCGATACCGGTCGGGGCGCGGATCAAAGCCCGTCGGAAAGCAGCGACAACGCCGATTCGGACGATCCCGACGGCGACAGACCGTCGCTATGCCAACGTTTTAGCTGGAAAATCAGCGGGATGGATTGTCCCAGCTGCGCCCGAAAAATTGAAAATGCTCTAAGAAATGTTACCGGAATAGAACAGGCCAAAGTGCTGTTCGCCACCGAAAAACTGGTCGTCGACGCCCGCAATGATGTCCGTCCGCAGGTGCAGAGCGCCGTTCAACAGGTCGGTTTCGCCTTGCATGATCTTGCCCCGCAAGCGCCTCTTTCTCCTGATTCACGCCGTTTTATCCATGAATATGGTTTCCTGATCCTTTTTACGTTGCTGGCGACGGCAAGCTGGGGACTTTCCCTGCTGAATGCGTCCGGCGGACAAATCGTTTTTATCGCCACCACCATCGTGGGTCTGGTGCCGATAGTGAAAAAAGCGTCGCGGCTGATCCGTTCCGGTACGCCTTTCGCGATTGAAACGCTGATGAGCGTGGCGTCTATCGGGGCGTTGCTGATTGGCGCGGCGGCTGAAGCCACGTTCGTCCTGCTGCTTTTCATGCTGGGCGAGCAGTTGGAATCCTATGCGGCCAATCGCGCGCGGCGCGGCGTCACCGCGTTAATGGCGCTGCTCCCTGAAGAAGCCACGGTGATCCGCAATGAGCGGCGTTTCAGCGTGCCGGTCGCCAGTCTGTCGCCCGGCGATGTGATTGAGGTGGCGCCCGGCGGCCGCCTGCCCGCCGATGCGGAACTGCTCGCCGCGGAAGCCAGTTTTGATGAGAGCGCATTAACCGGAGAGTCGGCGCCCGTTGAGCGCGGACCGGGCGAGATGGTGGCGGCCGGCAGCCTGTGCGTCGACCGCAATGTGCGGTTGCGCGTGGTGTCGCAGCCGGGTGACAGCGCCATCGATCGTATTCTGCAATTGATCGAAGAAGCGGAAGAGCGCCGTGCGCCGATAGAGCGTTTCCTCGATCGCTTCAGCCGTTACTACACGCCGGCCATCATGCTGCTGTCGCTGCTGGTTATCGTGATCCCGCCGTTATTGCTGGGCCAGCCCTGGCAGGAATGGATTTATCGCGGGCTGACGTTATTGCTCATTGGCTGCCCCTGCGCGCTGGTGATCTCGACCCCGGCGGCGATTACCTCCGGTCTGGCGGCGGCGAGCCGTCAGGGCGCGCTAATCAAAGGCGGCGCTGCGCTGGAGCTGCTGGGCGGCATCCGCGCGGTGGCGTTTGATAAAACCGGCACCTTAACCGAGGGAAAACCGCAGGTTACGGATATTTTACCCGCCGCGGGCGTCAGCGAGGCCGCTCTGCTGGCGCGCACCGCCGCGATAGAGTCCGGTTCACACCATCCGCTGGCGAAAGCCATCGTGCAACGGGCGCTGGCGGCGAGTCCGTTTTTACCGGTCGCGGATAATCGCCGCGCGCTGGCGGGCATCGGCGTTGAGGGGACGATTGCCGGCAAACGCCTTCAGGTTAGTTCTCCGGCCAAGCTGCCGGCGGATACGCTGGATGCCGACTGGCGTCAGCGCGTCGCGGCGTTGGAAAATGAAGGGAAAACGGTGGTGGTCGTGCATGAAGAACGCCTGGTGATAGGCGTGCTGGCGTTGCGCGATACATTACGTCACGATGCCGGCGCCGCGCTGAACGCATTACGGGCGCTGAATATACGCTGCATTATGCTGACCGGCGATAATCCCCGGGCGGCGGCGGCGATAGCGAACGATCTGGGCATCGATTATCGCGCCGGTCTGCTGCCGGCGGATAAAGTGGCTGCGGTCAGCGAGCTTAATCAGCGGCACCCCACGGCGATGGTGGGCGACGGCATTAACGACGCCCCGGCCATGAAAGCGGCCACGATAGGGATTGCGATGGGCAGCGGCACCGACGTCGCGCTGGAGACGGCGGACGCCGCGTTAACCCACAGCCGCCTGAATGGATTGGCCATGATGATCCGGCTATCGCGGGCCACCCATCGTAATATTCGTCAGAATATTACCATTGCGCTTGGGCTGAAGGCTCTGTTTCTGATCACCAGCGTGCTGGGGATCACCGGTCTGTGGTTGGCGGTGCTGGCGGATTCCGGCGCCACGGCATTGGTCACGGCCAACGCCCTGCGGTTGCTGAAAAAGCGGGATTAATCCTCGGGTTGACGCCCGGCTCCACGGGCGTCATGACGCGGGCCGCGTCTGCTGCATCGCGCGGCCAGGGAATCAACCCCCTTTGCGCAGTAAATAGCGATAGGGCAATTGCTCGATTGCCTGCGCCAGCAGGTGATGCTCCATATAACGGCAGAATCCGGGAATATCGCGGGTGGTCGCCGGATCGTCCGCCAGGATCAGCAGCGTTTGTCCGGTTTCCATTTGGCGTACCGCCTTGCGCACCATCATCACGGGCTCGGGGCAGCGCAGTCCCTGTGCGTCAAGGGTTTTATCGGGATTGGCGAAAGGATCGGTCATCAACGTTCTCTGTGATTAGCGGGTAATAAAAAAACCGCCATAGTTTACGCCGTGGATTTTCAGGCGCAAGCGACGACAACGTTTGCGCAAAAAACAACCATTGCATTGCCGGCGTAAATGCGTATCATGCGCCCGCGCCGTAATAAAAAACCGCCGCCCGCGGCGTTCCAGAAGGATGGCGGGCAAGGCAAGACGATTCTTGGGTTCCCTCACCCCAATAACCAAAAAGGTCACATATATGTATCGATTTACTCCCCAACAGCGGCTGACGGCGCTGGTATGGCTTTCGTTATTTCACATCCTGATCATTACTTCCAGTAATTATCTGGTTCAGCTCCCGGTATCGATTTTCGGTTTTCATACCACCTGGGGGGCTTTCACCTTTCCGTTTATTTTTCTGGCGACCGACCTGACCGTACGGATTTTCGGCGCGCCGCTGGCTCGTCGCATCATTCTGACCGTGATGTTGCCCGCGCTGCTGGTTTCGTATCTGGTCTCCGTGCTGTTCTATCAGGGATCATGGCAATCGTTCAGCGCGTTGGGGCAGGTAAACATTGTGGTTGCCCGCATCGCCAGCGCCAGTTTCATGGCGTACGTGCTGGGGCAAATTCTGGATGTACACGTTTTCAACCGGCTGCGGCAGCGCAACGCCTGGTGGGTGGCCCCGGCGGCATCCACCGTCTTCGGCAACTTCAGCGATACGCTGGCCTTTTTCTTTATCGCCTTTTATCGCAGCAGCGATCCTTTTATGGCCGCCAATTGGATTGAAATCGCCCTGGTGGACTACACTTTCAAACTGCTGATAAGCATGCTTTTCTTCCTGCCGATGTATGGCGTGATGCTGAATATGGTGCTCAAGCGTCTGAGTGAGCAACCGCTCGACATGCCTGGCTTATCCGTTGCGAACCGCCGCTAAACGCGGTTTTGCCTTTGCCGCCCGCAGACGGCGGCGAAACACGGCATCGCCAGAGGCCCGGATTTATGGTTTGTGACAACAAACCGCTTGTTTTTACATACAGAATAGCGTGCGATAATGTCTTAATCTGTTCCAACGAAAAGAAAGGGAACCCTATGCCGAATGTGGTGAAATATCTCGGAATGAGTCTGCTGGTCGTCATGCTTGCCGCCTGTGACGGCAAGACGGAAGATAGCGCGGCGGCGCCAGCGCAGGATAAACCGGCGGCGGAAGCCTCGGCGGGCGTGGCTGTCGAGCTGATGGCGGGCAAGATCGCCTTTACCCTGCCTGCGGATATGAGCGATCAAAGCGGTAAACTGGGTACTCAGGCAAACAATATGCACGTTTACGCCAACGAAAGCGGACAAAAAGCGGTGATCGTGATTTTGGGCGACAACACCACGGAAGCGCTGCCGGTGTTGACGAAACGTCTGGAAGATCAGCAACGTGAGCGCGATGCCAACCTTCAGGTGGTGACCAACAAATCCATTGCGGTGGATGGCAAGGAAATGCAGCAGTTGGACAGCATTATCACCAGCAGCGGACAGCAGGCCTATTCATCCGTGGTGCTGGGAAAAGTGGACGATAAGCTGCTGATCCTGCAAATTACGCTGCCGGCCGGCGACCAGCAGCAGGCCCAGAGCGATGCGGAAAACATCATTCGCACTTTGAAGTTGAAATAGTCAGACGACCACGATCCCCGCGCGCTGATGCCGCTGCGGGGTATGGCCCGGCGGGTTGGAAATAATCGGTTATTGATTACAGTTTGACATCAGAGCGTTATAATTTTCCAGCAATCTTAAGGCTTCGCGTAATCCCCTCATTGAGCTGATTTTCGCATTCTTCCATTTTAACTTTTGATATCAACATATGACTCGTTCTCCCCGATCGACCGCATGGTTGCGAGTTGTCAGCCTTGCTCTGGCAGCATTCATTTTCAACACCGCCGAATTTGTCCCTGTCGCTCTCTTATCTGATATCGCCGTCAGCTTTTCGATGAGCGAGGCCCAGGTAGGGCTGATTATTACCATCTACGCCTGGGTGGTCGGTCTGATGTCGCTGCCGTTTATGTTGCTTTCCAGCAAGATGGAGCGGCGCGGGTTATTAATTAAAGTTTTTATTCTGTTCGCCGCCAGTAATTTTTTATCCGGCGTGGCGTGGAATTTTTGGGTATTGGTGATCGCCCGTGTCGGCGTGGCGCTGTCTCATGCGATTTTTTGGTCGATCACCGCCTCGCTGGCCGTGCGTCTGGCGCCTCACGGCAGAAAAGCGCAGGCGCTGAGCTTGCTGGCGACCGGCACCGCGCTGGCGATGGTGCTGGGCCTGCCGTTAGGCCGATTGGTCGGCCAGTATTTAGGCTGGCGCAGCACGTTTTCGATTATCGGGATTGTGGCTTGCGCGGTGATGCTGGTGATGATGAAGCTGCTGCCTGTATTGCCCAGCCTTCACGCCGGCTCGTTAAAAAGCGTACCCGAGCTGTTTAAACGCCCGGCGTTGCTTTGCGTTTACGGATTAACGGTGGTGATCGTCACCGCGCATTTTACCGCTTACAGCTATATCGAACCCTTTGTACAGAAGGTGGCGATGCTGAGCGACGGTTTTATTACCGCGCTGCTGCTGTTATTCGGCGGCGCCGGGATTATCGGCAGCATGCTGTTCAGCCGCTATAGCAGTAAGTATCCAACCGCTTTCCTGACCACGGCTATCGGACTATTGCCCCTGTGCCTGATCCTGTTATTGCCGCTTTCCTTCAATAACATCGCGTTGGCGCTGTTATGTTGTGTCTGGGGGATCGCGATTATGGCGATAGGGCTGAGTATGCAGGTCAAGGTTATGACGCTGGCGCCCGATGCGACCGATGTCGCCATGTCCCTCTTTTCCGGTATTTACAATGTGGGGATCGGCGGCGGCGCGCTGCTGGGTAATCAGGTGATTACGCATATGAGCCTGTCGGATATTGGTTTCATCGGCGCGGCCTTAGGCGTGATCGCGTTGGGATGGTGCGTTTGGATCTTCAAGCGCTATGCTCTAGTTTTAAACAATACCGTCATCAATTAAAGGTGGTTTCGGGTTTGAATAGGAGCGTTATGAATTCGCAATACACGCGTCTTGTCACCCTGGCGGCTATCGGGGCGACGACCGTGGCGTGCCTGTTGTTTGTCATGAAGCTGTTCGCCTGGTGGTATACCGGTTCGGTGAGCCTGCTGGCGTCATTGGTGGATTCTCTGGTTGATATCGGCGCGTCGCTGGTGAATCTTCTGGTGGTGCGCTACTCGCTTCAGCCCGCGGATTCCAAGCATACCTTTGGCCATGGGAAGGCCGAATCGCTGGCCGCGCTGGCGCAAAGTATGTTTATCGCCGGCTCCGCGTTGTTTCTTATTCTGACGGGTTTGCAGCATATGGTGACGCCTCATACGCTAAGTTCGCCGGAGATAGGGATCTGGGTGACGGTTATCGCCCTGGCGTCAACGTTGTTGCTGGTGTCATTCCAGCGTTGGGTGGTTAAGCACACCTATAGCCAGGCCGTGCGGGCGGATATGCTGCACTATCAGTCCGACCTGCTGATGTACGGGGCGATTTTGGCGGCATTGGTATTGAGCTGGTATGGGATGACGCATGCCGATGCCCTTTTTGCGCTGGGCATCGGCGCTTATATTCTGTACAGTGCGCTGCGTATGGGATATGAAGCCGTGCAGTCGCTGCTGGATCGCGCGCTGCCGGATGAAGAGCGCGACGCTATCGTCAGGATTATTGCGGGCTGGCCGGGGATCCGCGGCGCGCACGATTTGCGCACCCGCCGGTCCGGGCCGACCCGGTTCATCCAATTGCATCTGGAAATGGATGATGCGCTGCCGCTGGTGCAGTCACACCAGATTGCCGATGACGTAGAACAGGCATTGCTTAAACAATTTCCGGGTTCTGATGTGCTTATCCATCAGGATCCGGTTTCGTCAGTGCCGGAAGCGCAACGGGGGATGTTGAATGTGTAGTCCGGCCCTGTTCCGGGTGACTGTCGGTTGCTTCCGAGACGGCGGTGAAAAAATTATTGCGTAATTTAGCCTGACCTGAATCAATTCAGCGACGGGTATTTGTTATAATATGCTTTATTAAAAATTAGAGGGAGGCTGTCGATAACATCCGTAGGTTTTCAAGTGACCAACGCTTGAAAAAACGAACGGAACAATCGGCAGTCAATTTTCGATAGAAGAATCCTGCGAAATTACATCTACAAGTCCAGAGGTTGTCATGATTAAAAAAATCGGAGTATTGACCAGTGGTGGCGATGCACCCGGCATGAATGCGGCAATTCGCGGCGTGGTGCGAGCTGCGCTGACGGAAGGGTTGGAAGTTTTCGGTATTTATGACGGCTATCTGGGGTTGTATGAGAATCGGATGGTGCAGTTGGATCGCTATAGCGTGTCGGACGTCATCAACCGCGGCGGCACTTTCCTCGGATCGGCGCGTTTTCCCGAATTCCGGGAGGATAACATCCGTGAAGTCGCCGTGCAGAATATGCGGGACCAGGGGCTTGACGCGCTGGTGGTTATCGGCGGCGACGGTTCCTACATGGGGGCCAAGCGTCTGACGGAAATGGGTTTCCCCTGTATCGGTCTGCCCGGCACCATTGATAACGACGTCGCCGGCACCGACTACACCATCGGTTATTTCACCGCGCTGGAAACGGTATTGGAAGCGATTGACCGCCTGCGCGACACCTCTTCATCGCACCAGCGTATTTCCATCGTGGAAGTGATGGGGCGCCACTGCGGCGATTTGACCCTGGCGGCGGCGATTGCCGGCGGCTGCGAGTTCATCGTCCTGCCGGAAGTGGAGTTCAGTCCGAAAGATTTGGTGGAAGAGATCAAAGTCGGCATCGACAAGGGTAAAAAACACGCCATCGTCGCCATTACCGAGCACATTTGCAATATTAGCGAACTGGCTAAATATATCGAGAAAGAGACCGGTCGCGAAACGCGCCCCACGGTGCTGGGGCATATTCAGCGCGGCGGTTCTCCGGTGGCTTATGACCGTATTCTGGCTTCCCGTATGGGCGCGTATTCAATCGAACTGCTGCTACAGGGTTATGGCGGCCGCTGCGTGGGTATCCAGAATGAAAAACTGGTGCATCATGATATTATCGATGCCATTGAGAACATGAAGCGTCCCTTCAAGAAAGACTGGCTGGATACGGCTAAGAAACTGTTCTAATCCCACACGACGCTTTTACCTGAATCACAATCCCGCCGCCATCGGCGGGATTTTTAACGCCTTGATTTTGCTGTTCGTCGGGAAAACACCTCGCCGTCAGGCGGCAATATATAACTGTAAGATATATAAAAAAGGCATTTATTATTTTTTGCCCGCCTCCAAAGCTGTTAGCCTGCAAATTACCCTCTCTCACCTTTATCAGTCTGCCCACTCGCCGCTATGAATATCGATCTTCGCCAGTTGCGCCACTTTATCGCCCTGATTGAACATCGCAATTTTACGTCGGCGGCGCAGGCGACCAAACTTTCCCAGTCCGCGTTCAGCCGTAGTATCCAGTCGCTGGAACAAACCATCGGCGCTCGTCTGATCGACCGTAATAACCAACTGGAGCCCACCCCCAAGGGGCTGATCGTGCTGGAACATGCGCGCCGTCTGATTAATCAGACTCACGATCTGTTCAACGACGTACAGCAGTTCAATGGCAAAGAGGCCGGAGAGGTACACTTTGGCTGCGGTCCCGCGCCGGCGGCCTGGCTGATGCCGCAGGTGATAGGCGCCTTTTCCCGCCAGTATCCCAAGGTAAGGATGGTGTTTCGCGTCGATAACTGGCAGGCGCTGGGCCACCGGCTGGCGGCGGAAGAGCTGGGGTTTATCGTGGCGGATACGCGCAATTTTGAATTCGACGCCCGCTATCAGGTGAGGCCGTTGAGCCAGCACCGCTGGGGATTCTGCTGTCGCGAAGGACACCCTTTGGCGGCGTTTGACGAGATCACCGTCGACCAGCTGTTCGCCTATCCGCTGGCGGCCACCATTCGCCCGCCCAATCTTCATCGCGCGCTGGTGCAACTCAGCGGCAAGCAGGACATTCGCACCAGCATTGAGTGTGAAAACGGCTATAGCCTGCTGGATGTGGTGCGCCATTCGGACGCCATCGGCACCACAAATCATTTCCACATACCGAAACAGCAGGGTATTCACATGTTGAAAATCGCCGGTCTGGATGATGACGCCGATGAGTTTTATACCCACTACGGCGTCATCTGTCTGGCGGACGCCCGCCTGCCGCTGCTGGCACGCAAACTGATTGACACTTTCACGCAGGTCGATCACGACCTGCATGGCTCTACGGCATCATTATAACGGCGTAACGCTGAAATCACTGATGGCGTGCCGCGAGTACACGGTACGAAAACCGAAATAACCCGGCGCGGGCGCCGTCGGATACGCGGCGCGAAAGTAGAGGACGTCATCCACCAGAAAGCGGGTTTCATGGCGATCGACCTCAATAGCCACCCGATAACGATGATTGGGCCGCAGCAGATGGTCGGCGTCGGTATATTCTCCCAGCAGCGCGCGTTCCCCCTGTCCGTTGTAGTAACGAAAGCGCGTGGTGCTGTTCCAGTTGCCGCCCATGCCGACATAGTATAAATCCAGATTGTCGTACTCACTCAGTTGACCGCGGCGCGTGAAAAGGTTGGCGCGGGCCGGATCGCGCGCCGCCCAGAACTGGTTGAGATCGGACAGGCGATCGTGCGGTCCGTCGGCCACCAGCACTTCGCGTACAAAGGCGATGCGGTAGGCGCCGGCAAGCGGCGCGTCGAGCCAGAGCGTTAGCCCGGCCGCGCTTTCCAGCGTCAGGCGTTCGGCATCGGCCTGGATGACGGTGCGCTGGGGATCTTCCTGTTCCACCCGCCAGAGACAGGGCTGACCACGCTGGTCGGTTGACCAGGCGAGCGCATAACGATGCGGATCCGCCGTTGCTTCGCGTTCGTTATCTCCGCCGGCCTGATGCGTTTCCTGGAGTGAAGACAATAGGGTGGTGCTTTCAGTGCAACCTGAATACGTCATTTTGATGTCCTGTTAATCTCCGCCTGCCCGGCGGAATCAATGTGAGGAAGGGATATCGTCTAATAAGGCCAGCAGGGCGATGGCCGCCAACCCCCACTGCGCCACGGCGTTTGTGGCCAGATTGGACGCGATGGCGCTGTCCGAATGTTTGTCGATCAACGCGTCGACAACGGCCTCATCAACCGGGTAGAGCGTCTCGGGCGGCGCAATGCGCCGCAGCTCGCTGCCCGGATTGGCAATGCCGCCGCTGCCGTCGTTAAACTCCGTCCAGGCCCGCTGCGCCAGCGCCCGATCGCGCAGACGCCAGGCGGCGAAGGCGGTCAGCCGGGCGTGGCCCTGCGCCAGATTCAATTTCTTCACGGGTTTGCCGACAACGGCGCTTAACGCGACGGGGTCATTGTAGAGTCGGCAGTAATCGAGCCAGGCGCGGGTAAAGGCAGGATCCGGCAGCACCTCAAGCAGTTCGCCGGCGATCTCCGCCAGGCCGAAGACGGCGCTCAGGTGGGAGATCGCTACCTGATCCGGCGGCGCGGGGGAAAAGCGGCCGCTGTCCGGATCGAATTCGGCGCCGCCGGTGAAAAAGCCGTGAGGCTGGGCGGCGATGGTTTGCATGCTATTCAGCAGGCGTTCGCGCATCGTCGGATCGCCGTGCCGCTCCCAGGCCGTCAGCCAGGCCGCCGCCACGGCGCCCCAGTCGGTGCCGAAATAGAGGCTGACGTGTTGCGGCGCGGCGGGTAGGGTCTGTCCGATCTTGCGGCCGGGTACCACGTCGCGCAAAGTGCGTACGCCTTCGATCTGCTCATCCATCAGTTCGCCGATACGTTCGTCGGCGGTGAGGTAGTAGAGAAAACGGCGGTTGGCCGCGGTGGAGATCCTAAGCTGTTTGGCGCTGTCTCCCCAGTGACGCACGTTGTGCCGCGAGCCCAAAGGACGGAAGCGCCCCAGATGGTAAACGTCCACCTCGCCGGTATGGCGGGTCATGGCTTCCGCCATGCGAAACGCCTCCGCCCGGCCGCTGTGCAGGAAGTAGTGCCACAGCCACAGGTCGGTGCTGAGCTCCGAGTTATCCCAGGCATAGCCCCCGACGTCATACCGCCAGACGTGACGGTCGCTGTCATAGGTGTGCATCACGTCGCCAAAGTCCCAGAAGCCGTACCATTTGCGCTGTTCCACCTCCTGGCGATAGAAATCGAAATACCAGTCCAACTGGTTTTCCAACTGCGCGCGTTGCGGCGTGGGGGCCGAGGCTGAGGCCGGGGCCCATAGCGGGCCGAACGCCCTGGCGCGGGACAGATCCTGCGCCTGCGCCACCAGCAGCGGGGGATGTTGCATGCGCTGCGCCAGCGCGACGAAACCGGCGTTGTCCGGCGTGGCGGAGAGGATATCGATAAACAGCTCGCTGGTGCGGGCCACGCCGAGCGGCGAGGTAAAGCCGGGTTCGTAATCCTCGTAGGTGATCTCCAGCCCTTCCCGTTGCGCGGCGAAGGTATCCTGCCCCAGACCGTCGTGGTAGAAGCGCATATCCATCGGTTCCGCCGTGGGCGACCACAGCCATAGCGTCACCGTCGCAAGGGCGGTGTGGGCGTTATTAATCTCCAGGCAGGCCGGGTAGCTCTGCCAGAAATTGCGGATGCCGAACGCCACGCCGCCCTGCGGCGTACCCAGATAGCCGACGCCCGCCGCCCGATCGCCGGTGGCGGACAGCAGCCAGCCTTGCCCTTCTTTGGTCCGTTTATGGATCTGAAAACCATCGGGGTGATGTTGCGTCAGCCGATAGCTGCCGAACGCCGGGATATGGTGTAGCCGTTTTCCCACCGTCGGGGGAAATTCCGCTACCGGCGGCGTCGCTTTGCCGCTCAACTGCGCGTCGATAACGGCGGCGCCGGCATCCCGACGCAACCCGGTAAGGCCGCGCACCGCTTCGCGGAACACGCCGCCCCGATCGGAGGCGAAGCGCACATGGCGATCGTGCAGTTCCCCCTGCAAAGGGATGTCGAACGCCAGTCCCAATCCTTTCAGACTTTGGTGTGGGTCATCGTGGTCATAGATCAGGGTATGCACCACGCGTAGCGACGCGGAGTCGGCGTAGCCATACAGCCGAATGACAAATGGTATATGGGTGACGCCCTGCCGCTGACGATGATGATGGGCGCCGCGCAGCGCGATAACCGTGCGTTGCGGCCCGCGCTGCTCCACCGTCACCGTCTCGACCTGGCCCTGATACTCATCCAGCGTCAGCACCGTATCGGTCTCCGCGCCGGCCTGCACGCGTAGTACCAGCCGCCCGTGCGTCAATGCCAACCGCCGGTCCTGCCAGATTTCCTCAATCAGATGGGGGCCGGATTTGGGGATCAGGCAGCGAATACGGCCGGTATCCACCGTCCATCCGCGATCGTTCTCGCCGACCATCTCCGCCGCGCGGACGGACGCGGGCGGGGCGGGCCGCAGCGTCAGCTTTTCACCGGGCGGCTGCTGGCCTCCCAGCGCGTGGGCCGACCACTTGATGGAGCCGTCCGGCCAGCGGGCGAGGGGCCAGCTTTGCAGCGAATAGGCGCGCTGCTGCCCGTCGCTCAGTTGGAAATCGCTGTCGCCGCGCACCTGTCCTTGCGGCCAGGGAACGCCCCAGGTGACGCCGGCGAAAGAATGCGGAGCCTGTCCGTCCAGCCAGCGCAGGCGCACCTGCGGCGCGGTGGCGGCGTGCGTGGTATTGCCCATCGATGCGGCGGGCGCCGCCGCGCTTTTCCACAACGGCGTCGATAGCGCCAGCAATGTGCCGTCGCGCAGGAAACGCCGGCGTGAATAGGAGATCTTGCTCATTAAATCAGCCTTTGAAGTCGTAACCGACGGTCACGCCGAACATACGCGGCTCGCCCAATACGCCGCTTGTCGCGCTGGAACCTCTGACAGAGCGGTAATAGGTTTTATCCAGCGCATTCTTCACCCACAGCGACACGTTCCACCGGTTGTCGCCTTGTTTGCCGCTTAACCCTGTCGACAGGTTAAGTACGCCATAAGATGGAATACGGCTGTACTCGGAGTCATCTAACGTTCCATAAGCCCAACTGCGCCATGACCATTGGCCAGATACCGATACCTGTAGGTTATTAGGCGTATCCCATTGGTAGCGTACGCGTGCGTTGTAGCTCAGTTTTGGTGATTTAAACACCCGTTGCCCCGACATATCGCACGTTGTGGCGGTGATTTCAGCCGGGCATCTGGCATTGGGGAAATTCAGGTAACGGGCGTCCAGCAGCGTACCCGCCAGACTGATGCTGAGTCCGTCAAGCGGGCGTAACGTCAGCTGTGATTCGCCGCCGCGTGAACGGAATTTTCCTGCGTTAATCAGGTAGCTGGTATCCGTTTCTTCGTCATAGGCGTTATTCTGAAAGTCTTCGACCACGCTCCAGAACAGCGCGGTATTCCACTCCACTTTACGTTGCAGCCAGTGGGTTTTCACGCCCAGCTCCGCCGAGCGGGTTTTCTCCGGGTCGACATACAGCGAATCTATTCCCAATTGTCTCGCCGCGCCGGACGATACATTCAATCCCCCGGATTTTTCTCCGTAACCCAACGTGGCATAAGGCGTGATATTCGGGGCGGCAAACCAGTTCACGCTGATCATGCCGGACGGCAGACGGTTTTTTTGCGACAGCGGGCCGGAATCAAAAGTAGCCCGGTTTTTACGAACGAATGTTCCTTCTTTTTTCTCGTAGGTCTGGCGTAGTCCGATGATAACGTCCAGCGTATCGGTGGCATGCCAGGTACCGCGGCCATAGAGGGAGTACACGGTGTCGTCCAATGTGCCGAATCGCTGCACGTTGATACCCCGATAGCCGTTGCCTACATAGATGGGTACCCTGCTATCGTCGTAGTAATAGGTGTTCGCTGTGGTATCAAGATTTTCGCCCCAGTAATCGACGCCGAGCGAATAATCGATTTTATTTCCTTTAGGGGAGTCTAGCCAGAGGCTTTGCGACCAGACGCGGTCACGCACATCGGCGCCGCTGTCGTGATATAACGGGATACTCCAGTTATCGGCGGTACGGGGTCGAACCCGGAAATAACGCAGGGACGACAGCGAGTTCACGCTGAAACCATTCTTCAGTTTCCAGTTAGCTTCCACCGAGCCGCCACCTTGCGCCACACGGACGATATTTTCGTCATCCATTGCGACCTGGCGGCCGTTCACGATCTTGAGGCCGTTCTGCTCCGCACGCGCGCGGAACGATTCCATACTATCCAGCAGGACTGACACCGGGCGTTGCGTGGCATCGCTGTAGTCCCCGGTGATTCTCAGGCTAAAGTTATCGTTTGGTTGATAGAGCAATTGACCACGAATGCCATTATTGGTGCTTCCCCCGAGTTTATGACCGTTCTCAATGTTAGTGACATACCCGCCTCGTTCAGTACGGGAAAGGTTAATACGCCCGGCCCAGTGGTCGCTCAACGCCCCTGACGCCATCACTTTGGATTGCAGATAACCGCGCTGCCCGAATGATTGCTCCAGCGAATATTCTGGCGTGAAGGTGGGTTTGCGGGTACGAATATCAATGGCGCCGCCGGTGGTATTAAATCCGAACGCCGCTCCCTGCGCGCCTTTTAATACGCGGATATTCTCAATATCCAGCAAATCGTTGGAAACCATCCCTGGGCGGGATAAATAGACGCCGTCCAGAAACACCCCGACGCTGCCCGGCATACCGATATTGGTTCCACTTTCGCCACCATCACCAATCCCGCGGATAGTCACGGTGGTGTCCATCACATCGACAGTCTCAATATCAAGACCGGTCACCGCCTGGGACAAATCCTCAAAACGATACAGGCGCTCTTCTTCCAGCGTTTTGCCATCGATGATTGAAGCCAGCGTGGTCTGAGGCTGTGCCTGAACACGCTGGGCATTCACCTTCACCCGCTTGAGTTGCACCGCGGAACCGGGCGTTGATTGCGTGCCGTTTTTATCCTCGGCGACGTTTGCGGCCACGGTTGACGTTTCCGCCGATTGCGCGTTCGCCGATAGCGTTAAGGCGCAACTCATTAAGGCTGGATGCAGCCATAAATTACGTTTTTTAAAATTCATGTGTCGTTCCGCATTTAATTAAAAAAGGCCCGCCTGTTGCCGTGAAATTCACGGCAATAATAGGTAAAAATAATATCGGGAGGAGATGATTAGCGTGTGGCTTTCAGATAGGAATCATCCAGCCATTGGTCTACATCGAAAGGCTGCCGAATCAGGCGAGCCTCGTAGGCCAGTTTTACCGCCTGTTTTAATTTCGCCACATAGTCGGCGTCCAATTCCGGCGTCAGACGCTCTGATAATGGCGTCAGGGTATCCCATTCGACGCGTAATATGTTTTCCGGGTAACCGGATTGGCTCGCCAATAATTGAATAAAGGCGTCCTTGTTTTTTTCCGCGCTGCCCCAGGCCGCCGCTTCACGCTGAACTTTGACCAAGCGACGGAGAATATCCTCATTACCCCGGGCGAATTTCTCATCCACCAGCAAAAAGCCGCTTAGCTGCCCCGCGCCCTGTAAATCGCGGCTGGAAAGCGGGATCTCCGCCAAGCCTTTATCGCGCAGCGCGAGGGTATTGCTGCCGCCCCAGGTGGCGTCAATTTGTCCGGCGGCCAACGCCGCGCTGGCCGCCGCGAAGTCGAGATTGATGATTTTGAGGTCGGACGCCTTCAGTCCCTGGGAATTCAGGGCGTTAACGAAGGAAAGCTCGGCCGCCGTACCGCGAAAAAGCCCCACTCGTTTACCTTTTAAATCGGTCAACTGATGGATGCCGGAATCGCGGGCGACCCCCAGATAGTGGTCGATGCCGCGCGCCGCCACGGCGATGACCCGCGTGTCCAACCCGCGGGAGCGGCCGATAATGCTGGCCAGATCGCCGAGGTACGCCACATCCACCTGATGGTTGCCGAACGCCTCGTTGATCACCGGACCCGCGCCTTTGATAAAGGTCCAGCGAATGCTGATGCCATCTTTGCCGAACTCGCGCTCCAGCAGCTTCTGGCTATAAATCACGTCAATCAGCCCGCCGCCGCTGGGTTGCGTACCCGCGCCGATATCCGGCGCGGCGATACGAATTTCACTGATGGCCGCCGCCATGCCTGACCACAATATGCTGACGGCCAGCAGCCCGGTGAACAATTTTTTCCGTCCTAAAGTCATCATGGTGTTGTTTACCCGCTCGCTTGTGTGTTTTTCGAATATATTTATTTTTAAAATCGCGCTATTTTCGAACTGCGTGATGTTGTTGCGTCATAATATTTAAACGGTGAGAAATAAACTAACTAATACAAAAAAAGCATTATCATTTTTGTTAATTAGCTAAGCCAGCTTTCATCGTTATATTTTGCTGGTATGCAGTAAACGAAAAAAAATTATTCCAACTATGCATTAGCCTGAATAGAATTATTCCCCGTAAGCTGATTGCACCATAAATATTATCGGACGAGAGGCTTTCCCATCGCGGTCAAATAAATAAAGGTATATCGATATGCATATACATAATTTGACTTTATTGGATGGGACAGAAAAATCGGATAAACGAATTAATGCTGTCAGGAGTAATAACATCATGACGGAATTACTGTATGCGGGAAACGCCGCGGAGTCCCGGCCCCGTTCCCCGCAGGCGACTCAGGTTGTCCGCTCCCTTGGCGATTTTGCTCTACAGCGATTAAATGCGATACGTCCGTCCCGGCCGCAGTATTGGCTGGCGGCGATATTGACCCTGACGCTGCATGCCGCCGCGCTTTCTCTGCTCAATCGTCCGGCGACGCTCCCCGTGACGGCGCCGCCGCGTCCGCAGCCTGTCAGCGTGGAACTGGTCTCCGCCGTTCCGGAAGAGGCGGTACCCGAGGCCGTCGAACCGGCGGCGCCAAGCGAACCGGAACCGCCGCCGCCGGAAACCAAAACGGTGGATGAGAACGCCTTGCTTTCTCCGGTCGTGGAGAAAAAGCCGCCGCCCGTGGCGAAAAAAAAGGTACCGGTGAAAAAGCGCCAGCCGACGCCAAAACCGCCGGCGGAAGCCAAACCGGCATTGGCCTCGGCGCCGTCGGCGACGACGCCTTCTCCGGCCGCGGCGCCAGCACCGCTCACGCCGCCGCTGGCGAATGCCGACTACCTGCATAACCCTACGCCGTCTTATCCGGATGTGGCGATCAGCCGGGGCTATGAGGGAACCGTGCTGCTCAATGTGCAGGTACGCGCAGACGGCAAGGTGCAAACCATTCGTATTCAAAAATCAAGCGGCTATTCGGCGCTGGACGATGCGGCCAGAGACACGGTGCTGCGCTGGTCTTTCGTTCCGGCTCGCCGCGGTAATCAGGCCGTCAGCGGCTGGGTGATCGTCCCTATCGATTTTTCGCTTAATTCATGAGGTACTCGTTATGACGCTCGGACACATTGAACTGGTCTCCCCGGAGGGAGCGGTTATTCTGCTTTTGCTGCTTTTCTCCGTGGCGACCTGGATGCTTGGGTTGTTGAAGTGGGGACAATACCGACGTTTGCAGCGCCGCGACCAACGCTTCCGCGCCGCTTTCTGGCGGCAGGAAGATTTGAGTCAGACGTTATCCAACACCGCCAGCCTGCCCGGCTCTCTCGCCAATCTGGCGCAGGCGGCGCTCAAGGCCCCGGAGCGTATCCGCGGTAATCTGGCCGCCGCCATCCATCTGCCCGATCGGGTGGAGCGGGCGCTGCAACAACAAATCCAGCGCGAACGTCGTTCGCTGGAAAGCGGGCTGGCGATTCTGGCCAGCATCGGCAGCACCTCGCCGTTTATCGGTCTTTTCGGCACCGTCTGGGGTATTATGGCGGCCTTGCAGGAGATTGGTCTGACGGGCTCCGCCAGCCTTGATACGGTGGCCGGCCCCATCGGCAACGCGCTGATCGCCACCGGGATCGGCATCGCCGTCGCCGTACCGGCGGTGCTGATTTACAACTATTTTCTGCGCCGTCTCAAGCTCGCCGTGGCGGAAATGGATGATTTCGCCCACGATATTTACAGCGTGATGCAGGCGCATGATTTTCAAATCAACGACGAGCAGCCGGCGGCGTTCGCGGTGAAAAACATTCGGGAGGTAGTGTGATATGGCTTTCACTTCCCGTAACGATGACGATGTGATGAGCGAGATGAACATCACGCCGCTGGTGGATGTCATGCTGGTGCTGCTGGTGGTGTTTATCGTCACGGCGCCGATGCTCACCAACGCCATTCCGATCCAGTTACCTAAAACCGCAGCGGTGGCGCCGGCCGATCGCAGCGATCCCCTCGTTGTCAGCATCGACGGCGAACAGCAGATATTTATCAATAAAGAGCGCCTTGATCGTGAACAGTTGATCCCCCGTCTGCAACAGGCCAGGGCCGCCGACGAGAGCCTGGCGGTGCAGGTGCAGGCGGATAAAGAGGCCAGTTACGGCACGGTCGCGGCGTTGCTGGCCGATATGGAGCAGGCGGGCATTACGCGCCTGTCTCTGCTGACGCAGAAATAATGTTGCCGGGTAAGTCTGAAACCATGATGCCCAAATCCGTTTCGCGCAGCGCAGCGCCGTTTCTGTCCGCCGCCGCCGCGGGGTATGTTGCGTTGGTGGTGCCGCTGTTGCTGCTGGCATGGTGGTGGCTTGCCAGCCGACTCGGGTGGATGTCGGAGCAAATTCTGCCTTCGCCGGCGGCGGTGGCGGCAAGCGCGCGGGCATTTATCCCCGAAGAGCTGATTCATCAACTGCCCATCAGCCTGATGCGGCTGGCGCTCGGTTTGGGCGGTGGGATCGCGCTCGGGCTGCTGCTTGGTTGCCTGTTGGGTCTGAGCCGTCGTCTGCATGCGCTGTGTATGCCGTTATTCACCGTTATTGCGCAGATCCCCACTCTGGCCTGGATCCCGTTATTTATGCTGGCGTTGGGCATTGGCGAGGCGCTGAAGCTGGTGATTTTGGTGAAATCCGTCACCGTACCCGTCACGCTGTACAGCTGCGCGGGTATTCAGCAGACGCCGCAGAAGCTGCATGAAATGGCGCGCAGTCTGCGCCTGCCGCCGACGGCATTCCTGCGCCTGCTGATTATCCCGGCGATGTTGCCCTACGTGATGACCGGCATCCGGCTCGCCTTCTCGCAGGGCTGGGTGTCGCTGATTGCGGTGGAACTGCTGGCCTCCAGCGAAGGGTTGGGCTACCTGCTGGTGCAAAGCCGCCAACTGTTTATGCTGGATCTGGTGTTCGTCTGTATTCTGATCATCGGCCTTTTCGGTTTTGCCGGCGAGCGCTTGCTGCTGTGGCTGGAACGACGCTGGGTACACTGGCCCGCGCCGGTGCTGGGCCGCGACGCGATGACTTCTCCGCTTTCCAGCCTGTCGGTGACGCCGTGGCTCTTGCCGCTGTTGCTGATCGTTTGCTGGCAGATAAGCGGCGATCGCGCTTGGATCAACGCCGCCTTCCTCCCGGCGCCGGATCGCGTCGTCGAGACGCTATTTATCGGGCTGGCCAACGGAGACCTGCTGACCGATCTGACCGCCAGTCTGATACGCTCCCTGCAAGGGTTTGCGTTGGGCAGCGCGGCGGGCGTGCTGGCGGGCGCCTGGCTTGGCGGCTGGCACATGGCCGACAGGCTGTTTAATCCGCTATTGTCCGCGCTGCGCAGCGTGGCGATTTTTGCCTGGCTACCGCTTATCACCGCCTGGTTTGGCCTGGATGATGCGGCCAAAGTGGTGTTTATCGCCATCGCCGCTTTCTTTCCGGTGTTGCTGGCGACCCGACAGGGCATCGCGCAACTGCCGCCTACGCTACAGGAGGTGGCGCGCATGCTGCGGTTGCGGCCGCTGCAAAAGCTGCGAATGCTGGTGCTGCCCAGCGTGCTGCCTTCCCTCTTTTCCGGTTTGCGACTGGCGCTGATGCACGCCTGGACCGGCGCCATCGGCGCGGAATATTTTATTCCTTCGGGCGCAGGACTCGGCGGCATGATGATCCGCGCCCAACAACTGCTGGAGTCCGAGCGGATTATCGCCGGCGTGGTGCTGATTGCCGTCGTCGCCGCGATTTTTTCCCGCGTTATCACCTTGTCTGAACGCCATCTGACCGGCTGGCGTTTTAAGTAACCGCGAATGGAGAACCCATGTCCCTGCAATTTCAGCACATTAGCAAACGGTTTACGGTGAATGGTACGTCCCTGACGGTGTTGCAAGAGATTAATCTGGCGCTGCGCGTCGGCGAACTGGTCGCCATTATTGGCGCCAGCGGTTGCGGCAAATCGACGATTTTGCGTTTGGCGGCGGGTCTGGAGGACGCGGAGCAGGGGACGATCCTGCTGGGCGATCGCCCCGTGCAGGGCATTCCCGCCGACGTCAGCCTGGTGTTTCAGGAACCGCGATTGTTTCCCTGGCTCACCGTGGCGGACAATATCCGGCTCGGCATGCTCAATCTCGATCTCTCTGCGGCGGAGACGGCGGGGCAGATCGCCCACTATTTGCAGATGATGGGGCTGGAAAGGTTTGCCGACGCCTTGCCGCACCAGCTTTCGGGCGGGATGGCGCAGCGCGTCGCCATTGCCCGCGGGCTGGCCTCGCGCCCGAAAATCCTGTTGCTGGACGAACCCTTCGGCGCGTTGGACGCGCTGACCAAACAGCAGTTGCAGCAGCGGCTGGCCGATATTCGCCGGCAAACCGACCTGACTATTCTGCTGGTTACGCACGATGTGGAAGAAGCGGTCTTTCTGGCCGACCGCGTGGTGGTGATGTCTCCCCGCCCGGGGCGGATCAGCGCTATCCTGCCGGTGGAGCTCCCTTATCCGCGAATGCGTACCAGCCAGACGCTGCTGACGCAGCGCCAGCGCCTGAGCGAAGCATTGAGTCGGGCGGATCCGCAGGTCGCGGCCTCTTTCTGAACTGAACGACCGCGCATAGGGAACCGCCCGCCGTTTATCGACACTTACCCTCTATAGGCGTTTACGGCGCGTCCGGCGTATCGGGACGGGTTGTGTTTAAGGGGGGGAGCGCATGTCTGAAGCGAACTATGCCAGGGCATTATTGTTACGCTGGATGGAGAAACAGACGGCGGTGGACGGCATGCCCAATCTCGATACGGGCGTTACGGCGATGCTTAACGGGCAGGAACTGTTGTTAAGGCTGCCGGAAACGCGGGAAACCCTGTTTATTTTTACGCCGGTTTATACGTTGGATTTCGCGCGCGACGGCGAACTGCTGGCGCTGGGTCTGATGCTGAATTTGGAACCCGGCCTGATGTGCGGCGCGGCCATCGGGCTGGAAACCCAGCGCCGCCAGTTGATGCTGACGGCGCATCAGGACATCCGCGCTTTTGATGATCGGATGTTGAGCGCATGGCTGGAAAGCGCGGTCGCGCTCGCTCTGCGCATCCGGGAAGAGTTTTCCTCGCTGGCGGGCGGACGCAAGACGTCGACCGCCGCCCATGCCTCGCCATTCTCCGCGGTTTTCCGCACGATGCGTTCCTTCGACGCGGCGAGATAGCGGCCATGCGTATCCACCATACCGTCGCGCCGGCGACGACAACGCCGCCTTCCCGAACGCAAAGCCCTACGACGCAGGCCTCCGGGTTTGACGTAATGCAACGACAGCCGACGTTTACGCCATTGCTCCAGAAAGCGGGGCATGGCGATTTCTCGTTGCGCGGGTTGCTTAACAAACTGCCTTCCATGCCGCATTCCATCTCGCTGCCCGTAACGAGTCATCTTTATTCGGCTGGCAAGAATATGGAGACGCTGGGGAAGAAACCGAGAATTTATGAGTCGAATCTGGAAATCGCCTGCCATGAGTACTCGGGGCAAGCCATTCTGATGGACCAGTTTGACTATACGCAGACGCTGAAAACGCAATTGCCCGCGATGCGGGACAAGGTGGCAGGCGTGGAAAGCGGCGCCTGCCTGGGGTTATCGATGCTCTGGCTGTTGGGGCGTCACAGCAGTCTGGATGATAAAACGGTAATCGATAATTTGCTGGGATACGATGTGGACGACGACAAAGTGATATCGGAGGCCAGAGCGAAAAGCGGATTAGAAAAAGTCCATATCGTGCAGGACACCTTTCAAATCAGAGCGCAGATTAACAGTCAGTTGAAAGACCGGCGGTTTAATAACGTCAGCCCGGTCATTCAACGTTATAATTTGATGCAGCATATTGGCAATATGGCGAGGATGACCGTCGTGCCGGTGAGCGGGGAAACGCCGTTTGTATTGCTCAATCGCCGGGTAAATCTGGGGGACGGGCTGGCGCGGGATGTGCTGCGCGAAGGGCGGGAACAACTGTTGACGGTGCAGTCCGACGGCCACGCCATGGCGATTTACACCAATGGTCACGATCAATACGCGTTTTACGACCCCAATCACGGGATGTTCAATTTTCAGCATAAAGAAAATTTTACCGCCTTTATGAACCGGATAGGAAAAATGCTGGATGTATCGTCCCAGATGCTGGGAAAAGGCGATCCGAACCAATTGATGCTGATGGAGCTCTGCGTTCTTTGAGATACGCAGTAAACCTGGTAATCCCGCTCGCAAGGCGGGATTTCTTATTATTGCCGTCGGTCGATTAACTGGCATAATGCGCCGATCGTTTTCGGTGAATACCTGACTCCGGTATTTCAGTTCAGGCATCGGATGCCTTGTTGACCTAAACTCGTTATGGTCGCTCCCTCCAGGAGCCGACGCGTGACAGTGCTCACTATCGATATCCGCCTGACGCAAGCGGGCGGGTATAATTAGCTATTATTGAGGTTTTCGCATGACAAAAGTTACCGTTGCCGCAACGCAAATGGCGTGCTCCTGGGATCTGTCCAGGAATATTGAGAATGCCGAAAAGCTGGTGCGACAAGCGCATGCCAAAGGGGCGCAGGTGATCCTGATTCAGGAGCTGTTCGCCGCGCCCTATTTCTGTATCGATCAGAGCCCGGAACACTACGCTCTGGCGCAGGCGCTGGAAACCAGCCCGCTGATTAAACATTTCTCCGCGCTGGCGGCCGAGCTGGAAGTGGTGCTGCCGCTGAGCTTCTTCGAACGCGCCAATAATGCTTACTACAACTCGCTGGTGGTGATCGACGCCGACGGCTCGGTGCTCGATCTGTATCGCAAGACCCATATCCCCAACGGTCCGGCGTATCAGGAGAAGCAGTTCTTTATCCCCGGCGATAGCGGTTTTAAAGTCTGGCAGACGCGCTATGCGAAAATCGGCGTCGGCATCTGCTGGGATCAGTGGTTCCCGGAAACCGCGCGTTGTCTGGCGTTGCAGGGGGCGGAGCTGATTTTTTATCCGACCGCGATCGGCTCCGAGCCGGCGTATCCGGAAATCGACAGCCAGCCGCACTGGACCCGGGTTCAGCAGGGCCATGCGGCGGCGAATCTGGTGCCGGTGATTGCCTCCAACCGCATCGGCACCGAAGCCAGTAAATATATCGACGGTCTGGAAATGACGTTTTACGGCTCCTCTTTTATCGCCGATCAAACCGGCGCGCTGGTGGCGCAGGCCAACAAAACCGACGAAACCGTACTGGTGCATACCTTCGATCTGGACGTCATCGCCGCGCAGCGCGCGTCCTGGGGACTGTTCCGCGATCGCCGTCCGGACATGTACGGCGCGATCGCCAGCTCTGACGGCAAGACGCGGAGATAAATGATGTCACAATTGACCACGCCGTATCAGGATGGCTTTACGATGCCGGCCGAGTGGGCGCCGCAGGAAGCCGTGTGGATGCTGTGGCCCTATCGCCGGGATAACTGGCGCGATGATGCGCTGCCGGCGCAGCGAACCTTTGCCGCGGTGGCCGACGCTATCGGGCGGCAAACGCCGGTGATCATGGGCGTCCCCGCCCGTTATCTGGATGACGCCAAACGCATCATGCCCGGCAGCGTCACGCTGGTCGCGATGGAGAGCGACGATGCCTGGATGCGCGATACCGGCCCGACGATGGTGCTGAATCCGGCGGGCGAGCGCCGCGGCATTGACTGGCGATTTAACGCCTGGGGCGGCGAACTCGGCGGTCTGTATGAAGACTGGCGCCAGGATGAAAAGGTCGCCGCGCAGGTGCTTTCCTATCATGGCGATGCACGCTATGCCGCGCCGTTGGTGCTGGAAGGCGGTTCAATCCATACCGATGGCGAAGGAACGTTGCTGACCACGGCGGAGTGTCTGCTGAATCCCAATCGCAACCCGCAGTTGAGCAAAGCGCAGATCGAGCAACTGATGCGTGATTATCTGGGCGTCTCGACGGTTATCTGGCTGGCGGAGGGGGTTTATAACGACGAAACCGACGGGCATATCGATAACATGTGCTGTTTTGTTCGCCCCGGCGAAGTGGCGCTGCACTGGACCGATGATGAAAACGACCCGCAATACTCCCGGTCTGCGGCGGCTTATGAGGCGTTGTCCGCCGCGCGCGATGCGCAGGGGCGTCAGTTGAAGATCTGGAAACTGCCGGCGCCGGGGCCGTTATACGCTACGCCGGAAGAGGCGCGCGGCGTGGATGCGGGGAATGCGATTGAGCGTAATGCCGGATCGCGGTTGGCGGGGTCGTACGTGAACTTCCTGATCAGCAACCGGCAGATTATTTTCCCGCTGCTGGACGAACGTACCGATGATATTGCCCGCGACCTGCTACAGCAGATGTTCCCTGACTATACGATAAGCGGCGTATCGGCCCGCGAGATCCTGCTGGGGGGCGGTAATATTCACTGTATTACCCAGCAAATTCCGGCGGTGAGATAAAGCGGCAAGCGTTATTGATAACCCCCTCCCGGCCTCCCCCTTGTCAGGGGGAGGAGCATTCTCCCTCCCCTGCGAAGGGGAGGGCCGGGGTGGGGTAAGAACCCAGGAAGATAGCGGGCTTAGCCGCGTTTGGCTTCCGCCGCGGCTTTAACGATCACCGCGAAAGCGTCGGCTTTCAGCGATGCGCCTCCGACCAGTGCGCCGTCGATGTCCGGCTGAGTGAACAGTTCCGCCGCGTTGCCCGCATTTACGGAACCGCCGTACTGAATGGTGACTTGTTCGGCAACGGCCTTATCCTGCTTGGCGATATGATCGCGGATGAATTTGTGAACCGCCTGCGCCTGCGCCGGGGTCGCGGACTTGCCGGTGCCGATAGCCCAGATAGGTTCGTAGGCGATGACCGCGTTTTCAAACGCTTTGGCGCCCAGCGTATTCAGCACCGCGTCCAACTGACGTGCGCAAACGGCTTCCGTTTGACCCGCTTCGTTTTCCGCTTCGGTTTCACCGATGCACAGTACAGGGATCAGACCGGCTTCTTTCAGCACACCGAATTTTTTAGCGATGAACTCATCGCTTTCTTTGTGATAGGTACGGCGTTCTGAGTGACCGATGATGATGTATTTTGCACCGACGTCTTTCAGCATGGCGGCGGAAGTTTCACCGGTAAAAGCGCCGGAAAGATTCACGTCCACGTTTTGCGCGCCCAGCGCGATACGGCTGCCGGCCAGCAGATGGTTAGCCATATCCAGATAGATTGCCGGCGGAGCGATGGCGATGCCGCAGCCGTCCACGTCGCTCAATTCTTTGCGCAGGCCAGCGATCAGGCTATTGACCATATCGGTGCTGCCGTTCAGTTTCCAGTTACCCATAACTAATGGATGTCGCATTTTTTTTCCTCCAGACGGAATAGCGAATGAATCAAAATTTTACTGCCTGCCGGCAGTCTGAGCTGCCAACAGTATAAAGATGAAATGTGATCGTGGCTCGGTTTTTCGTCATTAATTACCGTATTGATCACGGTTCAGATAGCGTCAGCTTAATCGGTTCAACAGCAAAAGTTAGCCCCTTTTCGCCGTTATCCGCCACCACATAGCGCAAAGCGCCTTCGGTTTGCTGGTAAAAATGTTGTCCTTTGCCTTTTGCCAGTAATTCGGTGATTTTATGGATGCTCTGTTCCTCGGTCAGCGAAGGCGCGAAAGCCCGCGACAGCGCCGCCATATAGCTGATGGCCTGCGTACGGCGCGCTTCGGTTTCCGTATCCTCCGGCTGTGGGAGCCAGGTAATTTGCAGCGTTTTAATTTTGCCGGTTCCTTTCTCCAGCGCCGTCGAAGCATACAGCCGATCGTTGATGCGGCTGGCGGCGCGGGTCAGCAGGCTGGAGTTATGACCGGCGTCGACGACCCGGAACTCGCCGATCGGCAAGGTTGGGTTACTCAGATTATAGCGTGTGCGAAACTGCACGATCGTCTGGTCGAATGTGGGCGCGCCGGCCAGCAGATAAGGGGCGGCGGACGATGTTTTCGGCGGAAAAACCGGATCGGACCATGCGCCGGGAAGATACAGCGCCAGTGTAGACAGAGCCAACAGGGACACAAGGTATTTTTTTATCATGGGTACATTATCGGATGAATTTTACATTGCGCCAAGCGTGGCGATAACGACGGTACGTTTGATTAAAGCGGTATTTGCCGGCGCTTGTCAAAATTCGCATAAAGATTGCCGGCGGCGCGCGCGCTTAGGGTAAACTCAGCCGCAATCAGACAATAATTCAGGGTGCTGTGCGTAATGACGTTGCAACAATGGTTTTTTTCGTTTAAAGGCCGGGTTGGCCGCCGCGATTTCTGGATCTGGATGGGCATCTGGCTGGCGCTGATGATCGTGTTATTCTCGCTGGCCGGTCAGGACTGGCTGGATACGCAATCCGCCGCTTTTGCTCTGGTGGCGTTGCTGTGGCCGACGTCGGCGATGTTGGTAAAACGTCTGCATGACCGTGATAAAAGCGGCTGGTGGGCCTTACTGTTGATCGTGGCGTGGATACTTGCCGCCGGCAACTGGTCTATGTTGCCGGGCGTTTGGCAGTGGGGGATCGGCCGTTTTATTCCGTCGTTAATCTGCATGATGGTGTTTCTCGACTGCGGCGTTTTCGCCGGTACGTCCGGGAATAATCGATTCGGGGCGCAAGCGGAATCGGTTAAATTCCGCTCCAGATAACGGTTACCAGTAGTGTTCGCTGGTGATATGACCGGGCCTGCGGCGCAGATGCTTGGTCATTTGCCGTTCTTCTTTCAGTATTTGCTGAGTATCGCGCACCATCTGCGGATTACCGCACAGCATGACATGACTGGTCGCGGCATCCATTGGCAGGCCGACGGCGGATTCCAGCGCGCCGTCGGCGATCAGCGCCGGAATACGGCCCGTCAATGAACCGGGTTGCGCTTCACGGCTGATCACCGTTTGAATATGCAACTGGTCGGGATAGCGCTGTTGCAACTGCTGCATCAGCGGCAGATAACTCAGGTCGCGCGCAAAGCGGGCGGCGTGTACCAGCACGATATGTTTAAAACGCGCCAGATCCCGGCCTTCCTGCAAGATGGAAAGATAAGGCCCAATCGCCGTACCGGTCGCCAGCATCCACAAGGTTTCGCATGCCGGAATCTCGTCCAGCACAAAAAATCCGGCGGCGTCTTTGGTCACCATGACTTCATCATCGGGGCGCAACGCATGGAGCCGGGGGCTCAATTTCCCCTCTGGCACGTTAACCAGATAGAATTCGAGATTATGGTCGCTGGGCGCGTTGACATAGGAATAGGCCCGTTGAATACGTTCGCCGTCCACATCCAGCGCAAGTTTGGCGTACTGTCCGGCGGTGAAAGGGACGGTGGCGGCATGAATTCGAATGCTGAACAGACTCTCCGTCCAGTTTTCCACCTGAACCACCTTGCCTGTCACCCATTCAGCCATCGTTCTGTGCTCCTGTATCTGCTTAATCGATGCCTGGCGATAGTCACGCTATTGCCAGAGCGGCCTTCAATCGGCCGCCCTTAAGATACGCTAATTATTAACAATTGTGAAACAACCGATCGAGTAAAACGCCCCCGACCGCCGTCGGACTACAGCAGAAACTCATGCAACGCCCGATCCTTACGGTCGAGGTAGTGCGTGGACTGGATACGGCGGATGGTGCGTGATTTGCCGCGGATCAGCAGGGTTTCCGTGGTGGCGATATTACCTTTGCGGGCGATCCCTTCCAGCAGGTCGCCTTTGGTAATGCCGGTGGCGGAAAAGATCACGTTGTCATTGCGCGCCATATCGCTGAGTTGCAGCACGTTTCCGGCCTCAATCCCCATCTGCCGGCAGCGCGCCAGTTCATCTTCGCCGATCCGGCGGTTCTCTTCGCTATCGCCTTTAACCTGATGACGGGCCAGCAGCCGGCCCTGCATATCGCCGTCGAGCGCTCTGATCACCGCTGCGGAGATAACGCCTTCCGGCGCGCCGCCGATGCCGTACAGCACATCGACTTCACTGTCCGGCATACAGGTAAGAATCGAGGCGGCGACGTCGCCGTCGGGAATGGCGAACACCTTCACGCCGAGCTGCTGCATCTCTGCGATGATGGCGTCATGGCGCGGTTTAGCCAGGGTAATCACCGTTAACTGGCTGAGCGGTTTATTCATTTTGCGGGCGACATTGCGCAAGTTTTCCGCCAGCGGAAGTCGCAGGTCGATAATGCCTTTGGCTTGCGGGCCGACGATCAGTTTTTCCATGTACATGTCGGGCGCATGCAAAAAAGCCCCTTTTTCGCCGACCGCCAGCACCGCCAGCGCATTGGCCTGACCCATGGCGGTCATGCGGGTGCCTTCGATCGGGTCGACGGCGATATCCACCATATCGCCCTGGCCCGTGCCGACCTGTTCGCCGATAAACAGCATCGGCGCCTCATCAATTTCGCCTTCGCCGATAACGATCTGACCGTTGATATCGACCTGATTAAGCATAATGCGCATGGCCTGCACCGCCGCATTGTCGGCGGCGTTTTTGTCGCCGCGGCCTAACCATTTATAACCTGCCAGCGCCGCTGCTTCGGTGACGCGCGAGAATTCGATGGCTAATTCACGTTTCATGGATACCTGTCTGTTATTAAACCGGGGAAGGGAATGTGTGGGCGAGGATTTTATCATACCCGACGGCGCGGCTCGTTGATGTCAGGTGGAAAATTAACGAAAACGGTTGACCCCGCGGGGTGAGCGGCGGTGGTGAATCCTGCTTCAACGCGTTGCGCCAAATGACGTTCAATAGTGAAGTTCAACGGATTTCATGATGGCTAGTTGATTGATTTTTTTAATGAAAACCCTTCTGGTCACTTTACTCATCTCAACGTACGGCCTGCTGAAATGAAAAGCCTGTCGCCAATGGAAGCCGCTGACCGCTGGCGGTATTGATCGCCGTTTTCGTCCGGGCGGGCGGCGGGGTGATTTTATTATATAAATTGACTTACGATTAGATATAAACCAATGCAATTAACGTAAAAGGAGGAAATTTTTCTAATAATTCCTTTATCGACGATGAAAGTTGAAAAAAAATTCTCTCCAACCTGGCATATGATTATTCATAGCGAAAGCCGGCAACTATCGAACAATCACGTTGGGCTGAAGGTATGAATGATGAATAAGCACCAGGACAATCCGTTGTGGGACGCCTTTATCCGCGTCGTACGGCAAGAGGTCAAACCGGCGGTGGGATGTACGGAGCCGATTTCAGTGGCGTTGGCCGCCGCGCTGGCGGCGTCCTATCTGTCAGGAAGGGTGGCGCGGGTGACGGTCAGGGTATCGCCGAACCTGATGAAAAACGGGATGGGCGTCGCGGTTCCCGGCACCGGGATGGTGGGGTTGCCGATTGCCGCCGCGGTCGGCGCCTTCGGCGGCGATGCGCAGGCCGGGCTGGAAGTGCTCCGCTATGCGACGTCTCAGGCGATTGAGGCCGGGAAAGCCCTGCTGGCGCAAGGCGGCGTTCACGTCAGTATGATGCAACCCTGCGAGGATATTCTTTACTCGCAGGTTACCGTCTACAGTCAGGACGCGTCGGCGACGGTGACTATCGCCGGCAGCCACACCCATGTCATCCGCATCGAGAAAAATGGCGCGGTGCTGTTCGATGAGCGGCTGAGCGGCGGCGCTCAGAGCGATGAACCCGTTGCTGGCGGCTTCGACACTGTGACGATGCGTGACGTTTACGATTTCGCCACGCAGGTCGAGTTTGAGCGTATTGGCTTTATTCTGGATTCGGCTGAATTGAACGCGGCGCTTTCCAACGAAGGGCTGAGGAAACATTACGGCTTGCATATCGGCGCGACGCTGGCGCGCCAGCGTGAGCAAGGATTGTTGTCGCATGATTTGCTCTCCGACATCATGATCAGAACGGCTGCGGCCTCCGACGCGCGTATGGGCGGCGCGCTATTGCCGGCCATGAGCAATTCCGGCTCGGGCAATCAGGGGATCGCGGCGACCATGCCGGTGGTGGTGGCGGCGGAGTATACGGATTGCGGCGAAGAGCAACTGGCGCGTGCGCTGATGCTTTCTCATCTAACGGCGATTTATATCCATAGCCAGCTCCCCAGGCTTTCGGCATTGTGCGCCGCGACGACGGCTTCAATGGGGGCGGCGGCCGGTATCGCCTGGCTGATCGCCGGTCGTTATGAACCCGTGGCGATGGCTATCAGCAGCATGATCGGCGATGTGAGCGGCATGATCTGCGACGGCGCATCCAATAGTTGCGCGATGAAAGTCTCGACCAGCGTCTCCGCCGCTTATAAAGCGGTACTGATGGCGCTGGATGACAGCGCGGTCACCGGTAACGAGGGCATTGTCGCCCATGATGTGGATCAGTCGATCGCCAACCTGTGCGCGCTGGCCTGCGGTTCAATGCGGCAGACGGATACGCAGATTATCGAAATTATGGCGAGCAAGGCGCGATGAACGACTGACTCGATATCGCCTGCTCGCATTTGATTCAAGGGCGCAGCGATGCGCCCTTCCTGCATTTGAGCGGGGTTACTCCTCGTGTTCTTCCCATGCGCGGGCGCGGGCGACGGCTTTTTGCCAGCCTTTGTAACGAAAGTTGCGTTCAACCGTTTCGATGCTGGGGCGGAATTCACGTTCAATCGTCGCTTTGCTTTTCACTTCATCCAGATCGTTCCAGAATCCGGTCGCCAGACCCGCCAGGAAGGCGGCGCCCAGCGCGGTGACTTCACGCACTTCCGGACGTTCGACGCGGGTGCCGAGAATATCGGACTGGAACTGCATCAGGAAGTTGTTGGCGACCGCGCCGCCATCCACGCGCAGGGCTTTCAGACGGGTGTCCGCATCCGCCTGCATGGCATCCAGTACGTCACGCGTCTGGTAGGCGATGGATTCCAGCGTAGCGCGGATGATGTGGTTGGCGTTGACGCCGCGGGTCAGGCCGAAGATCGCGCCGCGGGCGTACGGATCCCAGTAGGGCGCGCCAAGCCCGGTAAAGGCCGGGACGACATACACGCCGTTGGTGTCTTTGACCTTGGTGGCGAAGTATTCCGAGTCCATCGACTCGCCGATCAGCTTCAATTCGTCGCGCAACCACTGAATGGACGCGCCGCCGACGAAAACGGAACCCTCCAGCGCGTAATTGACCTCGCCACGCGGCCCGCAGGCGATGGTGGTCAACAGACCATGTTTCGACAGTACGGCTTCCGTACCGGTATTCATCAGCAGGAAGCAGCCGGTGCCGTAGGTATTTTTCGCCATACCGGCGTGTACGCAAAGCTGACCGTACAGTGCCGCCTGTTGGTCGCCGGCGATACCGGCAATCGGAATGCGCGTGCCGCCTTTACCGCCGATATTGGTCTGTCCGTAGACTTCTGAAGAGGCGTGGACTTCCGGCAACATGGCGCGTGGAATATCCAGCGCCTGCAACAGACGCTCATCCCACTCCAGCGTATGGATATTGAACAGCATGGTGCGGGAGGCGTTGGTGTAATCCGTAACGTGAACGCGTCCCTGGGTCATTTTCCAAATCAGCCAGGTATCGACGGTGCCGAACAGCAGTTCGCCGCGTTGAGCGCGCTCGCGCGAGCCTTCAACGTGATCGAGGATCCACTTTACCTTGGTGCCGGAAAAATAGGGATCGACCACCAGACCGGTGGTGTCGCGGATATACTGTTCCAGGCCGTCTTTCTTCAATTGCTCGCAGATTTCCGCCGTGCGGCGACACTGCCAGACAATGGCGTTGTAAATCGGTTTGCCGGTGTCTTTCTCCCACACGATGGCGGTTTCGCGCTGGTTGGTGATGCCGATACCCGCCACCTCATCGGAATTGATATCGGCTTTGGCCAGCACTTCCACCAGCGTGGAGCTTTGCGAGGCCCAGATTTCCATCGGGTCGTGTTCCACCCAACCCGCTTTCGGATAAATTTGGCTGAACTCGCGCTGTGAAACACTGACGATGTTGGCGTCATGATCCAGCACGACGGCACGGGAGCTGGTGGTTCCCTGATCGAGAGCAACTATGTATTTTTTTTCCGGGGTCATAAATTCAATCCTGTCATTGTTAACCGTAAAAGAACGATCGCCGTGGCGTTAAGTTTAACGGCTCTCGGTGCCTACTGTCGTTTCGCCGTCGGCTTCGCAAACATCGCAAGGCAGATGGCGGCCAATCAAGGCGCGGTAGCCGAAGGCCCCCAGGCAGGCGCCGACGATGGGGCCGAAAATCGGCACCAGGAAATAAGGTATGTCGCGCGCGCCGGTGAAGGCGACTTCCCCCCAGCCCGCCAGGAAGGTGAACAGCTTGGGACCGAAGTCACGCGCCGGATTCAGCGCAAAGCCGGTGAGCGGCCCCATGGAGGCGCCGATAACGGCGATCAAAATACCGATCAGCAACGGCGCCAGCGGCCCGCGCGGGATACCGTTGCCATCGTCGGTCAGCGCCAGAATCAGACACATCAGGATAGCGGTAATCACCGTTTCGACCAGGAATGCCTGGATGACGGAAATCTGCGGGTGCGGATAGGTGGAGAAGGTACTGGCGAGATTCAGGCTTTCCACGCTGCCGCGCACCATATGATGCACCTGCTCGAAATCCACGAACAGATTGTAATACAGGCCGTAGACCAGCGCGGCGGCGCAGAAGGCGCCCGCTATCTGGGATAGAATGTAGGGGATGACTTTTCGGCGTTCAAAACAGGCGAACAGCCACAGGGCGATGGTGACGGCCGGGTTGAGATGGGCGCCGGAGATCGCGGCGGTCAGGTAGATGGCCATCGCCACGCCCAAGCCCCAGATGATGCTGATTTCCCATTGCCCGAAGCTGGCGCCCGCCAATTTTAATGCGGCGACGCAACCGACGCCGAAAAAAATCAGTAGACCGGTACCCAGAAACTCGGCGATACACTGGCCTTTAAGCGTTGAATTTTCTGATTGACTCATAATTATTATCCTGCTGATTGTAGGGTACGGCTGGGTGGAAAAGGTGCCTGAACGGCGGCACTCTCTGCTTTAAATGTATTTATGATGTGAATTTATCGTTAATGTTCGAAAACGAGAAATATCGAAATCAAAATGTGTGTTGTTCGTCAAAAAAATGAGCGTATTCGCTTAGGGGATTGCGCGTTGAGGATGAATACGCCTATCTGATGTTAACCATTGGGTTAAATTTATTAACATAAAAAATAGACCGACAGGCGGTTAACTCGCTTTTTCAGGTTGTGCTGATAGAGCTCGGCGGGAAAAGATGTCACACTCGACGTTGTATGGGATGTTTGCTAGACAGGGATACATTGGCTACATACAATTCTGTTATGGTCGGTCCCGCTCAGTTTACGTCTCTGGGCGTATCAAACGGACGCTGTATCAGTATGTCGATGAGCGGATGCTTTGGGCTAGTGTTAACCGGTTTTTATGCCTTGCGATTAAAAGGGGTTTGAAGAATGTCATTTGAAGTATTTGAGAAGCTGGAAGCGAAAGTTCAGCAAGCGATTGATACCATTACGCTATTGCAAATGGAGATTGAAGAGCTGAAAGAGAAAAACAATGCCTTGTCGCAAGATGTGCAGGCTGCGTCGGGCGATCGTGAAGCGCTGGTGCGTGAAAACGAGCAATTGAAAGAAGAACAAACCCAGTGGCAGGAGCGTCTGCGCGCCCTGTTAGGGAAGATGGAAGAAGTCTGACTCTTTCAGAAAAGGGCGAGGCTTCGCCCTTTTCGCACCGGGAGATTGATGGTTACCAAGCCGGGTTATTCGATATCCAGCGCGTCTTCCGCCAGAATGATTCCCGTGTTGTCCGCGTAGAGATGATCGCCTGAGAAAAAGGTTACACCGCCAAAATTAACGCGAATATCGCTCTCGCCGATCCCTTCGCTGGCCGCGCCGACCGGGATCGCCGCCATCGCCTGAATGCCGATATCCAGCTCAGCCAACTCGTCCACCTGACGCACCGCGCCGTAGATGACGATGCCTTCCCATTCGTTCTGGGTCGCCAGCCTTGCCAGTTCCGCGTTGATTAACGCCCGGCGTACCGAGCCGCCGCCGTCGACCAACAGTACGCGTCCGCTGCCGTTTTCTTCCAGCAGGTCATAAAGCAGGCCGTTATCCTCAAAACATTTCACCGTGGTGATTTGTCCACCAAATGAAGTACGCCCGCCAAAATTAGAGAACAGAGGCTCAACAACATTCACCTCTTCGTGATAAATATCGCACAGTTCGGAAGTATCGTATTTCATAGGATTTACGTCAGTTTGCCGCTGGGATAGTGAGTATATCCCTTTCTGGCGGATGTTGGCAAAATCATCAAATGTTAACTTGATGCGTATCAGTAAAGCATCGCATCAGGCTGCGGATACGGTCGGGCTTTACCGTCGTTAGCTGAGTATCACGCCCACGGCGAACAGAATGTTGGTCAGCAGCGCGCACTTGACGGTCTTTTCCAGCATCGGACGCATGCTAAAGGCGCTGGTTTCACGTAACACGTAAATCGCCTGCTTGAGCAACAAAGGCAGCGCCAGGATGAACAACCAGCCGGCCAGGCTATGCAGGTAGAGAATGGCGAACAGGCCGAGGCATACCGGCGCCAATAGCAGCAGCATGGTGTGGTAGCAGCGGGCCTTTTGCGCGCCGAGGCGAACCGCCAGCGTGTTTTTCCCGCTGATGCGGTCGTTATCGATATCGCGCAAGTTGTTGATGTTCAAGACGGCGGTAGCCAGCAGACCGCAGGCGGTGGCCGGCAGCATGACGATAGTGTCGAAGTGGCCGGTTTGCAGATAGTAGGAGCCGGCGACGCTTAGCCAGCCGAAGAATATCAGCACCGAGATGTCGCCCAGCCCGATATAGCCGTAAGGCTTGTTGCCGACGGTATAGGTAATGGCGGCCAGAATCGCCAGTAATCCCAGGATCAGAAAGCCGATGATATCGGTTGGTTTTTCGCAGGCGACGATAACCAGCGAGACGCCGGAAATAATGGTCAGCGCAACGGTGACGATCAGCGCGTTTCTGAGCTGCGTCAGATTAATCGCTCCCGTCTGGATACCACGCAACGGGCCGATGCGGTCTTCGGTATCGCTGCCTTTTATCGCATCCCCATAGTCATTTGCCAGATTGGAAAGAATTTGCAATAACCCGGCGGTAAGCAAAGCCAAGAGTGCGACGCCCGGTTTAAAACTGCTATGCCAGCCTGCAATCGCCGAGCCGGTGACGATGGAAGCGAAAGCCAGCGGCAAGGTTTTTGGACGCAAACTGTCCAGCCAGGCTTGGGTTTTGCTTTTATGGGTTGATAAGGTCATGGTGCGCTTCAATTTTATTGACGATCCCTATAGGAATACATCTATTGTTTATGAATAAAAAGTTTTAACGACATTGCCATAAACACAAGTGGGAGGCCTTGGCCTCCCACTTGATAGTTAACAGGACGATCCGTGTGAACGGATTATAAGATAAATCGGCTCAGATCTTCATCTGCTACTAATTCATCCAGGTGACTACGTACGTAATCTGCGTCAATGGTAACATTTTGACCGCTCATTTCGCTGGCATCGTAAGAGATATCTTCAATCAAACGCTCCAGAACGGTATGCAGACGACGCGCGCCGATATTCTCGGTACGTTCGTTGACCTGCCACGCCGCTTCCGCAATGCGGCGGATACCGTCGGCCGAGAATTCAATGTTGACGCCCTCGGTTGCCATCAATGCTTTGTATTGCTCGGTCAGTGATGCGCTTGGCTCCGTCAGAATACGCTCAAAATCTTCCGTCGTCAGCGCCTGTAATTCAACACGGATCGGCAGACGCCCCTGTAGCTCGGGGATCAGATCCGACGGGCTGGCGACCTGGAATGCGCCGGAAGCGATGAACAGGATGTGGTCGGTTTTAACCATGCCGTGTTTGGTTGACACGGTGCAGCCTTCCACCAGCGGCAGCAGGTCGCGCTGTACCCCTTCACGGGATACATCCGGGCCGGAGCTTTCGCCGCGTTTACAGATTTTATCGATCTCATCGATAAACACGATACCGTGCTGCTCGACCGACTCAATCGCCTGTTGTTTCAGCTCTTCCGGGTTCACCAGTTTGGCCGCTTCTTCTTCCACCAGCAGCTTAAAGGCTTCCTTGATTTTTACCTTACGCGCCTTCTGCTTCTGACCGGCCAGATTCTGAAACATGGATTGCAGCTGATTGGTCATCTCTTCCATGCCCGGCGGCGCCATGATCTCAACGCCGACCGGCGCGGCGGCCAGATCGATTTCAATTTCTTTATCGTCTAGCTGACCTTCGCGCAGTTTCTTGCGAAACGTCTGACGCGTGGGCGAGGGTTCCTGATTATCTTCCGGCTGCCCCCAGTTATTTTTCGCCGGCGGGATCAGCACGTCGAGAATACGTTCTTCCGCCAGTTCTTCCGCCCGATGGCGGTTCTTCTCGATGGATTGCTGGCGCACCATTTTTATCGCCGAATCGGTCAAATCGCGGATGATCGAGTCGACTTCCTTACCGACATAACCGACTTCGGTGAATTTGGTGGCTTCAACCTTGATAAACGGCGCGTTCGCCAGCTTGGCCAGACGACGGGCGATTTCGGTTTTACCCACCCCGGTCGGACCAATCATCAGAATATTTTTCGGCGTGACTTCATGACGCAGCGTTTCTTCCAACTGCATTCTCCGCCAGCGGTTACGCAGCGCGATGGCTACCGCGCGTTTGGCGTTGTGCTGACCGATGATATAGCTATCAAGTTCGCTGACTATCTCGCGCGGGGTCATTTCAGACATAGTTGATCCTTACGCCTTTGAGGCTAATTCTTCAATCGTGTGGAATTGGTTGGTATAGATGCAGATATCGCCAGCAATACCTAACGATTTCTCGACAATCTCCCGCGCGCTGAGTTCGGTATTTTCCAGCAAAGCGCGAGCGGCCGCCTGTGCATAGGGACCCCCGGAGCCTATCGCGATCAAATCATTTTCCGGCTGAACGACATCGCCGTTGCCGGTAATAATTAATGATGCGTTTTCATCCGCTACGGCAAGCAAGGCTTCCAGGCGGCGCAGCATCCGGTCCGTACGCCAGTCTTTCGCCAGCTCTACCGCGGCCTTCACTAAATGCCCCTGATGCAATTCCAGCTTGCGTTCAAAGAGTTCGAACAGGGTAAAGGCATCTGCCGTACCGCCGGCGAAACCGGCAATAACGCGATCGTTATACAGGCGGCGTACTTTACGCACATTGCCTTTCATGACGGTATTTCCCAGCGTCGCCTGTCCATCACCGCCGATGACCACGTGGCCGTTGCGGCGTACACTTACAATTGTTGTCACGAGTCAGTCCCCGTTACCGAATAAAAAGACCCCCGCTGACCGCGGGGCATACTTGATTTTATAGATGGGGATGACGTGGCGTTTTTCAACCCCCGCTGGCGAGCGGAATGCAACTGGATGTCCCTATCTCCTTGAGACGCTGTAGCATTTTGTCGGCGGCCGCCCGATTATTATAGGGGCCGAGGATGATCCGGTTCCATCCGCCATTGGAGGTAATCCGGCTTTCGATACCGGCAAACGCCAGCTGCGCCCTGACCGATTCGGCCGGATCCATACTTTTGAATGACCCGCACTGCACCATCCAGCGCTGCGGTTTTTCTTTCGCGGGTTCAGGCTGCTTCACCGCTTCCTGCTTCGGCGTCTCGGGTTTTGGCGCGACGGCGACCGGCGTCCGGGTCGCCGGCGGCGGCGTTATTGTCCTGGTTTGTTCCGGCGGCTTGATGGTGACCTGCGAACGCGGTATCTGCGTTTGATCGTTATAGGGTACTTCAGAGAGTTGCGTCGGCTGGCGACGCATGTCGGACTGCATCTGCTCCAGCAACTGGCGTTGTTCATCGGTCAACTGCGCCGGCGACTGGATCCCGCCGCCGGAGGACGGCTCCGTGGGGGCAGATACGCCCAACTGACGGTTTTCCAGTTCCTTGATATAGCGCCAGCGTTCTTCCGGCTTAGGCGGCAAGCCGTTGCCTTTGCCTGTATTCTGATGTGGCAATACCGGCGATTCCGCCGGTTTGTTATGGGCGATGAAGTAGAGTCCGCCCGCAAAGGTGACCAAAACAGCGACAGCCAGCGCTATCATGGTTTTGGACATGCCTGACGCGTTGCTTTTTCTCCGGCTGTTTGTCTTTTTCCGACGCGTATTGGAACGCCCCCGGCTGACGTAGTCTCTTTGTGCCACTGTCGTTTCGCTGTGAATTGAATAAATTAATTAGGATGCCATGTTACTGAACACTAAAATATTTGACCAGCTCCTGAAGTCTTAAAGCCGGTTGCGGGAATAATTTAGCGCCGCCGTGCTTTCCCGTATGACCAATTCGCTGGCCAGCAGTCGGGAGCCGCTGTGTACCCGATGCCCGTGCAGTTGCTCTAATAGCAGCAACATCGCTTCGTGTCCGAGCTGGTAACGCGGCTGCGCCACGGTGGTTAATGATGGCGAACAGTACTGAGCCTGCAAGATATCATCAAAACCGACTATTGAGATATCGCGCGGTATATCCAACCCCATTTTTTTTGCCTGCGAAAGCACGCCGATCGCCATGATATCGCTATGGCAGAAAATGGCGCTGGGAGGGGAAGGGTGTTTCATCAGGGCAATCAGACCATTGACCCCGGTTTCATAGGTAAAGTCGCCCCGAATAATATATTGGTTATCGACGGCGACGCCACTGCGGCGCAGCGCCTGAATATAACCCTGTAGACGATATTGGCTCAGGTGCATATGCTCGGGGCCGGCAATGCAGGCGATACGCTGATGGCCTAACTGTTGCAAATAGTGGACGGCCTCAAAGGACGCCGTCAGATTATCAATATGGACGGTCGGTAATTCCAGTTCCGGCGCGAACTCATTGATCATCACCATCGCCGGCAGATTTCGCTGCTCTTCTTTGCTCGCGTCAAACGGCAGATTTGAGCCAAGCAGCAGCATGCCGTCGATCTGTTTGGTAATAATTAAATCAACAAACGTTTTCTTTTTCTGATGCTGATGAGCGCAATCGCCAATCAGCACCAGGTATCCATGTTCAGCCGCGGCTTCTTCGATCCCCCGGAAAATATCGGCAAAGAAGGGATCGCAGATATCGGGAACAATAGCCAGGATGGTTCGTGACTCATTGCGTTTCAGGCTTCGGGCCGAGGCGTGGTGCGAGTATCCTACAGCAATGACCGCCTGTTCGATTTTTTGTCGTGTTGTCGCGGACACTTTTTCCGGATTCATCAACGCGCGGGATACGGTGGCCGTCGATACGCCGGCCTTATCCGCCACGTCTTTCATCGTTGCTGTGGTGATGCCTTTCTTCTGCTCCAACGCTATTCTCCTTGCGTCAGCCTGAACTGGCGCTGTCGAGCGGCAGCGCTATCAGCCTTCAGACTGTGGTTACAGACTGTCATTATCAATGACAGCATTCATGGGTATTATTCGGTTTGTTTAACGCCGTCCTTCAGAATACTGCTTTTCGCGCGTAGTCTTAACAGATTGCGCGCAAATTTTGCTGCTTAATTTGCATAGCAAGTGTGATTGATGTCGGTTTCTGGACGCGTTTCGCAATAGCGACGCGCCGAACGCGTTAACCGTCGGTTGGATCGACATCCAATACCCACTTCACTTTGCGCGCTTGCGGCAGCGTGCCGATTAGCGGTATCGAACTTCTGACCAACCGTTGCAATAAAGCCCGAGAGGGATGTTGCAGCAGCAACTGCCAGCGAAAACGTCCCGCCCGTTTGGGCTGTAGCGCCGGCACCGGACCCAGCAACCAGAGCGATTCGTCCCGCAACGGACTGCTCTCCAACAGATTTTTGAGCTGTTGCAGAAATAACGCCGCCTGCTGATTATCATGATCGTCGGCGCGAAATAAAATGTGATTGGTATAGGGCGGCAGAAAAACGCTCTTTCTCTCTTTCAACGTCTGGCTGGCGAAGGCGTCATAGCCTTGTTGCAGCAGGATTTGCAGCAACGGGTGTTCGGGATGATGCGTCTGCAACACCACTTCGCCCGCCTTGCCCGCGCGTCCGGCGCGCCCTGACACCTGGGTGTAGAGTTGGGCGAAACGCTCGGCGGCGCGAAAATCGGCGGAAAACAGCGAACTGTCGACATCCAGCAGCGCCACCAGCGTCACGTTGGGAAAGTGGTGGCCTTTGGCCAGCATTTGCGTGCCGATCAGAATACGGGCGCCGCCTTGCCTTACCTGCGAAAGCTGCTGTTCGAGCGCGCCTTTGCGGCTGGTGGTATCGCGGTCAATGCGCGTAATCGGTATGTCCGGGAATATCGGCGTCAGCACCTGTTCCAGTCGCTCGGTTCCCATGCCGACCGGCAGCAGATTGGTCGATCCGCATTGCGGGCATTGATCCGGCACCGGGCGATGGCTGTCGCAATGATGGCAGCTCAGAATGTGCTGCTGCTGATGCAGCGTGTAATAATGGTCGCAGCGCGGACACTCGGCGATCCAACCGCATTCGTGACACATCACCACCGGGGCGAAGCCGCGTCGGTTGAGGAATAAAATGACCTGATTATCCTGCGCCAGATGGCGGCGGATACGGCTAATTAACGGTTGAGACAGTCCGGCGGTAAGCGGTTGCCCCTTTAAATCCAGAATGTGCTGGCTGGCTAAGCGGGCGTTGCCCGGCCGTTTGCTGAGCGTCAACTGCCGATATTTACCAATCTGGACGTTATAGAGCGTTTCCAGCGCCGGCGTCGCCGTCCCCATCACGATCGGGATATCTTCTTCTCTGGCGCGAAAGACCGCCAGATCGCGCGCATGATAGCGCCAGCCGTCCTGCTGCTTGTAAGAACCGTCGTGTTCTTCATCAATGACGATCAGGCCCAGCCGCGCAAATGGCGTGAACAGCGCCGAGCGGGTGCCGATGACGATCGCCGCTTCGCCGCTGCGGGCGCGGAGCCAGACGGCGAGCCGTTCGCTGTCGTTTAAACCGGAATGCAGCACGTCGACCGGCGCATTGAAGCGTTCACGGAAGCGGGCGATGGTCTGCGGCGTCAGACCAATCTCAGGCACCAGCACCAACGCCTGTTTCCCCTCGGCCAATACGTTTTCCAGTACGCTGAGGTAAACCTCGGTTTTCCCGGAGCCGGTGATCCCTGCCAGCAGCCAGGCGGAGAAATGTTGATCTTCACTGCGGATAGCCCCGACGGCGGTCGCCTGTTCGGTGTTGAGCCGTAGCCGGTCGCCCGACACGCTGAAATCCTTGCGCCAGTCGCGAACGGCTTGCTCGGCGGCCTTTAAATCGCACAGTCCTTTTTTACGCAGCGCTTGCAATGCGGTTTCCGTCAGTCCGCTTTCGCCGACCTGATGGCGATAAAGCGGCGCCTGAAGCAAGGCGGCCAGCGCCTGTTGCTGTTTGGGCGCGCGCTTCAGCGAGTCCAACGGCGTGGCTTTACCCTGTTCGGTGGCGAACCATTGCCAAAGCGGCGCCCGGTGCGCGGGTTTCCCCTGACGCAGCAATATCGGCAGGGCATGGAACAACACCTCCCCGATCGGATAGTGATAATAGTCCACCGCCCAGATTAAAATGCGCCACAGGCTGGGCGGGAATAGCGGCCGATCGTCCAGTATGGCGTGTATCGGTTTGAGCTGTTCGACGGGCAATTCGCTGGATTCGCTGATGGCGGCAATCAGGCCGATGGCCTTGCGGTTGCCGAACGGCACGCTGACCCGCACGCCGGCCTGGGGTTCGACGCCCGCAGGCAGGATATAATCGAATGTACGTGCCAATGGCACGGGGAATGCGACCTGAGCGACAGACATGACCTCTCCGACTGGGTTCAGAATATGGCGATTTTAACCAACCGCGGCATAGGCGTGAATTACGGCAAGGCGCTAGTGTACATGTTGCGCATGATAATGTGTTGCTGCGATTGCATCGGGTGGTGAGTTTCTGTATGATTCGCCGCCATTATACTGCGTTGTATAATGGTTGATTGACTCAACTTCTTAACTCAACTTTCGTGTGGTGTCTGGCGGAACAGGGCTGGATAGCGACACGGCCTTAACAGAGGTTTCCCATGAAACAAGGTATTCACCCGAATTATGTTGAAGTTACTGCAACTTGCTCTTGCGGTAATGTTATCAAAACCCATTCTACCGTGGGCCACGACCTGAACCTGGACGTTTGCAGCGCTTGCCACCCGTTCTACACGGGCAAACAGCGTGTCGTTGATACCGGTGGTCGTGTTGAGCGCTTCAACAAGCGTTTCAGCGTACCGGGCGCGAAAAAATAAGTTTTGCCCGCTCGGCAGTAACAAAGGCACCTTCGGGTGCCTTTGTTGTTTCTTAAACCTCTACTGACGTTTAAGCAGTAACCCCAGCACAAAAACGCCGCCGAGGCCCGCGGTAATGATCCCGATAGGCAACTCTTGCGGCGCTAGCAATCGACGGCTGAGTACGTCGCCGCCGCACATCAACATCGCCCCCAGAATGGCCGTTAGCGGTAATAGCCGACGGTGGAGCACGCCGCTCAGCGGCCGCGCCAGATGCGGCACCATGAGCCCGACAAATCCAATCACGCCGGTAAGCGCCACCAGCAGCGAGGTGGCGAAAGCGCAGCAGATAAACACTTCGATGCGCAGGCGAGCGGTATTGATGCCCAGGGAAGCCGCGGTTTGTCCGCCGGCCAGCAGTCCATCAAGCGAGCGCCAGCGCAAAATCGTCAGAGCAAACAACAGCAACACGCTGACCAGGGCAAAAGGCAGGTTGTCCCAACGGGCCAGACCCAGCCCGCCAAGCGACCAAAAGAGGATGGAGCTGGCCGCCCGCTGATCGCCGGAAAACACCAGATAGTTGGTCAGCGCGCCGAACAGGAATGAAATCGCCAGTCCGCAGATAATCAGGCGTTCCGCGCCGCGTGCCTGTTGCAGTAAAAACAGCGCGATAACGGCGATGGCCGACAGGATCCCGCCGCTGAACGCCGCTGTCGGCAGCGCCCAATCCCCCAGACGTTCGCCAAAACGAGTAATGACGGCCACCGCGCCGGCGGAAGCCCCCGCGGACAGGCCGAACAGAAAGGGGTCGGCCAGATCGTTGCGAGAGACCGTTTGTAAAAACGCGCCGACCATCGCCAGCCCGGCGCCGGTCAGCGCCGCCAGCAGGCTGCGGGGAACACGCAGCTCCAGTATGATGCGTGAAATCATCGGGGATACCTCGCCTGAGGAGAGCCCCAGCGCCGCCAATACCTGCGATAGCGGAATCGCCGTGCTGCCGGCGGCGATGCTGAACAGCATCAGTCCCGCCAGCAACAGCAGGGCGCAGAATAGCGTTAACGCATAGCGCGATCCGACGGGTATCACTTAAAGGCGTCCGGATACATGGCATGCGCCAGTTTGACGATCGCCGCGATATTGGCCGGTCCCGGCGTAAGCTCCGCGTATTGCAGTTTCAGGTAGCGATGATTTTGTACCGCCGGGGTATATTTCATCAGCGGATGCGATTCCAGGAACTGCCGTAGCGCCGATGCGCCGCTGCCGGTTTGGTAATCCAGCAGAATGATAAAATCCGGTTCGGCGGCGGCCACGCTTTCCCATGAGGTGGTCGCCCAACTGGTTTCCATGCCGTCCATCACATTTTTGCCGCCCGCCGCTTCAATCATGGCGGTCGGGATGGCGAATTTGCCGCTGGTGAAGGGTTTATCCTCGCCGGAGTCATACAGGAACACCTTCAGTCTGGGCCGCTGACCGATTTGCGCCTGGAGGTCGGCAACCTGCTTTTTCCAGTCGTCGACCAGCGTCTGCGCCTGTTCCTGTTTACCAAACACCTGACCTAACTTCAGCATGTCGCCATAAAGCAGGTCCATGCTGGCGCGCGGACGGTTTTGCGTGGTGAACACACAGCTTTCGCTCAGCACCAGCGTTTGAATATCGTATTTTTTCAGCGTTTGCGGCGTGACTTCGCCGCCGACTTTCATTCCGTAATTCCAGCCGGCAAAAAAGAAATCCGGCTGCGCCGCCAGCAGGTTTTCCAGCGTTGGATATTTCGCCGCCAGTTCAGGGATCTTCCCCTGCCGTCGGGTAAATTCGGGGGGCGCCTTGTACCAGCCGGTAATGCCGGTCAGGCCGACGATATTCTTTTGCAGGTCTAGGGCGAACGCCATTTCCGCCATATTGAGGTCATGGATCACCGCGCGTTGCGGCGCCTGGGTAAACGTCAACGGCTGGCCGCAGCTGTCCACGGTGACCGGAAAACCGGAAGCCTGCGTCCAGAAGGACGCTAGCGCCAGTAATCCCAATAACCTGTTTTTTTTCATTATGATTCCTCTGGAGTCGTGATCAGATGGTTTTCGGTGCTTCAAAAATACGTAACGGCGATCCGGTCACCGGGTGGGTAACGGTAAAACTTTCCATACCAAAAACGCGGCGAATACAGTCTGCCGCCAGGGCGTGTTCCGGCGTACCCCAACGCACCAGTTCGCCCTGCTGGAGTACGGCCACCCGGTCGGCGAAAGGCGCGACCAGCGGCAGATCGTGCAGTACGGCCACGGTGGCGATCCCCCGGCTGCGCACCAGCGAAAGCAGTTGGGCGCGGGCTAACGGATCGAGGTGGTTGGTCGGCTCATCCAGCAGCAGCAATTGAGGCGTCTGGGCGAACGCGCGCGCCAGATACGCGCGCTGCCGTTCGCCGCCGGATAAGGTACCCAGCGGACGACGGCGCAGGGAGATCAGACCGGTATCCGTCAGGGATTGCTCAATGATGCGATGATGCTGTTCCGGCGCGCCGTCGCCATGATGAGGAAGACGGCCGAGCGCGACATACTCCTCAACCCGCAGGCGTAAATCCGGCGTGTCGTTTTGCGCCAGAATGGCGATGCGTTTGGCGCGTTCCTGACGGCTGAACGCGTGAAGCGCTTTACCGTTAAGATAAATGTTTCCCGTTTCGGGAGTCAGTTCGCTGGTCAGCGTGCGCAACAGCGTCGACTTGCCGCTGCCGTTGGGGCCGATAAGCGCCAGGCATTCACCGCGGTGGATGGAGAGTGAAATATCGTTGAGCCGGGGGGGATGATACGCACCCGCTACCGTCACATTCTTAAGCTGCAACAGCACATTGCGGTCTTGAATAGAGAGAGTCATTGCGTGGTGCTACCGTAAAATAATATCGTTATGTTATAACATATCAATGCAATGTCGTCATTACTAACTGGTCAGCGGGAATTATTATCAAAACTAACGCGTAGCTTCTTGATCCAGGCACCATTTCACACGGTTTTTCCTGGAAAAAGCGCATCGGCGACGCTGCTTACAAGCGCGAACCCTGCCATGAATATCGGCGCTATATCAGAAATGGCCTGATGTCGCGGGCGATGTTGGATTTGGCGGCGGAGATAGGCTGGTGATATGTCAAACACTAGGCTGGAACGGCGGTTAAACCGTTGCCAGCTAATCTTGTGATGATGGCGAATACAAAGAACGTGGATTCAGTAGTCCCACGTATCAGGATCGATCCCCATCTCGCGCATGATGATTTTGGCGGCTTCGGGAATTTCATCACTGCGCTCTTTGCGTAAATCTTCATCGTTTGGCAGCGGCTGGCCGGTGAACGCGTGCAAAAAGGCTTCGCACAGCAGCTCGCTGTTGGTTGCGTGACGCAGATTGTTAACCTGACGGCGGGTTCGCTCATCGGTTAATATTTTCAATACCTTAAGAGGAATAGAAACAGTAATTTTCTTAACCTGTTCGCTCTTTTTTCCGTGTTCAGCGTAGGGGCTGACATACTCGCCGTTCCACTCAGCCATGGGATACCTTAAAAATAGTCGTAAGAAGACAGCAATCTGTCATGAAATAGCACGATTCTAGCGGTTATTATGCTTATGCTCAATCTATACGCAAAGAAGTTTAGAAGTCTAGATGTATTGACGTCCAAGTCAACTGGGTTTACTCTTTATTCCCTACTTTCAGCTTCCAGCCAGGAAAAGAGCAGATGACGCGTAAACAGGCTACCATCGCAGTTCGCAGCGGGTTAAATAATGACGAGCAATACGGCTGCGTTGTCCCCCCTATTCATCTTTCCAGCACGTATAACTTTACCGGATTCAATCAGCCAAGGGCGCACGACTACTCCCGCCGGGGTAATCCAAGCCGCGATGTGGTTCAGCGCGCGCTGGCCGAACTGGAAGGCGGCGCGGACGCGGTGATGACCAGCAGCGGCATGTCGGCCATTATGCTGGTGTGTACGGTCTTTCTGCGCCCCGGCGACCTGCTGGTCGCGCCGCATGATTGCTATGGCGGCAGCTATCGTCTGTTCGACAGCTTAAGCAAACGCGGCGCGTTTCGCGTCAAGTTTGTCGATCAGGGCGATGAAGCCGCGCTGAAGGCGGCGCTGGAAGAGAAGCCGAAACTGGTGTTGGTGGAAAGCCCGAGCAATCCTTTGCTGCGCGTGGTGGATATCGCCGCGATCTGTCAGGCGGTGCGTGAAGCGGGCGCCGTCAGCGTGGTGGACAACACTTTCCTGAGCCCTGCCTTACAGCAGCCGCTGGCGCTGGGCGCGGATTTGGTGCTGCACTCCTGCACCAAATACCTGAACGGCCATTCCGATGTGGTCGCCGGGGCGGTGATCGCCCGCGATGCGGAAACCGCGACCGAACTGGCCTGGTGGGCGAACAATATCGGCGTAACCGGCGGCGCGTTTGACAGCTATCTGCTGCTGCGCGGTCTGCGTACGCTGGGGCCGCGCATGGCCGCGGCGCAGCGCAATGCCTTACAGCTGGTTGAGTATTTACAGCAACAGCCGCTGGTGAAAAAATTATATCATCCTTCGTTGCCGCAAAATCCCGGTCACGAGATTGCCCGTCGCCAGCAAACCGGTTTTGGCGCGATGCTGAGCTTTGAGCTGGACGGCGATGAAGATACCCTGCGCCGCTTCCTGGCATCGCTGGAGCTGTTTACGCTGGCGGAGTCGCTGGGCGGGGTGGAAAGCCTGATTTCCCACGCGGCGACGATGACGCACGCGGGAATGGCGCCGGAAGCGCGCGCCGCCGCCGGGATTTCAGAAACATTGTTACGTATATCAACCGGGATTGAGGACGGCGACGATCTGGTCGCCGATCTGGCGCGTGCATTTCAGGCCGCAGCGAAGGGGTAAGCATGAGTGCATCAGGAGTAGCGGAAACAGTAACCGGCCGGCAACTGCACAAATTCGGCGGCAGCAGCCTGGCCGATGTGAAGTGTTACCAGCGCGTCGCCGGTATTATGGCCGAACACAGCCAGCCGGGCGATTTAATGGTGGTTTCCGCCGCCGGCGGCACCACCAACCAGCTCATCAGTTGGTTAAAGCTGAGCCAAAACGATCGTCTTTCCGCGCATCAGGTTCAGCAGGCGTTGCGCCGTTATCAGAGCGAGCTGATCGCCGGATTATTACCTCCTGAAGCGGCGGAGCCGCTGACCAGCCTGTTTATACGCGATCTGGAGCGTTTGGCCGGGCTGCTGGACGGTAAGATCAGCGATGCCGTGTATGCCGAAGTCGTCGGCTACGGCGAAATTTGGTCGGCGCGTCTGATGGCCGCGCTGCTTAACCAGATGGATATTCACTCTTCCTGGCTGGATGCGCGTGATTTTCTGCGCGCCGAGCGCGCCGCGCAGCCCCAGGTGGACGAGGCGCGCTCCAGACCGCTGCTGCAACAGCGCCTGGAACAACATAGCGGACAACGTCTGGTGGTTACCGGGTTTATCTGCCGCAACGAAGCGGGGGAATCGGTGTTGCTGGGGCGCAACGGCAGCGACTATTCCGCCACCCAAATCGGCGCGCTGGCGGGCGTTGAGCGGGTGACGATCTGGAGCGATGTCGCCGGGGTTTACAGCGCGGATCCGCGTAAAGTCAAAGATGCCTGCCTGCTGCCGCTGCTGCGGCTGGATGAAGCCAGCGAACTGGCGCGCCTGGCTGCGCCAGTGCTGCATACCCGGACATTGCAACCGGTATCCGGCAGCGATATTGATTTGCAACTGCGTTGCAGCTACCAGCCCGAGCAAGGTTCTACGCGTATTGAACGCGTACTGGCGTCGGGTACCGGCGCCAAAATCGTCACCAGCCATGACGATGTTTGTCTGATTGAAATTCAGGCGGCCGCGGGACAGGATTTCCCACAGATGCAAAAAGACGTCGAGCAGTTACTGAATCGTTCGCAGATTAAACCGCTGGCGACGGGAATTCATCACGACCGTAACCTACTGCAACTGTGTTACACCACGGAAGTGGTCGACAGCGCCTGGCAACGACTGAGTCAGGCCGGGTTATCGGCACAGCTGACCCAGCGTGACGGTCTGGCGCTGGTGGCGATGGTGGGGGCCGGCGTTTGCAATAATCCTTTGCATAGCCACCGTTTTTACCAACAGTTGAAAGATCAGCCGACAGAGTTTATCTGGCAATCGGAAGACGGCATCAGCCTGGTGGCGGTGCTGCGCGTCGGGCCGACGGAACATCTGGTTCGCGGGCTGCATCACTCGTTGTTTCGCGCGGAAAAACGCATCGGTCTGGTGCTGTTCGGCAAGGGAAACATCGGTTCTCGCTGGCTGGAGCTGTTCGCCCGCGAACAGTCGCACCTTTCCGCCCGTACCGGGTTTGAGTTTGTACTCGCCGGCGTGGTGGACAGTACCCGAAGCTTGCTGAACTATGACGGGCTGGACGTCAGCCGGGTGTTGGCGTTTTTCGACAGTGAAGCGCAGGAGCGTGATGGCGAAGACCTGTTTCTGTGGATGCGCGCGCACCCCTATGATGATTTAGTCGTACTGGATGTGACGGCCAGCGAATCCGTGGCGGATTTGTATCTCGATTTCGCCAGCTACGGTTTCCATGTGATCAGCGCGAACAAGCTGGCAGGGGCGTCCGGCGGTAATAATTACCGTCAGATTCGCGACGCTTTTGCCAAAACCGATCGTCATTGGCTATACAACGCCACGGTCGGGGCGGGGTTGCCGGTGAACTTCGCCGTGCGCGACCTGAGGGAAAGCGGCGACAGCATTCTGGCGATCAGCGGTATTTTTTCGGGAACGCTGTCGTGGCTGTTTTTGCAATTCGATGGTTCAGTGCCTTTTATGGATCTGGTGGATCAGGCTTGTCAGCAGGGACTGACGGAGCCGGATCCGCGCGTTGACCTCTCGGGGCAGGATGTGATGCGTAAGCTGGTGATCCTGGCGCGTGAGGCGGGATATGAGATTGAGCCCAGTCAGGTACGGGTTGAATCGCTGGTGCCGGCGGGTTGCGAGGAAGGTTCCGTCGATCAGTTCTTTGAGAATGGGGAATCGCTGAACGAGCAGATGTTGCAGCGGCTGGAGGCGGCTCAGGAGATGGGCATGGTTCTGCGCCATGTCGCGCGCTTTGACGCCAATGGCAAGGCTCGCGTTGGCGTCGAGGCGGTCAGGCCCGATCATCCGCTGGCTTCCCTGTTGCCGGGCGACAATGTGTTTTCGATTGAAAGCCGCTGGTATCGGGATAACTCATTGGTGATCCGTGGTCCAGGCGCCGGACGGGATGTCACAGCCGGCGCGATTCAGTCGGATTTGAACCGCCTGGCGCAGCTGCTTTGATCGAAAAATAGCGATTCTTAACCGTCGTTTTGGCAAATCGTGTGCGCAGCTGTCGGCGCACACGATAGCTTGCGTTACTCAGCTTCACATTGCTCCGCGTTCATCTATTTTCGTCCGCTCTGCCTTGCAAGTCGGTTTCCATCCGCGCATACGCCGTTCATCGACGATGATGAGCTTTTTTCATATACGATGAATAATCATCAGCATGCTGGCGGGTAAAAAGATTGACTCTTTGGGTGGATTGCGTCATTTTTTATATAGACGTCTAAACGTATAGACGGTTATGAGAACGATAACAATAGCACTGGTTAATAGGATAGGCAGGTATGAGTTTTTTTCACGCAAATCAGCGGGAAGCGCTGAATCAGAGTCTGGCGGAATTGCAGGGACAGATTAATGTGTCATTTGAATTTTTCCCTCCGCGCACCAGCGAGATGGAAGAAACGCTCTGGAACTCCATTGACCGGCTGAGCAGCCTTAAGCCGAAGTTTGTTTCCGTGACCTACGGCGCCAATTCGGGTGAACGCGACCGAACCCATAGCATCATCAAAACCATTAAAGAACGCACCGGGTTGGAAGCGGCGCCGCACCTTACCTGCATCGACGCCTCTCATGAACATTTACGCGAGATCGCGCAGGATTACTGGCAAAGCGGTATTCGCCACATTGTGGCATTGCGTGGTGATTTGCCCCCTGGCGGCGGCAAACCGGAAATGTATGCCGCCGATCTGGTCGCGTTGCTGAAAGACGTGGGTGATTTTGATATTTCCGTCGCCGCCTATCCGGAAGTTCATCCCGAAGCCAAAAGCGCTCAGGCGGACCTGATTAATCTGAAGCGTAAGATTGACGCCGGCGCCAATCGGGCGATCACCCAGTTCTTTTTTGATGTGGAGAGCTATCTTCGCTTCCGCGATCGCTGCGTGTCCACCGGTATTGATGTTGAGATCGTACCCGGAATTCTGCCGGTTTCCAACTTCAAGCAGCTACAGCGTTTCGCCACTATGACCAATGTACGCGTACCGAACTGGATGACGTCGATGTTTGAGGGGCTGGATAACGACCCTGAAACCCGCAAAATGGTCGGGGCGTCTATTGCCATGGATATGGTGAAAATTCTGAGCCGCGAAGGCGTAAAGGATTTTCATTTTTACACCCTCAATCGCGCCGAATTGAGCTATGCGATTTGCCATACGCTGGGGGTACGCCCGGCGGTCGGCTGAACGAAGAGATGCTGCGACAAAACGTTGGAAATGTGCAAAACGTCGTTATTAACTTTAAAACCCTGCCGGCGCAGGGTTTTTTTGTGGTTATCTCTCTGCAAAAATTTTTGCGGCGGTTTGTTTTCTTATTCTTAAAAAATGACGCGATTCAGTTTTATACACCGATATTTCCCAACAATTATTTAATTATCCTCTTTTATTGTGGTTAATTGCGATATTTTCCTTGTTATAAAAAATTCCTTAAACATCCGCCTTAAATGTGTCGTTAATAGCAGTACACAAAATGCGATTAGTGCCAAATTGCTTGAATACGCCCGCTAACTCGTTATAGCGTGGCAGATGGCCGGAGGATCTGGCCGCTAAAAGCCTCTGGTGAAGAAAAAGTAATGGCCGTTTTATCATTGAACAACGCGTTTGTCGTAACCCCAATTCGTTGGTCGTCCTTGCGCGTATGGGGAAGTCATCTGTGGATTTTGCTTACCTTTCCGGCTGGGCGGCATCAAGCCGACTGATTAAGAGTAAAAGTGTGGTGTTATCTGGGTAAAAATAAACTGATACGCTTCGATGGAAAGCATGATTCATTTGAATATTGATAGGGAAAACCATCTGTTGCTAATCTTTCTATCGTTAATTGCTATCATGATAAGGAGAATAATAAATGAATATTCGGGATTTAGAGTATCTGGTGGCGCTAGCAGAACATCGTCATTTTCGGCGTGCCGCAGACTCTTGCCACGTTAGTCAGCCGACGCTCAGCGGACAAATCCGTAAGCTGGAGGATGAGTTGGGCGTGATGTTGCTGGAAAGGACCAGTAGAAAAGTATTGTTTACCCAGGCGGGTTTATTGCTGGTTGAACAGGCGCGCACGGTATTACGCGAAGTTAAAGTATTGAAAGAGATGGCCAGTCAGCAGGGTGAAACGATGTCAGGGCCGTTGCATATCGGCTTGATCCCGACCGTCGGCCCCTACCTGTTGCCGCAGATCATTCCGATGCTGCACCGCACATTCCCCAAACTTGAAATGTACCTGCATGAGGCGCAAACCCATCAGCTTCTGGCCCAGTTGGACAGCGGTAAGCTCGATTGCGCTATCCTGGCTCTGGTGAAGGAGTCTGAAGCCTTTATTGAAGTGCCTTTGTTCGATGAACCGATGAAACTGGCGATTTATCAGGATCACCCCTGGGCAAACCGGGAACGCGTGGCGATGGCCGACCTGGCCGGCGAAAAATTACTGATGCTGGAAGATGGGCATTGTCTGCGCGATCAGGCGATGGGATTCTGTTTCCAGGCCGGCGCGGACGAAGATACGCATTTCCGCGCCACCAGTCTGGAAACGCTGCGAAATATGGTGGCGGCGGGCAGCGGCATTACGCTGTTGCCGTCGCTGGCGGTGCCTCATGAACGCGAACGGGATGGCGTGTGCTATTTGCCGTGTCATAAACCCGAGCCGAAACGCACCATTGCGCTGGTCTATCGCCCCGGCTCGCCGCTGCGCGGACGCTATGAGCAACTGGCAGACACCATCCGCGAGCATATGCAGGGCTACATGGAAAACGCGTCAAAACAGGCGGTTTAGTCCATTCAGCGCCGCAACCCGATAGGCTTCCGCCATGGTCGGGTAATTGAAGGTGGTATTAACGAAGTATTCGATAGTATTGCCTTCACCCTTTTGTTCCATAATCGCCTGGCCGATATGAATAATCTCCGCCGCTCGCTCGCCGAAACAATGAATCCCCAGTATCTGTTTCGTTTCGCGGTGGAATAGGATCTTCAGACTGCCCACGTTCATACCGACAATCTGCGCGCGCGCCAGATGTTTGAACTGCGCGCGGCCTACCTCATAGGGAACCTTCATCGCCGTGAGCTGCTGTTCGGTTTTCCCCACGGAACTGATTTCAGGAATGGTGTAAATCCCCGTGGGAATATCCTCAATCAGATGGGCGGCGGCATCCCCTTTGACGATCGCCTGCGCGGCAAGACGCCCCTGGTCGTAGGCGGCGGAGGCCAGACTGGGATAACCGATGACGTCGCCGACGGCGTAAATATGCGCCAGTCCGGTCTGGTACAGGCTGTTGACTTTTATCTGCCCGCGACTGTCGGTGCTTAGGCCGATATTTTCCAAACCGAGCGTTTCCGTGTTGCCGGTGCGTCCGTTGGCGTACAGCAGGCAATCCGCCTTCATTTTTTTGCCGGACTTGAGATTAACGATAACGCCATCCTCCACCCCTTCAATACTGTCGAACTCTTCGTTATGACGGATCACCACGCCATTGTTCCAGAAGTGATAAGAGAGCGCGTCCGACATCTCCTGATCGAGGAAGGCCAGCAGGCGATCGCGGGTGTTGATGAGATCGACCTTGACGTTGAGGCCGCGAAAGATCGACGCGTATTCACAACCAATCACGCCCGCGCCATAAATAATGACGTGCCGTGGTTCGTGGTCGAGCTGCAAAATGGAATCGCTGTCGTAGATCCGGGAGTGGCTGAAATCGACTTCGCCGGGGCGGTAGGGCCGAGAGCCTGTGGCGATGATGATATTGGCCGCCGTCAGCGTGTCGTGAGTGTTGTCCGGATAGTGAATGGCAAGGGTATGTTCATCAATAAAACGGGCTTCGCCAGAGAGCAGATCGCATTGGTTACGTTCATAAAAACCCTGGCGCATTTGGGTTTGCTGGCCGATAACGCTGTCGGCGTGGCGCAGAATATCGGAGAAAGAAGAGCTGATGATGCGCGCGTTGTCGCTGTAGAGCGGGTTCTGGTTAAACTCGATAATACGGCTGACGGCATGGCGAAGCGCCTTCGAGGGGATGGTTCCCCAATGGGTGCAACCGCCGCCGACATTGTAATGCCGCTCAATCACCGCAATTTTCGCCCCTTGTTTGGCTAATCCCATGGCGGCGCCTTCACCGCCGGGGCCGGAACCGATAACGATGGCGTCATAATCGAACTGTTTTGGTATGGTCATGTAGGGTAACCTGTTCTATACAAAACAATAACGTGATTGTAACATCCGCCGGGGCGGAACCCAATAATTCTTATGTTGGTGATGGAAACCTATGATCACATTTTTAATATGACAAACTTTGTCTCAGTATGCTGACAATAAAGTTTGCTATAGTGATTTTTTGGCAAGGAAACGGATGATTTGGGCAGGATAATGGGTGTCAGAGCACAACAAAAAGAACGGACGCGTCGTTCCCTCATTGAGGCGGCATTCAGCCAATTGAGCGCGGAGCGCAGCTTTGCCAGCCTGAGTTTGCGTGAGGTCGCGCGTGAGGCCGGTATCGCGCCGACGTCTTTCTATCGCCACTTTCGTGATGTGGACGAACTTGGGCTGACGATGGTCGATGAAAGCGGGCTGATGTTGCGTCAGTTGATGCGCCAGGCGCGCCAGCGGATTGCCAAAAGCGGCAGCGTGATCAAAACGTCTGTCTCGACCTTTATGGAATTCATCGGCAACAACCCCAATGCCTTTCGACTGTTATTGCGTGAACGTTCAGGGACTTCCGCCGCGTTTCGTGCGGCTGTCGCGCGTGAGATTCAGCATTTCATTGCTGAACTGGCCGACTATCTGGAGGTCGAAAATCATATTCCACGCAGCTTTGCGGAGGCGCAGTCGGAAGCGATGGTCACTATTGTTTTCAGCGCCGGCGCGGAAGCGTTGGATGTCGGTCTGGAACAGCGCAAGCAGCTGGAAGAGCGGCTGGTATTGCAACTGCGCATGATTTCCAAAGGCGCTTACTACTGGTACCGGAAAGAACAGGATAGTGGAGCAAGCACGTCGTAAATCACAGGCACGAGAAGAGAAAAGCTATGACAGAACAATCCCAGCATCATTATCGACAAAAAGGAACGCTGATTTTGGCGTTGGTCGCAGGTTTATCCGTTAACGGTTCATTTTCGGCGTTATTCAGCGCACTGGTTCCGTTTTCGATATTTCCTCTGATTGCGCTGGTGTTATCCGTATATTGCCTGCATCAGCGTTATATGAACCACAGCATGTCTGAAAGCGCGCCGTTGCTGGTGGCCGCCAGTTTCCTGCTGGGATTGTTGCTTTACAGCGCCATCGTTCGGGTTGAATACCCTGCCATTGGCTCAAATTTCATTCCTTCGATTCTTTGCGTGGCGCTGGTGTTGTGGATTGGCTTCAAGCTGAAATTCCGCTCATCGGCCAATGAGGGCGATACCTCGGAAGTATGAGACGCAGGCAGGCGGTTAAGCCTGCCGGAGCATGCGCTTACGGCTGTTTCTCCAACAGTACGCCGCATTCCATGTGGTGGGTGTAAGGAAACTGGTCGAACAGCGCCAGTCGGCTTATGCGATGGGTTTTCGTCAGCGTTTGCAGGTTATGACATAACGTTTCCGGGTTGCAGGAAATGTAAAGAATGCGCGGATAAGCCTGCACCATGTTAAGCGTTTCCGGATCCAGCCCGCTACGCGGCGGATCGACGAAAATGGTTTCGCAGCGATAATCCGTTAACTCAATGCCTTGTAATCGCTTAAACTGACGAACGCCGTTCATGGCCTGGGTGAACTCTTCCGCCGACATGCGAATAATCTGCACGTTATCAATGTGATTGGCGGCAATATTGTATTGCGCGGCCGCGACGGACGGTTTGGCGATTTCGGTCGCCAGCACGCGGTCAAAATTGCGCGCCAGCGCCAGCGAAAAATTCCCATTGCCGCAGTACAGCTCCAGCAAATCCCCGGTTGCATCTTGCGTTGCGTCCAGCGCCCATTCCAGCATCTGAATGTTCATGGTGGCGTTGGGTTGGGTGAAGCTGTTTTCCACCTGCCGATAAATCATCTCGCGGCCGGCGATGGGCAGACGCTCGTCAACATAATCCCGATCCAGGCAAATCTTGGTTTTGGTCGCCCGGCCAATCAGTTGGATCTGGAAACCCTGCGCGCGCAATGCGTCCCGCAGCGTAATGGCATGCTGTCGCCATTCATCATCCAATGCCCGGTGATACAACAGGGAAACCACTATCTCGCCGCTCAGTGTGGAAAGGTAGTCAATCTGGAACAATTTGCGCCGCAAAACGGGGTTGGGGCGCAGGGCGGCAATCAGCACTGGCATCAGTTGGTTTATTAACTCACTGGCGGCCGGAAAGCTATCGACGCGAATACGCTGTTTGGTCTGTTGATCAAACATGATGTGGTAAAGGTCGTCGTCGTCATGCCAGACGCGAAACTCGGCGCGCATGCGATAGTGGCTGGCGGGAGAACGAAATACCGCGGGTTTTGGCGCATTGAATGATGCCATCATGTTGCTAAGACGTTCTGTTTTCTGTGCTAGGTGGTTGTCGTATTGTTCAACGGGCAGGTTCTCTGGCGTCATGGTTTTCTCATCTGAATGGCATCAAAAAGGGCTTTGTTAGCCGGAAAATCCAGGCGATCCGGCTGGGAAGTCCAGTTTCGTAATGTTATTACTCTGTAATGAAATAAGAGACTAGACCTCCGGATAGCGCGATCGTAGCATGAAAATCCGGCCTTTTATTACAAGTTAAAAGGGAATCCAGTGTGAATCTGGAGCTGACGCGCAGCGGTAAGGGAAGTCCGAGCGATAGCATGATGCAGACACTGTCTTATTTAAAGATGGGAAGTCATCGCTCTGTGTTGCTACGAATGGTTGTGACCAACCGTCAGAGACGTAGCGACGGCCCCAAGCCCGAAGACCTGCCGGTATACGTCGCAGTAACCACGATCGCGTGCTATTTATCGTGGTAATGCGGCATCCTGATATATGATTTTGGATGCTCGACTCATGTTTAATAAAACCTTGCTGCTGGCAGCGCTCCCTGTCACAGCTTTTTCCGCCTGGGCGCAAGACAGTGCTTCACCGCAAAAGAATACCGATGAGCTGGTCGTTACGGCGAGCCGGTTCCCTCAACCCGTTTCCTCCGTTCTCGCCCCCATCGATATCGTTACCCGTGATGATATCGACCGTTGGCAGGCGAAAAATGTATTAGAAGCCATGCGTCGGTTGCCGGGCGTGGATATTGTGCAAAATGGGGGCATAGGGCAGTCAAGTTCAACCTTTATCCGCGGAACCAATTCAAGCCATGTACTGGTGTTGATTGACGGCGTCCGTCTTAATCAAGCAGGCGTATCCGGTACTTCAGATCTGAACCAGATCCCCATTTCCCTTGTGCAGCGCGTTGAATATATCCGTGGAGCGCGCTCCGCAGTTTATGGCTCAGACGCCATCGGCGGCGTCATCAATATCATCACAAGCCGTGATAAGGCAGGCTCGACGATTTCCGCCGGCATAGGATCCCATGGATATCAATCTTATGACGGCGCGACGCAGCAGAGGCTGGGGCAGAACACGGTCATTACGGCAGCAGGCAATTACACCTATACCAAAGGTTTCGATGTGGTTGCCGGCTTGCCGTCGGGCTCCACCGCTCGCCAGCCAGATACCGATGGTTTTATGAGTAAATCGCTCTGGCTGGATATTGCTCACCAATTTAGTGAGCAACTGGGCGGCTTCGCCCGCGTATACGGATTTGACAATCGTAGCGACTACGATGGTTATAGTGACTGGAATCATCCAGGCGTGGTTGCGGATACGCGTCAAGTTTATGGTCGTAGTTATTACACCGGCCTGCGTTTTCATGAAGGGATTTACGCCTCGCAGCTAACCGCCAGTTACAGTCGAAGTAAAGATTATAATTATGACCCCGCCTATGGGCCGTATTCGGCGTCAGCCACGCTGGATGATTCCGATCAGTACAACGTGCAGTGGGGAAATACGTTTGCTGTCGGAACGGGACATCTCAGTACCGGCGTCGACTGGATGAAGCAATCGATTCAGCCCGGCACCGCCTCTATTTCTCAAAGCAAGGATATACGCAATACGGGCCTTTACTTAACGTCTCAACAGCAGATTAAGTCTGTCATTGTAGAAGGCGCAGTCCGTAGCGATAACAACTCGCAGTTTGGATGGCATACGACCTGGCAAGCCAGCGCTGGCTGGGAGTTTATTGATGGTTATCGTTTGATCGGATCCTATGCGACGGCCTTCAAGGCGCCCACGCTGGGACAGCTTTATGCCGCCTCTACTTATTATTCAGGAAATGCTGAATTGAAACCTGAAGAATCACAACAGTGGGAGGGCGGCATTGAGGGATTAACGGGGCCGCTTTCCTGGCGGTTATCCGCATATCGTAATGAAATTGATAACCTGATTAATTTTTCAAACAACAGTTATTACAATATTGGTAAAGCAAAAATCAAAGGCGTTGAATGGACGGGGACTTTTGTCACTGGGCCACTGGAACATGAATTAACGCTGGAATACCTTGACCCGCGCAACGCCAAAACCAACGAGGTGCTGGTGCGGCGAGCCAAACAGAAAGCTAAATATCAGCTTGGATGGAATGTTTATGATGTCAATGTTGATATGATTTACCAATATAGCGGCAAACGGTTCGACACGGGCAATAGCCGTCTGCCCAGCTACAGCACGGTCGATCTCGCCGCTTCATATCCCGTCACCCCGCAGTTAACCGTTCGTGGTAGAATCGCCAACCTGTTTGATAAAGATTACGAGACGGCATATGGCTACCGTACGGCAGGGCGAGAATACTATCTCACCGGAAGCTATACCTTCTGACCTGCCAGCCCGACCTACCGTGCTGGTGTTTGATTCCGGCGTAGGCGGGTTGTCTGTTTATGATGAGATCCGGCGGCTATTGCCGGACCTTCACTATATCTACGCATTCGATAATGAAGCATTTCCTTATGGCGAAAAGCCGCAGCAGTTTATTATCGATCGCGTCCTTAACGTTGTTACGGCGATTCAGCAACGTCACCGGCTGGCGCTGGTGGTGATTGCCTGCAATACCGCCAGCACCATCTCTCTTCCCGCTTTGCGCGAGCGTTTCGCTTTTCCGGTGGTCGGCGTTGTGCCTGCAGTTAAGCCTGCCGCCAAGCTGACGCGTAATGGCGTTGTCGGCCTGTTGGCCACGCGCGCGACCGTACAGCGGCCCTATACGCATGAGCTTATCGCCCGCTTTGCCAATGACTGCCGGATATTGTCGTTGGGGTCTGCTGAATTGGTTGAGTTGGCGGAAGCCAAACTTCAGGGAAACAGCATCGCCACGAAAGACCTGCAAAAAATCTTGCGCCCGTGGCTACGACTGCCGGAACCGCCAGATACCGTCGTGCTCGGATGTACGCATTTCCCGTTATTGTCGGAGGAACTGCATTTAGCGTTGCCAAACGGTACTCGTCTGGTAGATTCGGGGTCGGCCATTGCCAGAAGAACGGCGTGGCTGATCGCCAATCTTGAGCAGGCGCCGGTTTCAGCGGAAAAGAATCTGGTTTATTGTCTGGCGATCACGCCGAAAGTGGCGACGCTTTGGCCGGTATTACAGCGTTATGGCTTTGCATCGCTGGAAAAACTACCGCTTTAATAGCCTTATGGGTAAATAATAAGCGCTTGGTGATTTTTTTGCATTTAGCGCTTGTAAGCCGGCGGGAAGTCCCTATAATGCGCTCCCACTGACACGGCAACGGCGATTACGCGGTTGTGACGACAGTAAGAAGCCAGGCAATAATCACTTGACTTCACAGCGGAATTGCATAATATATGCGGCCCGCGCCACGGGATAATGTGGCACTGCTCTTTAACAATTTAATCAGACAATCTGTGTGGGCACTCACAAGACCTATCGGCTAACGATATAAAAAAGTCTTGAAGAGTGACTAGCAGTAAATTCATTACGAATGAACAGTTACTAATTCTTTGAGCACAGCTATTAACTTAGCGAATCAAACAAATCTTAAATTGAAGAGTTTGATCATGGCTCAGATTGAACGCTGGCGGCAGGCCTAACACATGCAAGTCGAGCGGCAGCGGGAAGAA